>DATJVT010000343.1:0-11960 GCA_035501695.1 Terriglobia bacterium | reverse complement strand
CGGCCGGCCCATGCCCCTGCCCAAAAATCGGGTCATAGGCGACATTCTCATCGACCTGAGAGAAAAACAGCAGGTTGGGCAAGTTGAACCCGCCATAGTCAATTGCCAGGGGATTGGCCTTGTACCCCAACAGCCAAGCCGCGCCAGAGTGGGCGTACTCATGCGCAAAGAAGGCGATGGCGTGCGTGGTCCAAATCAAAGCGAGGGTGATTGCCAGGAACCGCGCGCCGGCGCCCCAGCGCCTCAGCCTTCCTTCCGCCACCTTTGCCTCCAATGGATGAGCCGATCCATGGCACGAGATCGAGCGTCGGCCGCCGGCTACGCCCAGGTGCGAAGCCCAATGATGCCCCAATACGCCAGGTAGGCGGCGGCGATTAACAGGGCCAGGGCGACGGCCGCCGAATACCTGCGCACCCAGACGCGGACCTCCTGGCGGGGCGCGCGCCACCACCCCACGGCGCCGGCCAGGCAGGCGAAGGCGAATAGGAGAGTGCCGAGAAAGATGCCCAGCGACCAGCCCGTCATGTTCCCCAGGCGCGTGATCTCGTTGCCGCTTACGCCGATGAAGATCCCGACCACAGCCACCACGCACAGAACGGCCACCAGGGGCCACGCACGCATCGCACGCTCGGCGGGACGGCGGCGCTTTTTGCTGAGTCCCCCCAGGAGCCAGAAGGGAGCGTATACCAGGATCGAAACGATCGCGAGCGCCACCCACGCCACCAGCGCCACCTGCGCCCACCCGAGCCAAACGGGAATGTGCCGGAGCGTCTGCATTCCACCGGCCAATTGAATGAATCGCCCCTCCGGATTGGTCGCCAGCAAGGCGAGCGTGGCCACGGGTTCGGAGGACTCTTTCTTGTCAACGCGGCGGAATTGAGTGCCGGTTACCGGGATAAACGCCATGTTCATCGCGCCCAATGCCGAGAGAAACAGTTTGCCGCCCTTGATGCGAACGTACGCAAGGCCCAGCAGGCGCTCGAAGAAGTGGAGCATCTCAACGCGAGGGGAATCAACCACGTACCAACCGGCGTAGGTGGCGGCATTGGCGGCGAGCGGCACCACCGCCGGAAGTGGCGGCTTTTGCAGCCCGCGCGTGACATAGCCGCGCACCGCTTTACCGATCTTCTCGAAGGCGTCGCCATTGCCGGCGTTGATGCTATAGAAATAGCCGGCTCCGTATTCCGGCAGGTACGCCATCTCCGTGAGGCCGCCCTCCACGCCGCCGTCGTGCCCATGGAAAACGAAACCATCGTGCATGCTGGCATAGTTGCTCAAGCCGTATCCGGCCTTCAGGCCCTCCTGCGCCGCCCACGTGCGGGTGGGAACCTCCATGCGGTCGATCGCGTCGGCCCCCATTACTTGCTTGCCGTTCACCGCCCCGCGGTTCAAATAGAACTGGACGTACGCGGCCATATCCTGGGCGGAAGCATTGATGCTGCCCGCGGGACGATAAATGATATTCCAGTAGGGGTAGGTCGTCTTGCCGTCCGGATGGTAGAGCTTGGTGAGGGGTGGCGAAGGCGCCTGGTAATAGGTTGCCGTCTTCATACCGATGGGTTCGAAGAAGTTTTGCGCGACGTAGTCTTCGAATTTCTGGCCGCTGATCTTCTCGACAATGTACGCGGCCACGGCGGGGCCGGAGTTGCAATAGGCCATGCGCGTCCCCGGCCGCCAGCGCGATAGGCGGGAGTGATGGTCGTATTCCAAAGCTTCACGCAGGCCGATGGCGGGAGCGTCCTTGGCGTATTCGCGCAAGTGCATGTCGTCCCATCCGGTGGTGTGTTCGAGCAGGTCGACCACGCACACCGGGTCGCTGGCCTCCCACCGGTTTTCAAACCACACCTCCGGCGCCAGCTTGCGGACGGGATCGTCCAGCGAAAGGCGGCCTTCCCGCGCCAGCTTGAGAATGGAGAGCGAGGCGAAGGCTTTCGAGGTCGATCCGATCCGGAAGAGCGTCTCCGCAGTCGTCGCGCGGCCGCCGGCCACATCGGCCAGCCCCAGACCGGTCACCCACTCGGGGCCATCGCGATGGACGATCGCCACCGACATTCCCGGCGTATGCGTCTCCTTAAGTATCTTCTCCAAGCGCTGCTGGAGCTCAGTGATCGACTGCGCGGGTTTCTCAGCATCATCTTTTTTCTTGCCTTGGGCAAAACATGCCGATGAAATGAGAGTTAGAAGAAGTAAGAACACGATGCATTTCACGGGATTCTCCACATCCTTGGGCGCGGCTTAGGGCAGACCGGCGGCTCGAATTCCAGGTTTCCGAAGCGCCGGTACGCTCGCGACATGGCGATACTCTACGCGCGCCGCTTGGCGTCCGCAACCCGAAAAGCTGCGGACAGGGGAAAACATGTCGGCGCCACTTGCTCACCCTCCGGCTCATATTGATCCGGCGAGCGAAAAGATGGCCCGGGTTGAAATGCGAATGATTCATCCTTCGCATCCTCCCGACTCCTTGTGCATCAACTGGGGTAGGGCGCAAAAGGTTTCGAGGGGTATCAAGGTCGCCGATGCAAGCTGCCGGCGGGATTCGGGTTTGAGATACATATCGGAGGAGCATCCTCATGGCAACATTACCGGACAACGGCATCGTTCACCTTCGGAGTCCCTACTCCGTGCCCGATACCGTAAAGCGACTGGAATCCATCCTGGAGGCACGCAAACTCACGGTGTTTGCCCGAGTGGATCACAGCGGCGAGGCACAGAAGGCCGGGTTGGCAATGCGTCCTGCCCAGGTGGTGATCTTCGGCAGCCCCCAGGCTGGCACTCCTCTGATGGTCGCCTCTCCGACCCTGGCCATTGATCTGCCTCTGAAGGCGTTGGTGTGGGAGGACACCGAGGGCAAAGTCTGGCTTTCCTACAACAGCCCGGAATATCTCAAGACCCGACATAACATTCCCGACGGTCTGGTAAAGAACATCGCCGGGACCGGTGCGCTGCTCCAGGGGGCACTGGAATAGCTCCACCCTGGCTCCCTTTCGGGTCTCCTTAAGGTGCATGGCGGAACTGAACCTCAACGATCATAACGACCATCGGCCGTCGACCGGGGAAAACCCCAATCGCGCCCGCGATCACCTGGCGAACGAGCGGACCTTTCTCGCCTGGGTGCGCACCGGAGTCGCCATCGTTGTCTTCGGGTTTGCGATCGGACGGTTCGCTATCGCCATCCGTCAGTTCATGCAGATTCAGGGGCGTGTATCACCGGCCGGGGGAATCACCGTTTGGTTCGGCACCCTCGCCATTATGGCAGGTGTGTTATTGACGTTGGCCGGGTTGGCCCGCTACCGCCGGACGCGAGACCAATTGGAGGCGGGAAGATTTGAGCCGGCGGGGTTCGTCGTCGACCTCGTGGGGGTTCTCACCGCCCTCTTTGGTTTGGCCTTGGCGGGGTATCTTGTCTTCATCGAACTCCGACTGTAGGTTGACCGATTGGGCTCTTCGATTACGCCCCCAATTCGAAGCGAGCACCTAATAGCTCTCTCTAGAGCCGGACAGAACGCCGGAAGAGACGTGCGGCGACAGCGATGATCGCTCCAAGAAGCATACCCGAGACCATCGTAAACCCGACCCAGATGGTCAATTGAGGGAAGAACCCCAGCCAGAGAAACTTAGGCCAAAGGGAGAATCCCGGCGGCGTGTCGCGTGGGAGCGCGCTGTAGTGCGTGACCCATTCCTGCTGGAAAGCCACGAACATGACCACAACCACGGGGATCCTGGCTGCGTAGGCATAGGCCAATTGGACTTTGAACAGCTCCGGCCATCCCGGGAGCGTAATCAGGGCGGCGACCACGTACACGACCCAAATATAAATGAGCCGGCTGTAGAAGCCCGAGAGCGAAGGCAGAATTGGCCCCAGCATGCCCCCACCCACCACCAAAGCTGCGCCCAGGAGGGCGAATCCCAGGGCCCTTCCTGCCGATCGGGGTCCGGCGCCGGTTCGCAAAAGTCTCACCGCAAAATACGCGCCAAAGATCGGGGCCAGCCAGGTGATCCCCACCAGGGCGCCCCCGCCACCCACTTGGGTATTGAAGTACTTCTGCGACCAGTCGGCCAGTTCGCCTGTCAGTCGAAGAATACTAACGGCAAGGCTGACAAGCGCGGGCGCAAGAATGAGGTGGGCGATGGGTTGCCGCG
This sequence comes from Terriglobia bacterium, assembly GCA_035501695.1. Taxonomy (GTDB): domain Bacteria; phylum Acidobacteriota; class Terriglobia; order UBA7540; family UBA7540; genus Bog-366. The sequence goes on along the minus strand of DATJVT010000343.1, from coordinate 7,820 downwards.
CCGGGGAGTCGGTTGGTTGCATGGCGTTATGGTACGGGCTGCTCTATAAGTGTTCAAAATCGGTCTGGCAATCGTTGCCGAAGGTAAACGAATTGATCATCAGGCCATCGGCAGCAGGATAAAGTTCCACACGATGGCTGCCGAAATGCGGATTCTGGACCAGGTAGTACATCCGCGGCGTCCGCACCTCAATGTAAGAACGCCCCTTAGAGTCGATTTCAACGTCCGCCCCCTTATTGCCGGCGGTCAGGTATTTGCCGTCTTGCATGACGTAGAGCCGCGTCTCGCGGCCGCGCGCGAGGTTCATCACGGAGTAAAGCTCGCGGGCATGGTACTCCAGTAGAGCCCGGTCCTCCCCCGGTTCGTCGCCCTTGTGTTTGCCGCGGTAAATCATGCCGTCCCTGGCAGTTTCCCAGCGCCCGGCGAGCGACACGCGTCCGTCTTCCACGGTGTCCTGCCGAGAGTACTCGACGGTTTTATGGTCGTGGTAACCCTCGGGATTCGCCAGCACGCCGCGTCCGGACCAATCCCCCACATACATCTCGGGCGTGGTGGCGCCCCCGCACCCGGGCGCGGAAGCATCGGCGTCGGCCGTAAGCGAGTTGCTCCCCGGAAACTCCTGGCCCGGGCGGGCTTCCTTCAACAGCTCCTGGATGGCACGCTCGATCTCATTTTCTGCGCCCTCGCCGGGGTGGTTGTAACGGATGTAACCATACGCGTCGATGAGGAAGACATTGGGCCAGAAGTGGTTCGCATAAGCGTTCCAGATCTGGAAATCCGCATCGACCACGTTCGGATAGGGCAGTCCGAAGCGCTTCACGGCCTCGCGCGCCCGCTCCACCGGCGCGGCGGAGGAGAATTCCGCATCCTCCACCCCGATCAGCACGAAGCCGTCACGGTGATAGCGATCCCAGAGCTTCTTGTTTTCCGGAAACGTGCGAATGCAATTGATGCAGGTATAGTCCCAGAAGTCGATCATCACCACCTTGCCGCGCAGTTCTTTCATAGTGAGGGGAGGACTGTTGATCCAGGTAACCCCGCGGATTGAGTTGGGAGGGCCGCCCACAGGCTGTATTCCGGAAGGCGAAGTCGCCATCCCTCCTGGCCCACTGGGGCTGACGGTGGCAGTCGGCGGAAGGGCTTGAGGCGATGGGATCCCAGGACCGGCGATGGTCTGCGCGGCCGGACTCGATGGCGGCGGAAACTCCGGCGCCCGAACATGCATGGCCCGCAAGCCCGAGTCCTGGGCCCGGATGTCGGAACTGACCCCGAACCCGAGCAGGCTCGCGCACCCGGCGAAGAGCAGTATATGCATCCACTCTCTCATGCCCGTCTTCACCCAGGGAGCACAAGCCCATTCCGCGCCCTTGACCGGCGCTCCATGCCCCCCAGGAAACCCCACGGTTCAGGATAACCCAAACACCACCCCGATAACAGGGCGACTTGCCGCACTTGAAATGCAGTGCGCGTATCAGGACAAGACCGGAAGGACACATCCAATTGACAACACTACCAATTGGTACTAATAGTTAGTATTGGGTGTCAGGGCAACCCGCTAACCTACTTCATGGAGTTTAACGATGCCGGCCAGCGCATTGCAATTCCGTCTTGACGAGCGCCAAATCCGTCATTTTGACGAAGAGGGCTACCTCGTCATTGAACGCCTTTTTACCGATGAGGACCTTCAACCCGTCATCGATGAGATCAGCGCCGACCTCGACCGGCGTTGCCGCGAGGCCGTGGCATCTGGCGCGCTCTCACGAACTTACGAGGAGTACGATTTTTAGCACCGCCTGGCCCGCGTCGATGCGGAGAATCAGACGATTTCCAAGTCGATGTGGGACCACAAGGTTGTCTTGCCCAGTTTCTTTGGACTGATGACGAACCCCAAGCTTCTCGATGTGGCGGAACAGTTCTGCGGGCCGGAACTCATTGCCTCCAGTGTCTATCGGATGCGCCCGAAGGTGCCCAGCCACGCGTGGAGTCCGGTGCCCTGGCATCAGGATTCCGGTTACTTTGAAGCTTATTGCGACCTGGGGCTGATCTTGACGGTCTGGGTGCCGCTGGTGGATGCGACGGAAGAGCGTGGCTGCCTCTGGGTGGTTCCCCGCGCCCACAAGGGAGGCCTCTTCTTCCATCAGCCTGACGGCATGGCACACTACCTGGAGATTCCCGATTCTGAACTCAGCGCATTTGAGCGCGTGCCCGTGCCTGTGCCCAAGGGAGGCGTCCTGCTACTCACCAACCGTACCCCGCATGCCAGCTTTGAGAACAAGACCGACGTCGTCCGTTGGAGCATGGACTTGCGCTACCAGAGCGCCGCCCTGCCCACCAACGCGGCGATCACCCGCCTGCCCGGCGAAGCGAAGACCATGGGAACCGTCGGCGTACCTCTCGCCTGCAATCCCCCCGAACCCGATTTCCTGGTCCGCAGCCAAATCCGCCCCCAAGAGGTCATGAAAACCCCGGAAGAATTTCTGGCCTTGCGTAGGAACCACGTTTATCAGCCGGCCACCGACCGCTGGGGCTATTCCGTGGCCAGACGCAAGGACCCCCTGGGCAATCCGTACAAAGCGGGGGGGGCTTCGGGTAACTGACCTCCCACGAGGGTGGCGGGCCGGTAAGGCCCTCTTGCCCAGATCTCCATCCTTCCCGGCTCGCAGGGGCGCTTCCATCCTCGACGAATATCCGGTGGCGGTTTAAGCTGAGTTCGCTTTTCAAGCGCAAAAACTGATTTGTCCCCGCCGCCCGCACCATGCGCATGTCCGCCGCATTACATAAACGGCTCCTGCTGCGGGCGGCCGGCAATACCCCGGAGGGACAGGCCTTCCCAGGGATAGTGGAGCACCTGGAGGCCACGGGCACGGTGGTGGGCCTCTTCGACAAGTGGGATTGCGCGGTGAAGGAGGTGCAACTGGCGCCCGGCGATACCCTGGTCCTTTACACCGACGGCGTGACGGAGGCGGAAGATAAACGGAGTGAGGAGTTCGGCGAGGTCCGCTTGACCGAATTCCTGCGCGCCAACCTCTCCCGACCGCCCTCTGAGCTGATCGAACCCCTGGTGACAGCGGTCCATGATTTCAGCGCGGGCGAGCAGGCCGATGACATTACCCTGGTGGTGGCACGCTGCCGGGCTTGAATCGGGCTATTGGCCCGGAGTGAAACTGTTGTGCCCTTCGAGGCTGAGGAGTGGGCGTTGATCGCACAGACCTGTCGATTGGGCCCCCATTTTTTGATTGCCATTGACAACCCTTTTCTTGGGGTGTACAACCCTTCTTATCTTTGATTCTTAGCAATCAATAGTTGCCTCGGACCAACAGGGGGAAAGGGTCTGAGGTTGGGGGTCTACGATGCGTAACCTTAGAGCGTTGGTCTTCGTAGCACTGGCTATCGCCTTTTCCGCGCGGCCGGGGCTTGGTAACGACGTCGACAGTACGGTTGTCCTCACCTTCTACGGCACGGTCACAAGCGGTGTGGACAATGAGGGACAATTCGGACCAGCGGGAGCCAATCTCGCTGGTCAGAGCGCTACCGTGCAGTTTTCTTTCTCCCGCTTTGCCGCGGAGTATACGGGTGGATTCCTGATGGGTTGGATGAGTGGAATGGCCACCATCGGAGGCCGGATGACGCCAATTCCAGGCGTGGATGGGGGATTCCTCGCCCTATCCAGCCAATCCGCTTCCGCATCTGCCAACATGATCGACACTTATGCGATGATCCTTGCGTACGTATCCGCTTCGGTCACGAGTGGTGCGAACTCTTTCGGCCCGCCGGAGGATAACACGCCTTCCTTGCCCAGTCCCCAATACCTGACTCGCTCGTATTCGTACGTTTTACAGCCGGGGGATTCTGGCGTCGGGAGCTTCGTTGGGGAGATGTTTCCAGCGGGCTGCTGGGATTCCTCCTGCGTTCTCCATGATGATCTGAGCCTGAATATCAACCAGGTAACGCTCAATGTGGGCGCGGCCGAGGCGCCCGAACCTGCCATATGGTTCTTGCTGGCCCTGGGGCTGAGTACGGGGCTTCTAGCAATGCGAAGGAAGAGCAGATCCGAGAAATGCATTTCCTGGCGGTAGGAAATCGACGGGACATTTTTTCGGTAGGTGGGACATCTTTGCCGCAATTTCTCCAGATTTCACTTGACAATCCCTCGCCGATAGTCTAGCCTATTAATTTGGGCAGCGGCGTTATTTCCCCACCAGGGAAGACGTGAAAAAACAATCGACAACCCCAGGGATTCTTGCACCCGGCCGCCAACGTGCGGCTGGCCTTTTCGGTATGCGTAACCTGGCGCCAAAGCGTAAACTTATTCGGTCCGCCAGGGATTCTTACCTACCCCGGGGGAGGGTTTGCATTTTCCCGATCGTGTCGATCCCTCGTGCGGGGGACAATCACGAGGGCCACAGGGAGCAAAATAGAAATTAACCGGAACGAAGCTGGAAGGTGTATGAAAACAAAGGAAACTCGATCATAATGCCCGCAGAAATGTCGGACATTTCTGCATAGTTGAACGAATATCGAGTGACTTTCTTGCCCGGTTGGACTAAAAACGGGTGACGTTCTGCCGTTTCGGACCTCATTTTCAGGCCAATTTCTGTGAAAATGGATGGATACGAGCGATAGGAGCTCGACGAAAGGAACCGCCATGGTTCACCAACAGCAGTTTTCGATTCGTACCGCCGGCCAGGGCGACACGCACGACATCACGGCCCAGGTGGCGGCGGCAGTCGTTACCTCAAATATCAAAACCGGGACGGTCAACGTGTTTAACGTCGGCAGCACGGCGGCCGTGGGCACCATCGAGTTTGAACCGGGGCTGCAACAGGACCTGCCCGCCATCCTCAACAAGCTGATTCCCCCCAGCCGCAGTTACGGCCACGAGCAGGCGTGGCACGACGGCAACGGCCATTCGCATCTCCAGGCGACGCTGTTGGGACCTTCGCTGACGGTGCCGATTGCCGGCGGCGAGATGGTGCTGGGCACTTGGCAGCAGATTTTCCACCTGGAATGCGATGTGCGCGGGCGCCAACGCACCGTGGTGGTGACCGTGATGGGGGAAGCTACCCCTGCCAAGTGAGGACATTCTTGCCGGGCTATCCGCAATGATGCAGACCATGGACGCCGCCATCCGCTGCCGGGGGCTGCGTAAAACATACGAGGGCAACGTTGAGGCCGTGCGCGGGCTCGACCTGGAAATCCGCACGGGCGAGTGCTTCGGCCTGCTTGGTCCCAATGGGGCGGGCAAAACCACCACCATCGAGATTCTCGAAGGGCTCCTGGAACCCACCTCCGGTGAGGTTGAAATCCTGGGGACCAACTGGAAGTCCCATCCGCGCGAACTGAGGGAAAAGCTCGGAATCTCCCTCCAGGAAACCCGCCTGGCCGAAAAGCTCACGGTACGAGAGACCCTGGAGTTGTTCGCCGGATTCTATCGCCGCCCGCGCGCCATCGACGAGGTGATTGCAGAGATGGCGCTCACGGAGAAATCCTGCGCCTGGGTGGGCAAACTCTCGGGCGGGCAGAAACAGCGCCTGGCGGTGGCCACGGCGCTGGTGGCCAATCCCAGAATCCTGTTTCTCGATGAGCCCACTACCGGACTCGATCCGCAGAGCCGCCGCCAGCTTTGGGAAGTGATCCGGCAATTCCAGCAGCGCGGCGGCACGGTCCTATTGACCACGCATTATATGGATGAGGCCGAACGCCTCTGCGACCGCCTGGTCATAATCGATCAGGGCCTCGCGATTGCCTCCGGAACGCCAGCGGAGCTCATCGAGCGCCTGCGCGGGCATCACCGGGTGGAGTTCGATTCCACGGCTCACGTCCCTGGCGACCTGGCCGAGTGGCGCGCTCTACCCGGCGTGGAGGCTGTCTATGAGGAAGACGGCCGCGTAATTCTGAATGTGCGCGAACTGCATGAGACCATCCCGCCCTTGCTCGCAGCCATCCAGCGCCGCCAAGGGCACCTGCTGCACCTCAACACGCGCCACGCCAGCCTGGAGGACGTCTTCGTACACTTGACGGGGAGACACCTGCGGGAAGAGTGAGAGGATCGGGAGATCGGATGATCCGGTGATCGGGTCATCGGGTGATCGGATGAACAAACGAGCTCAATCGAAGCTGGAAAATCGAATCTCGAACATCGAGGACCGTTCACTCCCTTGCGATACTTCCGAGTCTCGAGGCGCCACTCCAGGGAGTCCCTACTCTTCCGATCAGCCGGTCTCCGGATCACCCGATTGTCCGTTGCCCGGATCTCCCGATCAACCGGTTGCTCCGCGGTGGAGAGCTTACCAACTCCTGCTTGTGGCGCGGCTGAAGGAGATGTACCGCGAGCCTGAGGTCATCTTTTGGGTATTCATCTTCCCCATCCTACTTGCGCTGGGGCTGGGAATAGCGTTCCGCAACAAGCCCGCCGATGTGGTACGGGTGGCGGTGGTGGCTGGCCCCGAGGCGGAGCGCGCGATGGAACTCCTGCATCCGGCGTCCGCCGCGGGCGCCGTGCGTGCGGAAGTCCTCTCCGCCAGCGAGGCGCTCAACCAGTTCCGCCTGGGAAAATACGACCTGGTAGTGACTGCGCGCGGGGGCGGGTTCGAATACCTCTATGACCCGGCGCGCCCGGAAAGCGTGCTGGCCCGCAGCGTCACCGACGACGCGGCCCAAGCAGCGGCAGGAAGAAAGAGCAGCCTTCCCGCCACCTTCCGGGCCTCAAGCGAACCGGGGGCGCGATACATCGACTTTCTGATCCCCGGCCTGCTGGGTATGAACCTGATGAATTCAGGAATGTGGGGAATCGGGTTTGCGCTGGTGGATCTGCGCCAGCGCAAGCTTCTGAAGCGCTTTGTGGCCAGTCCCATGCGCCGCAGCGATTTTCTTCTCGCCCTGGCCAGCAGCCGTTTGATACTGATGCTTCTGGAGTTGGTGCTGCTGCTGGGCTTCGGCGCGCTGGCCTTCCACATGCGCGTCGCGGGCTCATGGATCTCGATCCTGATGATCAGCGCCCTGGGCGCGCTGTGCTTCGGGGGGCTGGGCTTGCTCACTGCCAGCCGCGCTCAGAAAATCGAGACGGTCAGTGGGCTGATCAACCTCGTCATGATGCCGATGTGGATTCTGTCGGGCGTCTTCTTTTCCTACGAGCGCTTCCCTGCCCTCCTTCATCCCTTGATCAAGGCGCTGCCGCTCACGGCGTTGAATGACGCCCTGCGCGCCGCGATCCTGGAGGGCGCGCCGCTCGCTCACCAGGGAGCGCGCCTGCTGGTGCTTGCCCTGTGGGGAGCGATCTCGTACTTGCTGGCTTTGCGCTGGTTTCGTTGGACCTAGATTAGTAGGCTCACTGGCCCATGGCGTTGTCGATGGCGGTCAGGACGGCATCGGGCGCGTCGGGCTTTCCCTGCTGGTTGAGGGCCACGAAATTGAAATTCGAGTTTTTCTTGGTCCGGATGTGAAAGGCCCCGAAGCCGACGAGATAAACGGTGTTCCGCTTTGCCTCGCGCACGGAGTTCAAGGGTATTTCAAAGTTGTGGACGCCGTTCGTGGCCTTGTAATAGATCATCCCATTGCCGATGGTCATGATACCCACGCAATAATTCTGGCCGCTCTGGCCATGGTCGTGGGCCACGGCGAAGTTCACGTAACCGTTATGCGGCATGCGTGTCAGGCTGGGATTCTGAGGCTGAACCTGCGGCTGAACCGATGGCTGGACTTGCGGAGGGGTTGTGGTCGGCGCTTGCGCGGGCCAGTTCGCCAGGCGCACCGGGCGCGTAACGGTGGTCGACCCGTTATACCACGTGATCTGCACCACCTCGCCGGCCTGATGGCTGGAC
>DATJVT010000342.1:0-3623 GCA_035501695.1 Terriglobia bacterium | reverse complement strand
TCGAAACCGCCGCCACATAATCCATGCGATCCACGTATGGGTTGAACATGGCGTAGGTGCGGTTCTCGGCAATCTTCTCCACTCCGCGATGGAGATAGCCGATAATGCACTCCGTCCCCAGCACGCGCTCGCCGTCCAGCTTCAACTTGACGCGCAAGACCCCGTGGGTAGCCGGGTGTTGCGGCCCCATGTTGAGGACGAGTTCATTGGCATCGAGAAATGTAACGTCCGGCATGAGTTTCCCCAGACTGTCAGTTACCGGGTCGGCCCTTTGGCCTTTCGCTTGTCACTCATCACTCTTCACTCATCGCTGCTTTTTACTGCGCGCTTTCGATTCCCAGGTTGGCTTTCACCCAATCGGTGTCTTGCCGCAGAATGTCGTAATCCTTGCGCAGCGGGTGTCCCACCCATTCATCCGGCAAGAGGAGGCGTTTGAGGTCGGGGTGCCCTTCGTAAACCACGCCGAACATGTCGTAAATCTCGCGTTCCAGCCAATTCGCCGTGGGCCAGACGCTGGTGACCGAGGGGACTTTTTCATCGGCGCTCACCTGCAATCGCAGACGCAGGCGGTTGTTCCGTTCGAAGGAGTAAAGGTGATAAACAATGTCAAATCGTTTCTCGCGCTTGGGATAGTCCGCCGCAGTTTCGTCGGTCAGCAGGGTGTAAGCGCCGCCTTCGGGGCCGATCAGGAATTGGCAGATTGCCACCAGGTGTTCCTTGGCCACGTTCAAAGACGGCATATTGCGAAAAATTACCGCTTCCGTGATAGCGCCCGGGAACCGCTTTTGGAGTTCTTCGAGCAACGGACTGGTCCAAGGATCGGGCTTGACAGGAGCTTTGGCGGCCGGCGCGGCGGGTTTCGGTGCGGCCGCGCCCGGCGGTTTCGGAGGCGCACCCGCCGCGGGCTTGGGCGGCAATGGTGGCTTGGGAGGGGCGCCGGGCGCCGCATCCTTTGCACCCGCAGTTTCAGGGGGTTTGGAGGATGCGCCGGCTTCCGGCTTGGTTACTGAGCCTGCTCCCCCGCCCTCGGGGCCGCTCTTTTGCGCAGGGCTTTCAGCCCCTTCCGCCGCTTTGGGCGGCTCCTTTTTCTCGTCGGCCATAGGCTTCTGGTGAAACCCTGTGAGTCCTCGAATCAGGCTCTTAAACGTTGAATTCTCCCATACGCCAATCACCCTGTCAACCGCGGCGATACGCAGAACTTGAAACGCGAGGCCGCCAAGCGTATGTTTTTGGCGTCGGGATCAGCCGGCTGCGGAAAAGTCGTCGCGGCGGGTTGACCCCGCCATCCACGCGCCGCAGGTAGTGGCCTGGTAGCGACGTAAAGACGGCGCTATGTGGGGTTTCATGAGTTTTTCCGCACCTTTTACGGCCGAAATCGGATATTCTTGCCGCCGGCTTGCAGTGGTGGCTCTGCAAAGTTCATTAGCAGATGGTCTTTCTGTTTATCCGAACGGCATTAAGTAGGAGGCGCATATGAATTCAAATAAGAATCTCAGCAGGCGGGAATTCATCCGGGCGAGCGCCGTGGCCGGAGCGGCGGCGGGCTTCACCATTGTGAAACCCCAATCGGTCCGGGGCACGGCGGCCAACGACGCGGTCTCGCTCGTGTGGGTGGGTCTGGGAGGGCGCGGCACAGCGGACGCCAAAGGACTCACGACGGCCGGCGCCCGCATCATCGGCCTGGCGGATCTTTTTCAAGATAAGGTGGACATCGCCCGAAAGACCTACACCGACGTTCCCGATGCAAGCTGCTTCACCGGCTTCGACGCGTACAAGAAGGTCATGGACCTCAAATCCGACGGAGTCATGCTGGTGACTCCTCCGGGATTCCGTCCAGAGGAGTTCGCGACCGCGGTTTCAGCCGGGAAACACGTCTTTATGGAAAAGCCCATTGCGGTCGATACCTTCGGCTGCCATTCCGTGCTCGCCACAGGCGGCGAAGCCAAAGCCAGGAAGCTCAGCGTGGTGGTCGGCCTCCAGAGGCGATACAGCCTGAACTACCAGGAAGCTCAGAAGCGGATCGCTTCGGGCGCGTTGGGAACCATCGTGTCGGGCCGGGGTTTCTTCCTGACCGGCGATGTCTGGGATGGGCGAACCTGGCCTCGCGCCGATTTCCCCACCGAGCTTCATTGGATGGCCAAGAATTGGTATTACTTCCGCTGCCTTTCCGGGGACCTTATCACCGAGCAGAACATCCACAACCTCGATGCCTGCAACTGGGTCCTGGGTGGGCATCCCCTTCGCTGCGTGGGTTACGGAGGACGCAAGTGGCGGAAGTACATCGGCGACATTTACGATCATTTCAACCTGACTTATGAATACCCCGAGGGAGTCGATCTGACTTTCATGTCCGGGCAGTTCTGCACGATTCGCGACAGCTCCGAACAGATTCTGGGCACTGACGGCATGTTCTTCAATGGCGGCAAGGATACCATTAAAATCGAGGGCAAGAACTCTTGGGAAGGAACTCCCGGGGATGACGCCAGCAAGAATGAATATGAAGCTTTCCTGGACAGCGTGAAGAAGGGCGAGCCACGGGCCGATTGGCAGCACGCCGTGGATGGGACGTTCGTCACCATTCTGGGACGTGAGGCCGCCTACCGCCGCAAGGAAATGGAGTGGGACGATCTCTGGAAAGAGAACCAGAAACTGGAGCGCAGGGCCTATCCGGTTTAGTAGCTCAGATTGTGCGCCTATTCTCTCCCCGAAGGGGGCAAGGGCCTTGCCTTGCGGGAGCGGCAGCTCCCGCTTTATCCCTGCTGTTGATACGGCCGAGTGTAAAGCGACGGAGGAAGGCGGGAGCTGCTGCTCCCGCACTCCAAAAGGGAGAGCACTTGTATGAGCACTGTTTTCAATCGCAGGGAATTCCTCCTCGGGTCGTCGTCCCTCGCCATTGGCGGAGCGCTGCTCGCCTCCGCGGCGGCGGATCGGCCGGCTGTTTCCGCCTCTGGCATCAGAAAAGGCGCCTGCATTGGCACTCTACCGGAGGGAATGGCGTTTCTCGAAAAGTTCCAAATGGCAAAAAGGGCGGGATTTGACGGCGTCGAACCGACTACCCTGACTAGCGACTACGCAGTGAAAGAGTGCAAAGAGGCGGCGGAAACAGCCGGGATCAAAATTACATCGATCATGAACGCCGACCACTGGAAGTATCCGCTCAGCGACGACGATCCGGAAGTCGTCAAGAAATGCGTCGAGGGTATCACGACCTCCCTGCACAATGCCCACGATCTCGACGCCGGCGCTGTCCTGCTGGTGCCGGGCATCGTTACGCCCACCGTCCCCTATGAGGAGGTGTACCGGCGGTCCCAGGCCGAGATTCGCAAGCTCCTGCCCCTGGCCAAGGAACTCAAGGTGATCATCGCGATTGAAGAAGTCGGCAACCGGTTCCTGCTGAGCCCGATTGAGATGGCGCGCTACGTCGACGAATTCAAAAGCCCGTGGGTAAAGTCCTATTTCGATATCGGTAACGTCGTTGCTTACGCATATCCCCAGGATTGGATCCGGACTCTGGGCAAGCGGGTGTGCCGCATGCACATCAAGCGTTTCGAGCCGGGGACCGACTATCCCAAGTTCGATCCCAAGGATCGGCGGACGCAAGGAATCGACTGGCCCGATGTGCG
>DATJVT010000341.1:0-3586 GCA_035501695.1 Terriglobia bacterium | reverse complement strand
TGCGCGTACGACCCTATGGCTTCACGAGAGCCTGAAATACCATGGCACGACTGAACGTCTGCATGTTGACTCCGCCGCCTCCCATGCGTTGGATCATTCCTACGAAAACCACATCGTCGGTCGGATCGATCCAAAACCAGGTGCCGGCCGCCCCGTCCCAGAGAAAAGTGCCTTTGCCGGTGATGTCGACAGCTTGGGCGGGATCGAAGAACACGGCGACGTCGAAGCCGAATCCCATCCCCGGCCGCATGTGCTGGAGTCCAACCCCGAATTCGCCGGTCAGGAGCTTGTCGGGCAGATGGTTTGAAGTCATGAATCTCACCGTCGGCGGCGCCAGGATGCGCACGCCATCCAGTTCGCCTCCGTTCAGGAGCATCTGCGCGAACCGCAGGTAGTCCTGCGCCGTCGAGACCAGGCCGCCCCCGCCGCTCGGCATGGTGGGCTGCTTGGAAAAATCGAGGCCCAAGGCGTCTCCGCCCGAGGCGGGGGCCCACTCGTTCTTCTCGTTCACCCGATAGAGAGTGGCCAACCGATCCATCTTTTCCTGCGGCACATAGAAGCCCGTGTCCTTCATGCCCAGCGGCTCAAAAATCCGTTCGCGCATGAAGTCAGGCAGCGACTTGCCCGAGAGCTTTTCCACCAGGTAGCCCTGGATGTCCACCGAAAGGCTATAGACCCAGCGCGTCCCGGGTTCATAGAGCAGCGGCAGCTTGGCCAGCTTGTCGATCATCTCTTGAAGCGTGCTGGACTGCAGGACTCGCTTTTCGCTATACATCTTGTCGACCAGATGGGTGCCAAAACCGTAGCTAAAGCCCGCGGTGTGGGTCATCAACTGGAGCATCGTCGGCGGATGGACGGGATCCTCCAGAATCGGCTCGCCGTTGTTGTCAACGCCCTTGAAGACCTTGAGGTGGGCAAATTCCGGAATGTACTTGGAAATCGGGTCGTCCGGCTGCCATCGGCCTTCTTCGTAGAGCATCATCATGGCGGCGCCCGTGACCGGCTTGGTCATGGAATAGATGCGGAAGATGGTGTTTCTTTCCATCGGCGCTGCGCTGGCGAGATCCTTCTTGCCGTAGGTCTTGAATTCCACGACCTTGCCGTGGCGCGCCAGGACAGTCACGATTCCGGCGAGTTGCTTCTCATCCACCTTCTGCTGCATGGCGGCGTCGAGACGCTGCAGCCGCTCTGCCGAGAAGCCCACTTCTTCCGGCTTCGCATTTGGCAACATCTGCCCGGACACGGGCTGGGCCAGCGAAGCGACACCGAGGAAGACGACGACCAAGTTACAAAGCCAAATGGTGGTGCTCCGTGGCACTCGGTCAAAACCCTGGTTCTTCATCGTGCTTTTTCCTCCGTCCTGCGCGCGAACCTACGTCGAATCGCCCGGGCATCCGAATTTCAGCTCGTTCGCCTCCCGCTTTGCCCATACGTGGCGCCTGCTCAGGTAAAGTTATACCATGGGTGCGGCAGGCAGGAGCCTACGACTGGCGGTCGCCCCACGCTCCTGAACCTGATGGACTCTTTCGCCAACCTTGGCGCTCGCAATTACCCGGGGCGGCGAGCCTCCTGACCAAGTTCATCCGTGGCCTGTGTCTTGGATGAAGAGCCCAAAACGGAAAACCCGCTCGTCGTGCCACCAGCTCCAGCGGTGGTGTATGATTCTGCTGTGCAATCCATCACGGCCGTGGGGATGCGCGTCTCCGGGTCGTTCAGGATAAGCAGGCCTGTGATGTAATGCTTTATCCTTGTTCTGGGGGTAGCCGGAAACCCACTTGATTCCGGCCGACTCCATGCTGGGAATGTACGCTGGCATGGCGTGGATGAAGGCGTCCTGCCGAGGATGGATGCCGGGTTTCGGCGGCATCTCGACTCTGCCCTCGCCTTTCTCTTTGAACATCTGCTCCAGGGCTTCGATGGTCTCCCGCATGGAGACATTGACGCGCTCCACGTCGGCCCGGGAGAGATACAAGAATGTTCCACCCGCCATGCCAGCGACTCCTTTGCGCGAGCCTCGACCGCCCCGAGCCTACCCTTTCACCTCGGTTGGGGCGCTGTGGCCCGCGCTCTCCTGGCCAACGGCTCGGCACGGGACAGGGCAGTATGGGAGCAGAGGCCGCGATCAGGCTTGCGCCGCGCATCAGTCCATGCCGACGCCTCGCCATTCGATCTAGGCGCTGTAGACCCCGGCCAGATCGAGGCACGGCTGGCCCCGTCCTAAAACACCTTCAGCCATTTCAGGATCGCGTAGACGATCCCTCCCAGGAACACGGCGGGAAGAGGGTAGGGCAAGAGCACATCGCTGACGAGGTTTCCCTTTTCACCCGCCTTCTTCATGTTGCCGATTTTAGCATGCTAGCCGCTACCGGCGGCTTGATGACGGCTTTGAGATGCTTCGCGCAGGTCCTCAGCCGCGCTTGCCGTGCGTCGAGTTTTCGGCGTTGCGTCACGAGGCCGGGCAGGCCATTTTCCCCTATTATTGATCTCTGCGTAAAGAATGCAATAGACTATCCCTTCAGGAGGGAGCAGTATGCCTCGACTGAAGGGCAGTGCCGATTTCTTGGAGGATCGACGACGACGAGCGTTGGCCTTGTGCGATACAGGCTTGTCTCTGAACGAAGTGGGACGCCGAATCCGATGTGCCGCCAGTTCCGTCTTGCGGTGGCTGCGGGCGCGGCGGCGAGGGGGGCCAAAGGCGTTGCGGGTGCGCTTTTCGCCCGGGCGCCCACCGAAGTTGGGAGCTCCCCAGCGTCGACGCTTGGTGAAGCTGCTGCTCCGGGGACCCCTCGCCTACGGCTACCGCACCAATGTCTGGACGACGGCGCGCATCGCGGCGCTGATCGAGCACGAGTTTAGAGTCCACTATCATCGGGATCATATCGGGCGGTTGATGCACCGCCTGAATTGGAGTCACCAGAAACCGGAGCGTCGCGCGGTGGAGCGCAACGAGCCGGCCATCGAACGCTGGAAGCAGAAGGACTGGCCGCGGGTAAAAAAAACCCCGCGCGGCTGGGCGCCCACCTCGTCTTCGCCGACGAATCGGGGTTCCTCTTGATCCCCAACGTCGTCAAGACTTGGGCCCCACGGGGCCAGACTCCGGTTCTGCGTCATTGCTATCGGCGAGAGCGAATCTCGGTGATCTCGGCAGTCTCCGTCAGCCCCCAACGACAACATCTCGGCCTCTATTACCAGCTTTGGTTCAACAACATTAGGCAAGAGGAGGTATGCGTCTTCCTCCGCCACTTGCTTCGGCACTTGCGCGGCCCGGTGATCGTGCTTCTGGACAACTCCCCCACCCATCAAGGCCAACCGCTCGATCAACTGCTCCACGACCACCCGCGTCTGCGCCTGGAGCGTTTCCCCTCCTACGCCCCGCAACTGAATCCTGACGAGGGTGTTTGGACCTTGGCCAAACACGACTTGGCCAACGGCTGCCCCCACGACCTCAATGATCTCCTGGAGGATGTCGTTCGTTCTATCGAACACATCCGAACGTCGTCGAAGCGACTGCGCGGTTGCGTCCTCCAATCAGACCTGCCCCCTTTTTTGCGATGATCGTTGCATTCTTTATGCAGACCTCAATAAT
>DATJVT010000340.1:0-9294 GCA_035501695.1 Terriglobia bacterium | reverse complement strand
GAAAACTGCGGCCCCAGCCCCGTTTTCAGGGGGAGAGATCGAAAGCTATCTCGCGCGTTGTGCCGCGGCAGTGGAAGGCGCGGGACGGAAAGCACGGGAAGAAGGCAGGTGGGTGCTGGGGGAAGAATTGGGGGAGGCTGCCGCTGTACTCCAAACCCTTGTCGCGCGCGCCCAGACTCAACCCATTGGCGACATGCAGGAAACGGAAAGGAACCTGACAGCGTTAGAAGAAAAGTTGAATGCTTCGCTGCATCGCGGGACACCTGTGGAAGTCCTATCGCAATTGCGCGCGGAAGTGGATCGAGGACTGATGCCGTATCGCCGCAAGATGTCGGCCCC
This sequence comes from Terriglobia bacterium, assembly GCA_035501695.1. Lineage (GTDB taxonomy): Bacteria > Acidobacteriota > Terriglobia > UBA7540 > UBA7540 > Bog-366. Next base: position 8,955 of record DATJVT010000340.1, on the reverse strand, counting down.
GGAAGTGGAGATGCTGGAGCGGCGGTTTCTCAGGAACCGGCTGCTGGAGCAATACAAGATTCCACGACTGAGCCTCTTTTATGTCCTTTGAACTTTCCCCTGTCAAGCTGGTATACGGCGGCGACGCCCTGGGCTTTTGCGCGGGAAACACCGTCCTATCGCCCGGTGTCCTGCCCGGCGAGCGCGCCGAAGTAGAGGAAGTGAGCCGGCAGAAAGGGGTGATCCACGCCCGCCCTTTGCGGATCTTGGAGCCGTCGCCCGAGCGAATCGAGCCGGCGTGCCCTTATTTTGGGCGGTGCGGCGGGTGCCAGTACCAACACCTTCCGTATCCGGCGCAGGTGACGGCGAAGGTTGAAATCCTGCGTGAAACCCTGCGCCGCTTAGGACAGGTCAGGTGGGAGCAGCCCATTCCCGCCCTTTCAGGTCCAGCGTGGAACTATCGCAACCAAGCGCAACTGAAAATTGGCAAGACACCGGACGGTGCGCCGGCACTGGGTTTCTACGAGGCCGGGTCGAACCGGCTTGTCTCCATCGAGGCCTGCCCGATTCTCTCCCCACGGCTGAATGCGTTGGTGTCTGTTTTGCGGACCGAGCCCTGGATCAGCGTGTTGGGGGGCGGGAGTGAAGTAGAATTGCTGACGGATGACCGTGACGAAAAGGTGATACTTGCGCTGGCTGGGAGTTGGGGCGCCGAGGAATCGGAAAAACTGGCCCGCCAATGCCTGGCGGAGCTGGCGGGCGTCGCGACCGTCGCCATCGTGTCGAAAGACGCTCAGTCTTGCTCAGTTCTCGGTGAACCGCACCTCACATACCGTGTGGGTGAATTCTCGTACCGAGTCAGTCCAGGGGCCTTCTTCCAAAGCTCGCGCATTCTCCTCCCCGAACTGGTGGCCGCCGTTGTCGCGCCGGGCCCCAAGGCCGGGATTTTGTTGTCAGAGGAAGCTGGTGGCGTGGCGATCGACCTCTACGCCGGTGTTGGCCTGTTCACGTTGCCCCTGGCCATGCGGTTCGACCAGGTGATCGCATTGGAGTCCGATCCGCAAGCCGCGGCGGATCTCGCGGCCAACGCGCGCACCGTCCCCGGCAATAAGATCCGTGCCATTGCCGGGACCACCTTTGATTTTCTGCGCCGCTGTGCCCAGATGGAACCCGATCTGGTGGTCATGGACCCCCCGCGCGCCGGCGTGGGCGTGGCAGAATTGAAAATTCTCTTGAAGCTGCGTCCTCAGCGCCTGCGCTACGTTTCCTGCAGCCCTCCCACGCTGGCCCGGGACTTGGGTTTCTTGCTCAGCCACGGCTACCGTCTCGACAGCCTGGAACTGTTCGATTGCTTCCCGCAGACCTACCATATAGAATCGCTCGCGCGGCTCTCGCGAACTGGCGCGGAAAGCGCTTGAAGACGTCAACCGGACTATAAGAGAGTTGCGCCATCAAGAAGTGCCCTTTGTCTGACCCTGTGCCCCAACCCCAACCTCGATCTTCGCCCAAAGCGCCCATGGCGATGCTCGCCACAAGTTTTGCTCTGGGGATTATCTGGGCGCATTCCGGCCAAGCTACGCTTGGAATGTATTGGTTCATCGGCAGCGCATTGGCCTGCGTCCTGGTTGGACTGATCCTGCTGGGCGCGGGTTGGGGCCGAGCGGCGGTGGGGTTTGTTCTGGCGAGTATGGTGTTTACAGGGTTTGCGGAATGCCACCGCTGGGAGCAGCGCTTTCCTTTGAAACATGTGCGATACCTGGGGTCAATGGGAGCGGACCTTGGCAAACCGTTACGGTTGCGGGCCCGCGTCATCTCGACCCCTTATCGCTCCGGCTACGGTGTGCAGTTTGATGTCGAGGCAGAGCAGGTCGAATCCCGCGGCTACGTACACCCGGTTACGGGCAAGGTTCGCCTGCACGTGCAGGGTTCGGAAGTGGGAGGCGATGATGAATACGGAAACCCAAACGAGCTCCGATACGGAGACGAGATTCAGACTCTCGTTCGCCTGCGTCGCCCGCAAATCTATCAGAACCCCGGCAGCTTCGATTTTCGCCGTTGGATGGAGGACATCGAGGACCTCTACTGGGTTGGCACGGTCACGAGCCCGCGGCGGGTGGAGAAAGTGGGGCATGCCTCCGGCTTATGGCTTGCGGAACTCGCCGAACGTGCGCGCCAGCGCTTACTGCGCGGCATTGACGACGTCTACCCGCCGTGGTCCACCCAAGGCCGTTACGGGGCCGTCCTGAAGGCGGTGCTTTGGGGTGATCGCTCGGCGCTCGACTCCGTCACCATCGATGACTTTCGCAGGACGGGTCTTTATCATCTGCTTGTCATCGCCGGCTTGCATGTGGGTTTGCTTACGTTGCTCCTGGAATCCCTGTTGCGAACTCTTGGATTCCCGCGGATGACTCGCACGCTGACGGTATTGGGCTTCCTGCTGATTTATTCGTTGCTGGTGGAGCAGCGTGCCCCCACCTTGCGCGCCACGTTGATGATTGCGCTCTATCTTCTGGCGCGCATCCTCGGTCGCGACCACTCCCCACTGAACGCCATTGGCGGCGTCGCGCTCATCCTCCTCTATCTCCGCCCAGCATGGCTTTATGAGTCAGGATTCCAGCTTTCCTTCGCGGCAGCCCTCCTGATTGTGGGAATCGCCGTTCCCATTCTGGAGCGCACCACCGAGCCCTATCGACGGGCTTTACGCCGGCTGGATGATGTGTTGCTGGATGATCGCTTTCCGCCGCGTCTCGCACAAGTTCGGTTGGACCTGCGGGCAGTGGTCCAGGCACTGCGCCGGCGCGCAGGCCTCTTCGATCGTTACCCAACGCCCGCGCGATACATTGTGGTCGGGCCGCTGAAACTCCTGGTATGGATCGCCAATATCCTGATTTTCTCCGCGGTCCTGCAACTCGGTTTGCTGCTTCCGATGGTGGAAACCTTTCATCGCGTGACCTTCGCGGGGGTGGGATTGAACGCCTTGGCGATTCCAGCGATGACACTGCTGTTGGCGCTAGCCTTGCCCATCAATCTGTTGAGCGTGCTGTCACCGGCGGTGGCGGCATGGCCGGCTAAAGTCCTTACTCTGGTGATGGCCTTGCTTTTTCACGTCACGCACCTACCCGGACTTGCGACTTGGCTTTCTTACCGCGTGCCTACACCACCCTACTGGGTGGCATGTGGATTTTGCGCGTCGTTCTTTTTCGCCGCCTGGATACTCCGCCCAAAGCGGGGCACTCCTGGTTCCAGACGAGCACAGTTCCATCCGGCGCACCCTTCGTGGGCCGCGGGGGCGGCTCTTACGGTCTGCGCGATCTTTGTGGTGTTGGTTGCCCTCCATCCCTTCGCACCACGCTTGCCGATGGGCGTGCTGCAACTCACCGCCCTCGATTGTGGCGCTGGCGACGCACTCTTCGTGGTGTTTCCCGACCAGACCACCATGCTGTTGGACGCAGGGGGTGGACGCGGGCACACTGCACCGGAAGGAAGCTTTCAGAGCCGACACTGGGATCCGGCCGAGGAGATAGTCTCTCCCTACTTGTGGTCAATGGGGATCAAGAAGATCGATGTGCTGGTTCTCTCGAGGGCGCGCCAAGGTCAAACGGGCGGCCTCTACGCGGTCCTCGAAAACTTCCGCGTCGGCGAATTCTGGCACGCTGCCAGTCCCGAGACGCCCGAGTATGCAGCTCTTCTGGAGGCGGTAGCAGGTCGCGGCATACCTACTCGAACTCTCCTGGCTGGCGACGTGCTGGCCATGGGCGATGCTTCCCTCCGCGTTCTGTGGCCCAAACCCGACCCCCCGGGGTATCTTGGTTCTAAAATGGAAGACCCGCTGGTGATGCGGATCAGCAGGGGATCATTAAACTTCCTTCTGCCCGGCGATGCTGACCAGGCGGTGGAAGATGAAATCCTCGCCAACGGTGATGCGGTGCAAAGCCAGGTGCTCATAGGCGCGCATCACGGGCCGAAGTTTTCCATGAGCGGGGAATTCCTGGCGCGGGTTGCTCCCAGTGTGGCGATTATCAGCTCCGAGCCTCCCGAGGCAGCCGGCTCACTCCCTCCGGAGGCGCTGGGCGTTCTCCAAAACGGCGGAGCCAGAGTTTTCCACACCAGCGTGGAAGGCGCCACCACAGTAGTAGGGAAAGCCGGTTCGTTGATGGTTCGAACCTACCGGGGCTCTGAAGTTGCAGTGGCAACGCCAGTGGACGGGCCGGCGCCCCCCGCATCGCGAAGCTCCCTCGCGGCAACCTCGGGAGGAGGAAAGGAGTTAAAGTAGACTTCCTTGAAGGAGTAGGAACGAGACTTCCCCGGAATGATGGGCAGGATTTCAATGTGCCAGTGGTAGTCCTCCGCCAGGCTCCTCCAGGCGCCCATTCTGGCCGGCCGGGCATTGATGTTGGGGGAAGTGTGAAGAACCAAGTGGTATGCCTTGGCGATGGTCGACAAGCGGCGCAAGACGGATTTAAGCAAGCGGGCCAACTGTAGTTCTTTCTCCGGCCAGGTCACGTCCTCTTCGAAGGAGGCATGGTGATAAATGGGCAGGACCCAGGTTTCATACGGGACGCGAGAGGCAAACGGGCAGAAGGCCAGGAAGAGTTCATTCCACTCCACGGCTCTCACCTGCTGGTCCAGCTCCTGCCTCAAGATGTCGCAGAAAAGACACCGTTCCTTGTTTTCGTAGTGCGCCAGGGCGGCGCGCAACTCATAGGCGCACCGCCGTGGGATAAAAGGGGTGGCGGTAATCTCCGAGTGGGGATGTTCCAGCTCTTGTCCGGCTTCCGGCCCAACATTGCGGAAGAGGGTTATGTGGCGGAAGCGGAGGTCCTTCTTCAGATCCGCGATGCGGGTCACGTAGGCGCGCAGAGCCTGGACAACCTCCTCATCACTCAGGCTGGGAAGCTGCAAGGAGTGATCGGGATGTTCGATGATCACCTCATGCGCGCCGAGGTTGCGCATCTTGTCGTAAAGCCCTTCTGCCTGCCGCGCCGGGTCTCCCTCAATCTGGTAGACCGGATGCCGGTGCGGGATGACTCGCACTTGCCATCTCGGCTGGCCCAGAGGATACACGTAAATGTTGGGCGGGCATAACGATTCGTGACCCGGACAGAGAGGACAGGCGCCGCTTTTGGCCCAACTATCCTCGCCTTCCTGTTGAATCACCCAGCTCTGCGTGATCGGATCTCGTCGGAGTTGCATATGGGCCTCGCGCCGAAGGGTGTGTACGGCCGCCGTGCGATTCCATGGGTGGCATTATACGCCAGCGGCGCGCAGCAAGGAATCGGGCGGGGACGTTTGCGCATCCAATAAACACTTACGTTTCAGAGGAGGCAAGCCATGGACCTGCAATATCCCATTGGAAAATTCACGTGGAATCGCACTGGCGAGGGTTTGTTGACCAGCGAGGCGGAGCGGCAGCAATGGCTTGCTGAAATTGCAGCAGCCCCGGCCAACCTGCGCGCCGCAGTCTCCGGCCTGACGGAGGCGCAACTCAACACGCCCTACCGCCCGGGTGGCTGGACCGTCCGCCAGGTGGTGCACCACCTTCCCGACAGCCACATGAACGCCTACGTGCGCTTTCGACTGGCGCTGACCGAGGACGAGCCCACCATCAAGCCCTACAAGGAGGCCCTGTGGGCGCAGTTGAGCGACGCCCGCATCGCCCCCGCCGAACTCTCGTTGACCTTGCTCGACTCGCTCCACCAGCGTTGGGTGATGCTGTTGCGGGAATTGAAGCCGGAGGATTTCTCGCGAGCCCTCAAGCATCCGGAGCTGGGGCGCGTGACGCTGGAGAAGTACGTGGCCATGTACGCATGGCATGGGAAGCATCACGTGGCCCACATCACCGGTTTGCGCGAGCGCTCCGGTTGGGGGACGGCCGACGCGTGACGGCCCAACCACAGGGTCTTCGGCACATCCATTCTCGTGAGCCTGCTTGGCCATGCATCGCTACAAGGTCCATGACAGCTCATCATTTCTGCATGATCAGCAGCGTCGGGTAAGAGGTCGCGGCGGTGGAGGGACTGAACACCACGAATTTCGCATTGGATATGACGATGCCGGACACCGCGCCGTCCGGTGTGCTGAGATTGAAGCTCCCGTCGGCATTGACCGTGTAGGTGGCGGCCAGAAACGACAAAGCGGTGTCCTGCGTGCTCGTCGAGCACATCTCCATACTGCCGGTGATACTCCCGCTGCCATTGAGAGTGACCGGGTCTACCTCCGACTGTGCGCCCTGCAAGAGGACCTCCGGCATCCCCCCGAAGTAAGTGCCTGACAGCGAGGCGTTGCTGTACGGCCCCGCCGACTGCGGTTCGAAGGAGCCACTGTCTACGCCGGTCGCCGCACCCACCACAAATCCGGTATTGGGGGCTGAAAGGTAGAAGACGGGTGGAGTGCCGCCGCAATCCTGCGTGCTGCTGCTGAGGGTTACCCGGCCGGTGGGTTCGACGGCGTAGGTGCAGGTTAACGTACCGGAGGCCTGCATGGTACCCGCTCGATCCTCGTAAAACGAGAGGGCTATGGAACTGCTTCCATCCGCGGTGCCCGTCTCCATGGAAACATCCGTCGCCGTCCCGTCCAGGCTCAGGCCGCTGAGGTAGAAAACCATGTTCCCGGCCAGCGCCCCCTCGGTAAAGCCGGAACCATCCGGGGGGAGGCTTTGCTGACGCCACTCGCCGCCAGCCGCAAGGCCGGGATCGGCGTTCACGGATAGGAGTTGCGAGGCAGAAACGGCATAGAAGGTGAGGTTGGCGTTGGTTGCTCCCAAGGCCAAAACTCCCGTGCCGTGGCCATTTGCGTCGAGTGGCGTATATGTCCCGGCCGCTCCCGGGGCCGCCGTGTTGGTGAGGAACCATGTGTTATTGCAGTCCTGTTCCATCGTGCTGAATGTGCTGGCGTTGGCTGAGATCACTCCGGCGCACGCCAGGCGTCCGCCTTGGGGGGAGGGGTCCCAACCCACATTGTGGTAGGCGTAGCTGCCGCTCAGCCCGGCGGGGAAGTCGCTCAGGGTCTGGCGCAGAAGCTGGCCGGTGGCAATGAACGCGCTGGCGCTGGGGCTGTCCCACTCGATCATCCTGCCGGCAGTGGCGAGGCTGGAAGAAATTGATCCTAGGACGAAGCGCGTGACCAAAGTACCGAAGGGTGTCGCCAGAGTGGCGCAACCGCGCTGGTCTGACCCTACCGAGTAGGAACTGGCCGTGGTGATGATGCTGCCGTGCTGCGGGCCGAGAACACCGTTCGTGTCGGCCTCTCCCGCCGTGATTTTTCCGGTTCCGTCCGCCGTGAACGAACCCACCACGGCCAGGAATCCGGCATCATTGAAGCCGCTCAGGCTGAACGCATAGGGGCCGCTCAGCATCGCCTCGTTGCCCGCACTCGAGCACGCCTCTGGAGGGTTGTTCACGGCGATGCTGAGTTCCTGCGTCTGGGTCAGGGGCGCCGGACTTGCATCTGTCAACCTGACGGTGAAATAGAAGGTGCCGGTTTCCGGCGGGATTCCCGTAAGGGCGCCCGATGAAGTACTGAGGGAAACGCCCTGCGGCAGGGCGCCGGAGACGAGGCTCCACGTGTAGGGAGGGCTGCCGCCGATGGCTCCCAAAACGGCATTGTAAGGCGTATTCACCGTGCCGTTGAGCAGCGCCGAGGTGGTGATCGCCAGTGGCCCCGGAGCGCCGATTGTGAGCGCGAGTGACTGGGTCTGGATTTGCGGCGTGGGGCTGGAATCACTGGCGGTCATCGCAAAGGTAGCGTGTCCTTGCGAGGTAGGAGTTCCCGAAATCACTCCTGAGGTTGGCACCATGATCAGGCCCGCCGGTAGTGCACCAGCGGTCACGCTCCAATTATAGGGAGGCGTGCCCCCGATGGCACCCACCTGCACAAGATAGGTGACGCCCACCGATCCATCTGGCAAGGCGCTAGTGACGATGCTTTCCACCGTAACAACAGTAAGGCTCAGATGGGCTTGCGCCGAAGCCGGCCCGCCCCCGCCAGTGGAGGAGTCCGTCGCCTGAACCGTGAAGTTGAAGGTCCCGGAGACGGTGGGATCCCCGCTGATCGCTCCGGAACTGCTCATTGCCAAGCCAGTCGGCAAGGCCCCTGCGGCCAGGCTCCACGTCAGCGATCCCACGCCCCCGGTGGCTTGCAGACTCGCACTGTAATTGGCATTCGGGGTTGCGTTGGTGAGTGTGGTGGTCGCAATGCTGGGCGGAGGAGACACCACGACTACGGCGGAAGCCGTCTTGGTGGAATCTGCCACGGAGGTTGCCGTCACCGCAATACTCAGGTTGGCGGAAACCGGGGACGGGGACTGGTAAGTCGCGGCGCTGGTGGTGGTGTCGGTAAGCGTTCCGCAGGCTGAGCCCGTCACCCCCGCGCCGGAAAGGCTCCAAGTTACCCCCTTGCCGCCCGCGTCGTTTGCCACGGTGGCACCGAACTTTACGGTCTGCCCCTGATCGATGTTGGTTTGGAACGAGGGCGAAATTGAAACAGAAAGAGGAGATGAAGGAGGATTCTCGCCTCCACCACCTCCCCCCCCGCCACCACCGCAGGAGATGCACAGGACCGCCAATCCGCAAATCAGGAGACAGGGCCTCGATCGAGATGGCGAGCGCCCGGTTTGTGCCAGTCCCCCTTCGGAGTGCGGCCGCGAAGCTGCCGCCTTCAACGTGTTCATGGGCGCAATTCCTCCTGCCCCGCTGGCCGGAAGGAAGCTGGATCCCCAGCTCCCACATTAGAAATCCTTCATGATGGGTTATCGGCGGCCAATCGGCTGAAGATGAGGAAATCTGTAGGAACAGCTTTGGACTGCCCCTTCAGTGGAAGATTGTCGAAAGGTAAAATGCCGCGAGCCCCACCAGGGCGCCTGCCACTGCGTCGGGGGCGTAATGGTAGCGGCCGTAGACGGTGGCGAACGCCACGCTGGCGGCAAGGAGGAGAAAGAGAGGGCCAAGTCGCGGGGCTTGCCGGCGGACGGCCAAGGCC
>DATJVT010000339.1:0-11527 GCA_035501695.1 Terriglobia bacterium | reverse complement strand
TGACAACTGATTACTGATAACTGAAAACTGACAACCCATTGGCGAGATCTGTTGTTCTCCGTTACTCCTCCCGCCGGATAGCGTTAATCCCCATCGGCGTTTCGATCTCGTACGGAGCGGGAGGCGGCCCGGGCATGACTCCGTCGAGGTCGGCGCGGAGCTTGGCCTCGAACTCCTTCATCTTCGCGTCGATCTCCGCCTGCTTCTGTTTGTTGCGCACCATGTCTTCGCGGTAGCGCTTCAGGAAGTAGCCGATGGTTTCCACGCGAATCTTGATGGAGCCGGTGGGCTTGTTTTCGTCGATGTCCTTGAAGGAAAAGTAGGGCGTGCCGGACTTGGTGACGGTCTCTTCCACGGTGGTATAGATGGGCGCGTCGTGGCCGCACTTGAAGCTGGAGAGTTCCAGTGCCACCAGGTTGGGATGGCGCGCGGTGTACTTGGCGGCCCAAACCTTCTGCGTGGTGTTCTCACTGAAGCTGTTCTTCCAGGCGTCGCTGACGTCCATGGGGTCTTTGATGACGCCGGCGCGCACGTCCTCGCCGAAGAGCCGCCACAGAATGTCCTGGTCGATGGGCAATGACGCCAGGGTCAGCACCGGGTAACCGATCTTCTGGAACTCTTCCATGATCTCGTGATTGATGCCGGGATCGTTGTGGTAGGGCCGGCCCAGCATCACGATGCCGATGCGGTCCTCGGCTTCCAGCTTTTTCAGGATCTCTCTTCCCTGGCCGCGAAGAACCTTCTCCTGGAACTCGTCCTGGGCCTTCAACCCCGCTTGCACGGCGCGGGCGTTCTCTTCCCAGGAGAGGCCGAGAATATCCGCAAACTCGTTGTACAGTTGCCGGGTCAGCAGCGCCGGGTTGCCGGGATTCACGAAGGTATCGAGAAAGCGGATGTTATTCTCTTTGAAAATATCCCCTTCCTTGGTAAAAGCGGCCTTGATGGCTTCCGGCGTGGTGGCCACCGTGGGGCAGGAGCGATGCGCCTGCGCCAGTTTCAGATCGCTGGGCAGGTCGTCAATCATGGGGCAGAAGATGATGTCGAGTGGCTTCTTCTTGTGGTGCACGTACAACAGGTTGTGCACGTGCGGAATGCCCACCTTGGAGGGGAAGCAGGGGTCAATGGCCCCGCGCTTGGCGCCTTCCTTGTAAAGCTGCTCGCCGGTGAAGTCCGAATAAATCAGGTTTTCGGCGGGAATCCCCAGGGCCTCAAAGTAGGCACTGAAAATGGGATTCACCGAGTACATGTTGAGGATGCGCGGAATCCCGATGCGCAGGCTGGCGCGCTTCTTCATCAATTCCGCGCGTTTCTTCTGGCCGGAGGTCAGGAGGAACTTGGGCGCCGGGTCCACCACCGGTTTCGGCGCGTAGGATTTGAACGCCGCCTTGGCCCCCACTTCCGCCATGTTGGGATTGTCCTTCTTGGCGGCATCCAGGCCCTTCTTGATTTCCCGCATGTCGGCGACGTCCTCCACCAGGCCCTTTTCGCAACTGTTGCCGACGATCAGGCGCTTGATGCCCGGCAGTATGGGGATCTTCGACTTCTTCCATGATTCGTCGGAGCCCGCGATCTGCACGTCGATAAAGGTGCGCATGCACTTGTTCTTGCAGAAGTAGCAGCGCGTGTTCTCACTGCGGTGGGTTACGTAGGCAATCTTATCGACGGCCTCGAAACCGATAAAGCTGCTGCGGTGGCCGTTGTTGAACAGTCGCCGCGCCTCGATGGCCGCGCCGATGGCCCCTGCCTCGCCGCAGTGTTCGTGCACGATCACGTTGGGTTTCTGTCCCTTGTCCTTGAACCGCGACTCGATAAAATCCACCTGGGACTTCACCGCTGCCAGGTTGTGCTGCGTTCCGCCTTGCAAAATAAAGGTGTTCCCCAGGGAGGCGAGATTGGGAATCTGCGAAACGTACAGCCAGATATTCTTGGGCAGCACGTTGGCCAGGCCCGCCATGATCTCCTCGGGCTTCCAACCCTGGCGTTGGAAATCCACAATATCCGACTGCATGAACACGGCGCAGCCGTACCCGAACATGGGCATGGCCTTGGCGCTGAACGCCAGGTCCGCGTACTTCACCACCTCGTGCCCGAATCCTACGCACGTCGATTGCAGGAAGTAGCCATTGCCGGCGGAACACTGGGTGTTCAACTTGAAGTCCTTCACCCGGCCATCCTGAAGGATGATGAGCTTGATGTCCTGGCCGCCCACGTCACAGATGACGTCCGCATTCGGGTAGAAGTGCAGCGCCGCTTGCGTGTGCGCCACGGTTTCCACCAGCGCAACGTCGGCGTTAAGAACGTCCTTCAGAATGTCCTTGGCGTATCCCGTGGAGCCCACGCCCAGCAACTCCAGAGTTGCGCCCTGCGATTCCACCTGCTTGCGGAGGTTGGTGAACATCTCCATGGTGTCTTCCAGGGGATTGCCCTTCGAAAGTTGGTAACACTTCACCATGACTTCGCCGGAGTGGCTCACCAGGACGGCTTTGGTGGAAGTCGAGCCGCCATCGATGCCCATGAAGGCTTCCACGTGCTCGCCCGGCTCGAAGGTGCGGGGGACAAACTTCTTGGGCTTGTAGCGCTCCTTGAATGCGCTCAGCTCGTCTTCGGTTTTGTAAAGTCCGCTGCCGCCCTTCTTCTGCTTCTCTTCCAGGCGGCCATAGTTGATGTACCATTCCAGTTTTTCATAACCCTTGTAGATGCCGATGCTGGCATCTTCATCCAGGGCGAAGCGCACGCAGCCCAGCGCGGCAAAATACTGCGCATTGTCGGGGACTCTGATCAGTTCCTGCGGATCCTTGCCCTCGGGCAGGGGGAAGTTGCGTTCCTCCCAAACCTTCGGGATGTTGAACTTCCAGCAGTCCTGCATGCCCTTGATGTAAGTATTGGGACCCCCCAGCAGGAGAACGGTGGGGCGCAGCGTATTGCCGCGGGTCAGCACCGCCAGGTTCTGTTGGATGATCGCCTCGAACAGGGAGGCCATGAGTTCGGGGGGGGGGACGCCGCTTTTCTGCAACCCATTGATGTCCGTCTCGGCAAACACGCCGCACTTCCCTGCCACGGGGTGCAACTTCAGGCCGAGATATCCCATGTTGCAGAGTTCGGCGGCGGGAATGCGCAGCTTGGCGTTGATCTTGTCAATCACCGCGCCCGTGCCGCCCGCGCACTTGTCGTTCATGGAGGGGATTTTCTTTTTGCGTCCGGTTTCCGGGTCTTCCTTGAAGATGATGATCTTGGCATCCTGCCCGCCCAGTTCCACCACCGAGCCGCATTCGGGATAGAGGTGCTCGACGGCGAGCGATACGGCGTTCACTTCCTGCACAAACTTGGCCCCGATGTGGCCGCCTACCGGACCACCGCCGCTGCCCGTCACGAAGACGCGCGTCTCCCCCACCCGGATGCCCGCCTCGGCTTCCATGCGTTTCAGGAATTCCAGGCACTTCTCCGGCTGCTTGGTGTCGTGGCGCTGGTAGTCGCTCCAGACAATCTGGTCCGTCGCGGTGTCCACCACTACGGACTTCACCGTCGTCGAGCCAACATCAAAGCCGACAATCAGGTTCTTTGCTTCGGGCATGCGATGCTCCTCTTTGGGCGGAAGGTGCGAGACGTCGGGCGCCAGGTGCGAGCCGTCGACGATTCAATCGAGAATTCAAGACTTGAGACGTTCTTTTGTATCTTCCTGGTGGCAGGAGACGCGAGCGCCTCGTCCATTTTCCCCCATTGCGGCCCCCTGACACCCTGCACCTGACACCTGATTTTCACGCATTCGCCTTGTTGGTCATCTGGGCGTACATGACTTTGGCGCGGCGCTCCATTTCCTCGCGGGGCACTTCTTCAACGTGCGAGAGCAACGCCCAGGTCTGTCCATAGGGGTCCACCAGTTGGCCGTAGCGGTCGCCCCAGAACATGTCGGCCAGCGGCAGGGTGACCTTGGCGCCGGCGGCCACAGCCTGCTTCCACAGAGCGTCCACATCCTCGACTACCAGATTGAGCATGACCTGGCCGCCGCCCACAGCCTGCGTCGATGGCGGGAGGAAATCGTCGGCGAGCATCACGGTGGAATTGCCGATCTTCAGCGAAGCGTGCATCACCTTGCCATCCGGCATGGTGTGGATGAACATAAGGGTTGCGCCAAACGCCTTCTGGTAAAACTCCACCGCCTTGGCCGCTCCACGCAACATGAGGTGGGCGGTGACGGTTTGCTCACCCTCGCGCACGGGTTTTACCTTTTCCGGCATGATCCTCGCCGCCTCGCTTCCTGCACGCCGCAGGGCGTTGGGCCCAGCAGCGCTGGGCCGGGCCGAACCCTGTTCGGCCCTACACCGCGGCGGCGTCCCCTGCGCCGTCTCCTGGCCCCGCCCTTACTTAAAACTGACAATTGATGACCGACGGCTGAAGCGCCTTTACTGACAACCGACTACTGACGGCTGACAACTGACCGCCTCCCGCCTCTCCGCCTTCATGCGCTCGGCGGCGTGCAGGACGAAGTTGGCCGCCACTCCCACCACGCCCTTCTTGTGCCCGTACTTGTACATGGCCTGCTGCATTTCGGGGTGGTCTTCCACAAAGGCGCGCACGTCTTCCAGCGTCGTACCCGTCTCATCCAGCACACGCTTCATTTCATTCTTGGCGCGAACCTTGGCCTCGCCCAGAGCCATCTGGACGCGGCTGTGAGCGTTCACATCGCCCTCGCCGGAGGTTTCCACGGGGATAAAGATCATGTCCTTGTAGTTGGAAACCACAGCGGACTGTGCGCCATCCGACTGCGTGGAGGGCATGCAGCCGAAGGGTTTCAGGCTGAGGACCATGTGGCAAAGGTCCTTGTTCGAGTAGTAGATGTTCTTGGCAACTTCCAGGTGGCCCTCGCCGCCGCCCGCACGCGAGTTATAGAAAGGATGGCCGATACGCTGCAACTCGTACTGATCGGTCAGGTGGTGCGCGATGCCGCCCAGGGCGTCAATCAGGCGGTGGTACTCGCGCTTGAAGACCTTTTCCGCCACGGTCAGCTTGGCTATCCGCTGCTGCGTGTTCAAGTGGCTGCCGAAGATTTCCTTGAGGTTCCACTTGGAAACGTTGCGCTGCACCAGGTCAAGGCCGCTCTCGTCCTTAATTTTCTGCTTGGCCTGGTGAATCATGTACATGATCCAGGTGCCCACCGGCTCCACCAGAACCTGCGCGCCTTCCTTTTCGAGAAACTTGAACATGTTGAAGTTGCCGTCGCCCTCGGTGGTCTGCGCCCAGAATTCGCCGGTGATCTTCACGAGGGGCTTCACGCGGGTACGGTCCAGGGGAATGGCATTGAAGCGGTCGCGCACTTCGTTGAGCGCGGAGGTGTAATCATCACCGTAAAGCTGGTCGAGAAACTTGCCGACATACTCTGCGGTTCCGGAAAAGTTCGTCTTGCGCAGCAGGGACGCCAACTTCCCTTCCAGCGTGTAGGAACGCTTGCGGCGCATGACCTCCTGAAGCAGATCCAGGCTCTCGTCCAGAACGCGGTCGGTCTCGCCGGCGTTCACCTCGAAGGGGCGGATCTGGTACGCCACGTCGTTGATGATGTCGCCCATGTTCATGGCGTTCAAGACGTTCAGGAAGAAGTCGAGGTTCATCTCCAAGCCCGCTTCCGCTTCGGCCTGGTTGAGCCCTCCTGCCTGCTGAAACAGCAGGACCCGGAAGCCGTCAAAACCCGCGTTGCGCAGCGCCAGGCGGTATTCCGCTTCGTACATCCCGAAACGGCAGGGCCCGCAGGAGCCGGCCGTGAAGAAGACAAAACGGTCAATGATTTCCTGCTTGCTCAGACCCTTCTCCTCCAGGCTCTGGGCATATTGCACCAGATTGCCGACGGTGAAATAGGTGGGGTTGCATTGGCCGTTGTTGCCATACTCTTTGCCGAGTTGGAAGGCGCGCTTGTCGGGTACGGGCAGGGCCTCGCACTTGTATCCCAGGCCCTCCAGCGCGCCGTGAATCAGCTTCTCGTGCTTCCAGGTCAGGCCGCCGAAGAGAATGGTGGTGTGGTCGCGCTGGGACTTGGTGAAGGCGCGCTCAATGGGCTTGTGGAATTGCTGCACGGCGCGGCGCTCCAGGCCGGCCTCGCGCTCCAGGCGGCGCCGCTCGTCTTCGAGTTTCTGGCGGATCAACGCCTCCTTGGAGGATATCTGGATAAGGCCTCCGCTGGCGGGGGGCATTTCACTAAAGGGAACGGTACTCATGCATCACCTCGTCGGAATAACGTTTTGGGGCAAACATAGTTCATGGTGGGATACACGAACAGGCAGTCGGGCTCGGTGGTCAAAATCCCTCCGCGCATACCGCGGTAAATTCGAAATCTGGTCTTAATGAAGCCCTGGCTTTCGGAACAACAAAGCACCACATGGAGCGTCAGGAAGCGCAAGCAATACCTGACGCACGGCATGATGCTACTTGATGCACGTCACTGTAAATTCCAATACAGCGAACGGGGAATTTTGTCACCCCAACTGGCCCGGGAGCAAGTCGAAGGGTAACTACTGATTATTCAAATTGTTAGGGGAAAACGAGGGCATCGCCGAGTGAGATTGCTACAAAAATAAAAGACATAATGTCTGACATCGGCTCGCCCACAGTGTCAACCGTGGCAGGACCGTCCCTGCGAGCACGCTCGGGCACCACCGTTTGGCTGGCTCGGGAACCCGAAAATCCTTACCAACTTGCCAGGTCTTCGGTCAGTTCAAGTGCAAGCCAGCCCTCCTGGGGAAGGACCTGCAGCGGGAGGCCGTCCATCCAAATGGACACCTGAAGGTGGATCTGCTCATGCGGCATGATGGCGAGGATGCTGTAGTCGAGTTGGAGTTCGAAGATCTTGTCAAACGCCACCTGTACCTGGTCGCCCGTTCCAAGCGGGACCAGCAGCGATTCCCCGCTCTTCCAGAACTCCACGGTCTTCACCCCCGCCGCGCCGATGGCCGCATGCAAGCGGGTCTGGCTGCCGCCATTAACATTGACGCGGATCTCAAAGTCGGGGTGTTCGCGCATGAACGTCCCGCCCACGTCTACCCGAAGGTACACGGCCTTTTCGCTATAACCGTAGTAGAGCGCTTCCACCAGTTGGGCCGCGCCGTGCATTGAGCCGGTGCGGTAATCCGGCTGGCACAACCCCGCCCCCAGCCATTCGAAATATGTGGTGACTCGGCCATCGATCTTGGGGTTAATCTGCCCCGAGGGAGCCACGGTCAGGGCGCGCACGCGTGGGCTCTTGATGGGCACCGCCAGCTCATCCGCGGGAGATCCTCCCAGCAACCGGTAGATGTTGCTCAGGTGCTTGCGGTAAAGCAGGTCGAATTCCTCGTCGTTGGCAGTGGAGTGCTCCGGGCCATACCACCAATTCCAGTCGCTCCCTTCCGCGATCCACAACTCCCGCTGCGCCAGCGCGCGGTTCTCCGGCTTCACCTGGGGGTCATCAACGTGCTGCGCAAAAAACGCCCGGGCGTCGCTGAGCATGTCCCACGAGCGGTTATCCTCATCGGCGCCGATCCATACATCGAAGTTGCCGTTGATCCATGAGCCCGGGACCACGTGGTGGAGTGTGCCCGGTTCGGTCACTTTCAGCGCCTCGCTGGCGGTTACGGCGCGCAGGTCCGGGTCCGCCGCGATGCGTCCATAGAAAGCCTTCAAGAATTCGCGCCCGTTGCCCGGGTAATACTCCCAGGCGTTTTCGCCATCCAGGATGACGGAAACAACCGCGGGCCTCTGGCCGGTGCTTCGTCCCGCAGCTTTGATGCGGTGGTACAAATCATCGGCGGCGGCGTGAGGATCCATGCGCGAGTAGACGAAGCCGATCAAATCGGAAAGCTGGTGGTCACGGAAGAACAGGGAAACGGTCTTTCCCCCCACCTCGAAGGAGTGCGGTCGGTAGAGTTCTTCCCCGCCCTGGAGGGTGCCGTCGCCACGACGGTAGAAGCCCATTTGCCGGGATCGCCCCAGCACGCCCTCATCGGTCGCTGTCCAGATGAACCCCTCGTCGGCAGCCAGCCGGAGGACCTCATCGGAAACGCTGCCCTCGCTGGGCCACATCCCCCGGGGCCGGCGCCCGAAAACGCGCTCATGGAGCGCCACAGCGCTCCGCAACTGGTCGCGCGCGTCCCCCGGCTGACGGAAGTGCTGGTGCGGCAATCTGACGCCGGGATGCGATTCCTGGGCAATCGCAGTATCGCAAACCAACGGGAGGATGGGATGGTAGAAGGGCGAAGTGGAGATTTCGATCTGGCCGCGTTCCGCTGCCCTTCGATATTCTTCCAGCGTGACGTTAAAGAGTTCGATTTCCTTCTGCCGAAGCACGGTCTTGTCGCTCTCGCGATAACTCCTTTCGCGCTTAACCAAGGCCACGACCTCGGGGTCGCCGCTCAAGAAGATCTCATCGAACCATGCCACCTGGGAGAGCACCTGGAGATCCACAATTTCTTGCGGAGTGAACACTTTGGCGGCCGTGGCTATTCCCGACTTCTGGACCTTCTCCCACAATTCCTGGAAGCGCGGGTAGCGGCGCAGGAGATTCTCGTGATTGATCTGAAAGGCGGAGGCGAGCAAGGCCTCGCGGTCGCCGCCGTTCATGCTGCCCACCGGCTTGAAAGCCACATCGTAGGCAGGTTCGCGGGCCGTGTCGTGGGCGTAATCCTCAATCTGCTCGATCAGTGACGGGACCAGGTTGAACGTAGCGCGTACGGAGGGAAAATCCCGCAACACTGCCACCATGCCGTAATAGTCCTTCAGGGCATGCAGGCGCACCCAGGGCATGGCGTAAGCGCCCTCCGCCAGATCCTTGTAATAAGGTTGGTGCATGTGCCAGAGGAGCATGAGGTACGTTGGGGGCATTGTATCGAAAGTCCAAGCTCGAAGATCGAAACTAAAAAAACAGAATTCGAAACTTTAACATAACGCACCGCGCCGGCCTTCAAGTTTCGTTTCCGGTTGTGCTAGGATTAATGGCTTGCGACCATGCGGATTCTAACGCGTTACATTCTGAAAGAGATCTCTTCCCACTCCTTATTAGGACTGCTGGTTTTCACCTTTGTGATTTTCGTCCGGCAATTGGGCAACCTTCTGGAACTGGTGGTGCGGCACAACATCCCTTTGCAGGAGATGGCCACGCTTTTCCTCCTGCCCATCCCCAGCATCCTGATCCTCACCATCCCCATGGCCGTGCTGGTGGGAACCCTAATTGGGTTGAGCCGCATGGCTGCGGATGGGGAGGTCATCGCGGCGCGAGCCTCCGGGATCGGCTTGGACTGCTTCGTGCGTCCCGTCATGTACCTGGCGGCGACGGGATGGGCGGTGACACTCTGGATGTCTCTCTTTGTGGCGCCTCAGTCCATGCGGAAGATGAATCGCATGGAAGCGGGGTTGACCGCCAGCCAGGTACCCTACGAGATCCAGCCGCGCATTTTCATCGAGCGCTTTCCCAACCTGTTGCTTTACCTGGAAGATGTTACCGGATCCCGGTCAAGCTGGCGCGGCGTTTTCATCGCGGATCTGACTCACCGCAATGCAGTCAAGGTAACCTTAGCGGAAAGCGGGGTGCTTGTCAACGAACCTGCCCGCAACCGTTTTGTGCTGCACCTCGAGCAGGGCACGACCCACGAATACGACCCTCAGCGCCCCGAGGAATACTCCATCGCCGCCTTCACAAATACGGAAATTCCCATCGAGGTTGATCAGGGAAATGCCGAGAGAGGACGGACCACGCCTCCGTATCTTTCCCTTACGCAGCTTTGGCGGCGCATTCATGAGCCCCAGGACCGCCAACCCGCCCTGGTTGAACTGCACTACCGCTTTGCCCTGCCGGTAGCGGCCATTGTCCTGGCGCTGGTGGGCATTCCGCTGGGGATCTCCACACGCAAGGGTGGGAAATCCGTGGGTTTGATGCTGAGCATCCTGCTGGTGTTCGTATATTACATCCTCATGGCCTTTGGCCTGAGCTTTGCCAAACAGGGACGCGTTTCTCCACTCCTCGGGCTCTGGCTCGCCAACTTCCTGTTCGCGGTGGCCGGCGTCCTGATGCTTTCCAACCTCGGCCACGTACGGACTCGCCTGTTGTTCCTCCAGGATGCTATTGACGACCGTGTGAAGCGCTGGCAGGAATGGCGGGCCCGCCGCAGCCGTCCGAAACCCGTATCCGCCCTTCCGGAGCCGGCGAAAGTGGGGGGGCGGTTCCTGCAGATCCTTGATATCTACGTCCTCCGCAGTTGGGTCTTCTATTTCGGGATGCTGCTCGTGGCCTTCACGGGCATATACCTGATCTTCGATTTTTTCCAGGTTCTGGGTGACATCGTTCGCAACCAGGTCCCGGGCCGTGTGGTGGTGGACTATTACCGGTTCCTGATTCCCCAGGTTGTTTATCTGATGCTGCCCTTGAGTATCCTGGTGGCGACCCTGGTGAACTTCGGGCTGCTGACGAAAACCAACCAGGTCATCGCCATCAAATCCGCCGGCATCAGCCTCTACCGCCTTTCGGTTCCCGTGTTGTCGATAACCGCCCTGCTTAGTGTGGGAATGTTCCTGTTTGCGGACGGCGTGCTGCCGGAGATGAATCAGCGCCAGAACGGCCTGCGCAACCAAATCAAGGGCAAACCCGCCCAGACCTTTTACCGTCCCGATCACCAGTGGATATTCGGGACCTCCAGCCGCATCTACAACTACACTTTTTTTGATTCCGACCAGAATCTGTTCGCGAACCTGTCCGTATTCGAATTCGATCCGGTCACTTTCCGTATGACCCGGCGGCTACAAGCTTCTCGCGCGTTCTGGGAGGCATCAATCCACGGTTGGATTTTGGAGAATGGGTGGGCACGAGACCTCGATGCCGACCGGGTGACCAACTACATGCCCTTCTCGATCGCCACCTTCAAGGAGCTGACGGAAGAGCCGTCGTACTTCAAGAAGGAAGTAAAACCCTCTGAGCAGATGAGCACTCTGGAACTGAGGAGCTACATCGCCGACCTCCGCCAGAGCGGCTTTGACGTGGTGCGGCTCTCCGTGCAGTTTTACCGCAAGTTCTCCTACCCCCTCATCGCCTTCGTCGTGACCCTCATCGGGATTCCCTTCTCCTTCACGATGGGCGGCAAAGGCGCCCTCACAGGCATCGCTCTGAGCATTGGCATCGCTATCGTGTACTGGTCAACCTCCAGCCTTTTTGAGGCGATGGGAAACCTGAGTCAACTCCCCCCCGCCATGGCCGCCTGGTCGCCCGACGTCCTCTTCGGCCTGGCCGGAACATACCTTCTCCTTCGAATCAAGACCTGAGAATCCACCAGGAAGGAGGGGCGGCCCCCCGCCCCCGACCGCGGTTACAACGCTAACCGGCTACCCGCTTTCCGCTTGACACCTTTGGGCTCCGGGGTTTAAATGCTGCCCATCTTTATCGGTACAGCCCCAAGGGTATATTCATCCGGCCCTGGGAGAGATGGCCCCCATCCACCCGGCTGACGGCGTGTGTGAAATGATACGAAAAACGAACCTGAGAATCCGGGTGGCTTTGGCATTGCTTCCCGGGATGATCGCT
>DATJVT010000338.1:0-6449 GCA_035501695.1 Terriglobia bacterium | reverse complement strand
TCTGAACTTATACACATTTTTTCTCCCCTTCGGGGCGTGGTGACCCGTGTTTAACGAGCGGCGGAAAACTCATGGATCGCGACATTACGGGGACTTCGCGTCCCCGTGGCGGGTTTAATCCGCCGCTACAATTTTCTCCCCAGTCTCTTTAGCTTCGCAGTTGGATGTGCCCAAGGCGCGAACGTGGCCGAGCGCCTCTTATTAACTGTTTGTAACGAGGAAGCGCTTCGCGCCTACTTCCCTGCTGCCTCGCTGCCGTATTGGCGCGAGGGAACAGGATGAGGTGGCACGGGTTCGCGGCAGGAAGCGGAGGGTAGAATCAGACGCACCATGCGCTCAAACAGGAAGTAGTCCCATGCCCAGTTGATGAGCACGATGAGGCGATTGCGGAAGCCGATCAATTTAATGAGGTGAATGCCCAGCCATGCCAGCCAGGCGGGGAATCCGGTGAAAGCCATGCCGCCAATGGAGGCCACGGCAGCGTTGCGGCCGATGGTAGCCATCATGCCGTGGTCGCGATAGTGGAACACCAGTGGTTCGTTTCCCGCCTCGCGGCGCTGGATGTTTGTCGCCGCGGTTGCGCCCTGTTGCATGGCGACGGGAGCCACCATGGGCAACAGCCTGCCATCCTCTTCGTACTGCGCCAAGTCACCAATGGCGTAAACACCGGCCAAACCTTGCACTTCCAGGGTAGGGCCGACCGCCACCCGGCCGTTGCGGTCAAGGGGCAATCCCCACGCCGCCGCGGTAGGCTCACCGCGCACGCCGGCGGTCCAAACGGTAGTCTCCGTGGAGATAAACCCGCCCTCGCGAAGATGAATTTCGCCCGGGTCCACGCGGTCCACAGCGGCGCCAAGGCGCACCTCCACGCCCATGTTCCGCAGGCGGGCGAGAGCGTAGCGGCCCAGGCGCTCTGGCAACGAGGGCATCAGTCGCCCCGCGCCTTCCAGGAGCACAACCCGGGCATCGCGAAAATCGAGCTGGGGAAAGTCGCGATGCAGTGGCCCGCGCAGCAATTCCGCCAGGGCCCCCGCATATTCCACCCCTGTCGGCCCGCCGCCCACGATGGCATAGGTCAAACGCTGCCGCCGCCGCTTGGCGTCAGGATCTTTGGCGGCGCGCTCGAAGCAGCAAAGGATGTGATTGCGCAGCCGGATGCCGTCATCAAGAGTCTTGAGAGTGAACGAGTGCTCCGCCGCGCCCGCAACCCCAAAGAAGTGCGTGGCGCTCCCGGCGGCGAGGATCAGATAGTCGAAGGGAACGATGGTTCCGGTGGTCTCAAGCGTACGCGCGACGAAGTCAATTCTCTTCACGTCGGCTAGCAGGAAATCCACATTGCGCGCCGGGCGCAAAATACTGCGCACGGGATAGATGATCTCTTCCGGTTCAACTTCTGCGGCCGCCACCTGATAGAGCAGCGGAAGGAAGGTGTGATAGTTGTTGCGGTCAATCAGGAGGACCTGGAAGGGTTTGCCGGCAAAGGCCCGAGCGGCCCACAAGCCTCCAAAGCCCGCTCCGACGATCACCACGCGCGGTCGAGTGTCCGTCACGGCCCCTCCCAGTAATTGGATTCAAAAGCCGGGAGGGGAGATTCAATGGGACTTAGCTCGCGGAGTGCCGTGGCGCTTCGGGTTCAGACCGGGACTTCTCCGCCAGTTCATTGCACGCGTATGCCGCGGCGCGCAGGGGAACCGAAACGTGGACCGTTTCTCCTTCGTCGTCCACATCAATCACCAGGGCATCGCCGGCCTTGGCGATCTTGACGTGTTCGCGCGAGTTGTCAACCTGGACAAGCGTGGCGTCCGGCTCACGCAGGAGATCCTCGGTTGCGGCCCGGATGGTGGGCAACCAGGGTTGGATATCGCGCCCGGCCTGGCGGACCTTCTCCGCAGGAACCAGCATGGCGCCCACGGGAAGGACTATCGCCGGTGCGATGACGTAAATGTGCTTGCCGCCCGGAGCTTTGGGCCGGACCTCCACGCGGACAGCTCCCTGGCTGAAAACCAGGGCACCGGCCAGGAGGCCGCAGAGCGCCACAGACTCCAGGAAAAACAGTTTCGGGACCATGAGCGTCACCTTCTTCCTTGCCGGATAAGTGGCCGCTTCGCTCGATGGCGGCAGTTCCCTTGATTCCGGCTCCTCGGGACTCCAGGAGACAGATTTGGACGCGGGGACCCCGCTTAGTCCGCCGCGTTCTTGGAGTCCACCCAGATGTGCACGGTGCTCTCCGCATCATTTACCGTGACGAGGTCAATGTTCTGGTATTCGCCCAAAGCATGGATCGCGGCGACCAGGTTCAGTTCGTCCTTCTCACCGGAGAGCAGCGCGTTGACCACCGGAAACGGCACCTTGATGTCCACGGTTGAGTCGTGCTTCTTTTCACCTTTCTGGGGAGGCTGGGCCGCGCCGTCTTGCAACTCATGAACTTTGATCAGCAGAAACCCGCCGGATTTCGCCACGCGGACGTTTTCGTGCCGGGATTCCACGGTCACGTATTCGTTATCCTGGGCGTCGCGAACGGCCGCGAGCAGAGCGCGCAGGTCCACCTTGTCAGTGGTTTGCCCGTCGATCTTGATTTGGCCATTGTGGAGTTTGTCTGCATTGATTGTAGGCAGGACCTTTTCCGCCAGGCTCAGGGGGATGTTGACGCGCACGCGGTCCCCATCTTCGCCGTTCTCGATGACCTTGACGTGCATCCAGCGATCCGCCGCGGCTGCCAGACCCGACATTGAAACCCACGCCAGTACCATCAGGACCCACACATTCTGTTTCATAGCCGTTTGACTCCTTCCTGGAATCCTAAACGCGAAGGGAAAGAAGAAAGTTCCAGGAATTTTTGGCGATACCCGCCAATGGGGCAGGCACACAGGCGACCCATCCAAACCCGATTTGCTATATCCTGATAGGATATAGTGTGAATAATCGAGGACGAGCCGCATGGAACCGGACAGGCGCTGCGCACATTGCGGGCAAACCATCCCCTGGGGGGAAATCGAATGCCCCCACTGCTCGGAACACCACACTTATTTCTGGGCGTTGCGGCGGGAGACCTTCAACTTGTTGGTCCTGACCCTGCTAATTCTCTTTTTTGTCATCACGGGGATTGTCGTCCGGGGATACCAACGAATGGAAAAGAGAATTGCGGAAGACTGGAACCGCCGGGGTGAGGCGGAACTCACGGCCGCACGCCCCGCGGCGGCGCTCACGGACTTCCGCAACGCCGTGTTCCACGCCCGCGACAATGCCCTCTACCAATTGCGGCTGGCGCAGGCCCTGGCCGAGACCGGCCAATTCCAGCAGGCCAAGAATTACTTGCTCGCCCTTCGGGAAAGCGATCCCGGCAGCGGCCCGGTAAACCTGGAATTGGCGCGCCTGGCGGTGCGTGAACGATCCATCCCCGACGCGCTGCGCTACTTCCACGACGCGGTTTACTGCGAATGGGCGGGCGATCCGGTGGCCATGCGCCGGGCGGTGAGGCTGGAGTTGGTGAAGTTTCTTCTCGATTCTGACGAGCGCACTACGGCGCGCGCGGAGTTGGTCGCCGTGGCCGCCAATCTGCCCCCCGATCCTTCCATGCAGACCCATGTGGGAACCCTGCTTGTCAAAGCCGGGGATTATGACGATGCGCTGCGGCTCTTCCGCCAGGCGCTGGCCGAGGAACCCCACTCGGCGCCGGCGCTGGCGGGGGCGGGAGAGTGTTACTTTCAAACCGGAGACTATGCACAGGCCCAGCGCTACCTGGAGCGGGCTTTGCTGGCCGACCCGCATTTGACGAGTGCGGCGGAAACACTGGAAACCACCCGGGCCGTCCTGAATCTCAATCCCTTCACGCGCCGCTTGGAGCAGCAGGAACGGGCGCGGCGGGCCACACAGGCTTTCGACTTGGCCACCCAGCGCCTGGAGGCTTGTGCGGCGCGGCGGGGTATCGACCTGAAGGTGGCCGGCGGCAATCCTCTGCAGTCCCTTCAGGCGGAGGTCACTGGCATGCAGCCGAGGATTCGCATGAGCGCCTTCCATCGCGATCCGGCGCTGCTGTTCAACATCATGGACGTGGTATTCGAAATTGAGAAGGCCGCCGCGCAATCTTGCGGCGAACCGCAGGGTCAGGACCTGGCGCTGCTCATCATCGCGAAACAACAGGAAGGGGGAAAGCCATGAACCCGCCTGTTCCGGTTGTGCCGGCGCCCCCAAGCTCCGTTGTTGCGGGGCCGCGCTCTGCCTGGAACCAATTACTTCTGAAGATTGGCTGGCACCCCGCGGGCAAGACGTTAAGAGAGGCGCAGCTCTTCCTCCTGTTGGCAGTAATCATCGGCCTGTTCTCGGGCCTATCTGTTGTCCTGTTCCGAATCACGATCGACTGGACGCGAACCACCGTCTTTGGTTCGGCCTTGTCGCCCCCCGCCCTCCGCATCCTGCTGGTTCCCGTCATCGGCGGCCTGGTGGTTGCCTTCCTGGTGATCAGACTTTTCCCGCGCGCGCGGGGCAGTGGCGTGAACCAGACCAAAGCGGCCGTCTACATTTACGACGGCTACATTCCCTTCAATACAGTGATCGGCAAATTTGTGACCTGCGCCCTGGCTATCGGGACGGGGCAGTCGCTGGGGCCGGAAGACCCTTCCTTGCAGATGGGTGCGGGCATCGCCTCCGCCCTGGGCAGGCGGCTGCGGCTGTCGCGGGAGAAGGTGCGCCTGATCGCCCCGGTGGGAGCGGCTGCCGGCCTCGCCGCGGCTTTTAACGCCCCTGTCTCGGCGGTCCTGTTCGTCATCGAAGAAGTCATCGGCAGGTGGACGGCGGGCGTGCTGGGCGCCATTGTCCTCGCTGCCGTCTCCAGCGTAATCGCCTCACGCTGGTTTCTGGGCGAGCAACCGCTATTCCGCATCCCGGAGTACCACCTGGTTCATCCTGCCGAATTGTTGGCGTATGCGGCCCTGGGCGTCATCGGGGGGGTTTCTTCGCTGCTCATGATGCGAGTCATTGCCCGCGTCCGGCCCCGGCTGAAGGCCCTGCCGCGCTGGAGCCAGTACTTCCAGCCTGCCGCGGCGGGACTCCTGATCGGCATCATCGGCCTGTGGTTTCCCCAGGTGATGGGGGCGGGCTACGACTTCATGGACCAGGCCATGCACGACCAGTTCACCTGGCAGTTCCTGGCGTTGCTGGCGGGGTTCAAAATGCTCGCCACCAGTCTTTCTTTCGTCAGTGGCACCCCGGGCGGCATGTTCGCCCCCACCCTTTTCATTGGCGCGATGCTGGGGGCAGCGGTGGGTGGCATCGAGCGCCACTTCTTCCCCTGGCTCACCGGCTCGGTGGGTGCATACGCGTTGGTGGGCATGGGGACCTTGTTTGCGGGATTCCTGCGCGTGCCCATGACCTCAGTCTTCATGGTGCTGGAGGTCAGCGGCAATTACTCCATCATTCTCCCTGTGATGATTTCCAACGTCATCGCCTACTTAATCTCGCGGCAGTATCAGCCCACCTCGCTTTTCGATTTGCTTTCACGGCAGGACGGCGTCAACCTGCCCTCCATGGAAGAGCGCCGCGAAGAGGAAACCCTGCGCGTGGAGGACGCCATGCGGGGGTATCAGGCAACGGTATTGAATCTCGACGATCCCATCCAGCTGGCGGTTTCCCAGGCGGAGTCTTCCGGGGAATCGTTCATCCTGGTCAGTGACGGCGCCGAAACGTGGCGCGGAATCAAGAGCGAAGACCTCCGCCGCTGGGCTCTCCAATTAAGCCAAACAGATCCTCTGGTGGAATTGCTGCCGGAAACCCCCTTACCCGTGCTCCATCCCGACTTTGCGCTCGACGAAGCCCTGCGCCGTTTGGGCGAATGGCCGCTGCTTCCGGTCGTCAGCCGCGTGGACCACTGCAAACTGGAGGGAGTAGTAGGCCTCCCCGACATCCTGGGGGCATACCGCGCGATCACATGAGCCTGAGGGTGTTCTTCGGACTGTTGGGAGGACTGCTGGTGTTGGCCTTCGTGGCCAACAAGCTTGCGCAACGAACCCGCGTGCCCGATGCGGTGGTGTTGATTCTAACCGGCGTCCTGCTGGGGCCTGTCTTCGGTCTGGTGCATGCCGCTCAGTTTGAGAATGTGACGCGCGGATTTGGCACGTTGGCCCTCATTCTCATCCTGTTCGAAGGCGGCCTGGACCTCGACGTGCGCGAAATCCTGCGTCACCTTGGAGGGGGCCTCGTACTCTCCGTCTCGGCGTATCTCACCACTGCCGTCGTGGTGGCGGGTGTCGCCCGGTGGTCGATGCTCCTTCCCTGGCCTGATTGCCTGCTGGTAGGAGCGGTGCTGGGCTGCGTCAGCAGCACCATCATGCTCCCCGTTCTGCAACAAATTCCCGTCCGAAAGCCCGTAAAACTCACCCTGCTGGTGGAAAGTGCCATGGGGGATATCCTGGCCGTACTTACGGTGGGAGTCCTGCTGAATCTACCCCATTCGC
>DATJVT010000337.1:0-5535 GCA_035501695.1 Terriglobia bacterium | reverse complement strand
GGAAATCCTCTCCGCGTTGAGCGGGAGGCCCGCGCCGCGCCTGCGCCTTCCCCACGCCGTCCCCTACATGGCGGCTCTGGCGGATTCGCTGGCCGCACGCCTCTTCCGGCGCCCGCCGCGAATTCCTTTGGAAGCGGTGCGGCTGGCTCGTCACAAGATGTTCGTGGATTGCTCCCGCGCCGTCCGCGAACTGGGATTCCACCCCAGCCCGCTGGAAGAAGCGCTGATGCGCGCCATTCGCTGGTATTTTGAGAACGGGTACACCCGGAGCCTTCCGAACGGAGGCCCATCCCGCGAACCCGCTGCCGGAGTGGCGGCGTAGTGGTTACAGGAAACGGACTCCCCTCCTGATTCAGGAGTCTTGGCCATGCGGGAGTATGGGCGCAGGCGCCCGCCGCAGGTCTTTCCCATGGCCATTCCGGCCATCGCTCCTTCACGGGCAAGATGCCCGTGCCACTTCAGCGCGCTGCGGCTGCTTCCAGTCTTTCGGCGGCGTGGTTGATGGCCGCCGCAACGTTCTCCAGCACCTGGCCGACGATGGGGACCTGGCCTTCCGCTTCCTTCCACTTCTCCTGGTCCATGTACTCGCGCACCGCGGCGATGGGCTTGGCTCCGTAGCCGGTGTACGCCCCCGGCGCGTAGACCTGGTGCTTGAACCAGGGCCGTTCCGGCAAGCCGCGTTCAGTTAGAAAGGCACGCTGAATCTTAAGAAGATCGGCGTTGAGCGCAGCGGCTACATCCGGAGGGAGATCCGTGCCGGATTTCTCCCACTTGGCATATGCCGCCTGGTAACGCTCCGAACTCTTTTTGAGGGATTCCACTCCATTCTTGAGCGGCGCGAAGTTCAAGTAGGGGGGCACGGTCTTGACGGGAGGAGGAACGGAGATCTTTTGGGGATCGGCCAGGGCGGTGAAGACCCCCTCCTCGATCTCCTGGTTCCGCTCCTTGATTTCATCCTGCTTGTTCTTTAGCAGCTTTTCCAGGTCCGCCACAAATTGGCCAATGGTTTCGGCTTGACCGGAATATTCATAGGGAATCAGGCCGGCATCCGCCAGCCGCATGATGGCGGTTCCTCCCGTCTGCGCCAAAGCGCGCCCGTAGGAGAAATCAGGATTCACAAAACTGGTCCACCAGGTGAAGTCGTCGTAGATGGAGTGGTACGCGTCCGCCTCGGCCTCGCCGTCGAAGCCGATATCCAGGGCCGAGACTCCCACGTGGTCCTGGAAGGCGGTGTAATCCGAGCCGTCGCCCAGGGCGCCGATGCGCAGATTGGAACGCTGGCGAAGCTCGGCGCGCTCTTCAGCCGTGGCGGCTTTGCCGATCCGGGACAGGCGTGCCCGCTCCCAGACGGAAATCTGCTTTTCGGGATCGACCACGTCGCGCTCCACACCATTGATGAAGCTCTCCAGGTCGTGCGTGCCGGCGGCAAAGAAGAAGCCCCTGCCGTTGCTGTCGGAATTGATGTAAGCGACGGCGTGCCGGGAAAGGTCGTCCTGATGAGTCTCCACCCACTCGGTGGAGCCGAGCAATCCGGGCTCCTCGCCGTCCCAGGCGCAATAAATGATGGTGCGCCGCGGGTTCCAACCGCCCTTGTGCAGGTCACCGAGGACGCGCGCTTCCTCCAGCACGGTGACCATGCCGGAGATGGGATCGTCCGCGCCGTTGACCCAGGCGTCATAGTGGTTGCCGCGAATCACCCATTCACCGGGCGCCTCCGACCCGTGCAATGTGGCGATCACGTCGCGCACCGGCTTCAGGTCCCAATTCGACGCCACCTTCAAGTGAACCTTGGCCGGGCCCGGCCCCACGTGGTAAGTGATAGGTAGCGCGCCTCGCCACGCTTCCGGCGCCACGGGCCCGTGCAGGGCCGCCAGCAGAGGCTGCGCATCGCCCCAGGAAAGGGGAAGCACGGGAATGCGGGTGATGGTCTTGGCGTCCTTGATCGCCAGGCGCTTGGCATCGGGCGTCGCGCCCACTCCCGGCGTCAAGGGATCGCCCGGATGGTCGGTGTCCATCACGCTTCCCCGCTGCACGCCTTCGCGCGGACGCCAGCCGCCCTCGGGATAGGCGTCGCCGTTGAAGAACCCGTCGTCGCGGGGATCGGAGTAAACCAGGCAGCCAATGGCGCCGTGCTCGGCGGCCACCTTGGGCTTGGTGCCGCGCCAATTGCTGCCGTAGCGGGCGATCACGATGGCGCCCTTCGCCGAAATCCCCAGGCGATCAAGCTGTTCGTAATCCTCGCGGTTGCCGTAATTGACGTAAACCAGGGGCGCGGTCACGTCGCCGTCGGCGGAATAGGCGTTGTAAGTCGGCAACTGGTCGGAGGTCTGATACGACGTCGGATCGCCCGGAACGGGCGGTTCCTGCAAGCGGGCGCGGAATGGCGTGGGTTCCAGCATCTCCACCACGCGCTCCTTGGGAGTGGGAAAGAGAACCTGGAAGGTCTCAATGTGAGCGTCAAAACCCCATGCCTGGAATTTGCTTAGAATCCAGTTGGCCAGTTCCTCGTCGTAGGGAGAGCCGACATGATGGGGATGCGCGGTCAGCTTCTGCATGTACTCGCGCAAGTTGGCAGCCACGATGCCCTGCCGGAATTTCTTTTCCCAATCACATTCCGCCTGGGAAGACTGCGCGCCATAACCCGAAAGACGCGCGGACTCCGGCCGCTCCGCCGGAGACGACTGAGCCCAGCCCATCAGGGCCGTGCTGGAGATTACAAAAAACAACAGACACAAGTTTGAGAGTTTCAATTCCGAGGCTCCTTTTGTTTTGGACAAATGCCATTCCTGTAGCGCCGCCCTTGAGGGCGGCACCTCCCGGCGTCCCACCGGCGCCGCAATCTTGTGCCGGGCTAAAGACCCGGCGCTATTTTGCCCTCCGCTCGCTGGCAAGCGGCCCACGGTGTAGCGCCACCCTTGGGGGCGGCCGGCTGACAAGAGAGTCTGTGCCTGCTCAGGGCTTCTCTCCTGCCTCCCGCTCCCGCTGCAACTTTTCGAGAACCTCCTCATGCTCAGCCCGCGACCGGGCAATGAACTCCTCGCGGTCGGTGCGGGCCTTGCTGATCTGCGGAACTTCTCGGTGAGATACCGCTGGCCGGTAATGGGAGAGTTCTGTAGGTAATCGGCCCAGGCCCGCACCTGGCGGGAGTTCCCTTCCGCCAACGATTTCCAATCTGAGATTTCAGATTTGAGATCGGCGAACTCCTCCAGCGTCAGTCATAACCTTCAATAACCGGAGAACGGCAGGGGTTCATGACCAATTCCGGCTCCATTCACCGGAGGCGGCATTCTAAATCATAGGGTTCCGCTTAGGCAATCACCCCACATTCTCTGGCGGAACTCTCTGTGCTCAGCACTTCGGATTGCACCGGGGGGGCGGGACGACTACTTCTTCCTGGTCTGAACGATGATCTGAAGGACCGCGAATTCCGCGGGGCGGACGGGAGCGAATCCTACAATCATGACCAGGCGCCCGGAGTCGAGGTCGTTTTGCGTCATAGTGGTTAGGTCGCACTTGACAAAGTAGGCCTGCGACGAGCTATTACCCTGAAGCGCGCCCTGCTGAAAGAGATTTTGCAGAAAGTTCGCCACCGTATTGCTCACCTGCGCCCAGAGCGATGGACCATTGTTCTGAAACACGGCCCACTGCACTCCCTGACTCAGGGATTGTTCGATGTAGATCATCAGCCGGCGGACCTCGATAAATTGCCATGCCGGATCCGAAGTGGTGGTGCGCGCCCCCCAGATTATGTTCCCCTGGGCAGGAAAGGAGTTGAGCAGGTTGATTCCCCCCGCCAACGGAAGGCGCGTGGCGAACGTGTTGGGAGCGGTATGGTGGCCGCCGGCAAAGTCTGCAACCAA
The DNA here is from genome assembly GCA_035501695.1 of Terriglobia bacterium. Taxonomy (GTDB): domain Bacteria; phylum Acidobacteriota; class Terriglobia; order UBA7540; family UBA7540; genus Bog-366. Next base: position 1,675 of record DATJVT010000337.1, on the reverse strand, counting down.
CCCCGGCATTGCCGCTTGAGATAACGGACCGGTGAGCGCCCCCAGCCCTGTTGATACACACTGCAGGGGATGAGGGAGACAGGTCACCTCTCGGACGTAGACTCCAGGCATAAGAGTTTCAGGGGAGATCGGCACGAGTCAACCCAGCCGGGTATCGAACTTGCCCTCCGGCATCTGGAAATTATATACCGTGAACCGTGCCTGGGTACAGCGTGCAGCCTATGCGTAAAAACTCTGTGCACAGCCCCTGGAGTGCTGCCGTTCGACGCCGCCTTGGAATAATCCTGACACCGAATCCCGAGGCCGCTCGGAACAGAGCTCATCCGTCCTATCTCAAAGGTTGGGTGGCGAGGAGGCAGGCCCGGCCGCCCCCAACACCGGCGGACGTAGGGCCGAACAGCGTTCGGCCTGGGCTGAGCGCTGCTCGGCCCTACTCCAAAAGCGCCTGCGGCGCAAGGTCTGTCGCTGGGCACAAACGGCGAGAGGGCCCTCAATCGCCCAGTACGTAGTGGTAAAGTCGGCCTCGACCCGCAGTCGTTGGAGCTCTCATGTCCGCCCCGCCCCGCTCCTACGTTGTGCGCCTGGGCCCCTTCACCCTGGACCTGAAAGCCGGAGAACTGAACAAAGCCGGGTATCGGCTGCTGGTCCCGGTGGAGAGGGGAGGAGGCAGGCCCGGCCGCCCCCAACACCGGTGGACGTAGGGCCGAACAGCGTTCGGCCTGGGCCGAGCGCTGCTCGGCCCTACATCTGGCATGCTGCCTGCCCTCCCCGCCCGGCGGCTTCAACGCCTCGTCCACCGTATATGATCGCGCGATTGGGCTGAAAATCATTTGAGATCATGCTCTCGGACAGGAGTATTATTAATCCCCCATTCACGCGTTATGTCTGACACACCTGAGGAAAAGGCGCGGAAGACCATCGACGACCTGTTGACCAAGGCGGGTTGGACCATCCAGGACCGCGAAGAGGTAAATGTCAGTGCGGCCCGTGGCGTGGCCATTCGTGAGTTTCCTTTGAAGTCCGGCTACGGGTTCGCGGACTGCCTGCTTTACGTGGATGGCGCTCCAGCGGGAGTGGTCGAGGCCAAGAAGGAGGGCGAAACCCTCTCCGGCTACGAGATTCAGACGGAGAAATACAGTGTCGGCCTTCCGGACGTTCTAAAGCCGTACCGCAAGCCCCTGCCTTTTTGCTACCAGAGCACAAGCATCGAGACCCGCTTCACCAACCTCCTTGAGCCTGACGCGCGCAGCCGGCCCGTCTTTGCGTTTCATCGCCCCGAGACGTTTGCTGACTGGCTGATGGATGAGTCAAAGAAGCCTGGCTCAACGTTGCGTGCGCGCCTCAAGCACCTGCCGTCCCTCATCGAAGAAAAACTCTGGCCCGCGCAGATCAAAGCGATTCGCAGCCTGGAAGATTCGTTGGCCCACGGCCGTCCGCGCGCGCTGATTCAGATGGCCAGCGGCGGCGGAAAAACTTTCACCGCTTGCAACTTTTGCTATCGGCTTATCAAGCATGCGGGCGCCCAGCGCATCCTTTTCCTCGTGGACCGTAACAACCTGGGGCGGCAGGCCAAGGGCGAGTTTGAGCAGTTCACCACCCCGGAAGAACATCGCAAATTCACCGAGTTGTACAACGTCCAGCGCCTGCAATCAAACAAGCTCGATCCGGTCGCCAA
>DATJVT010000336.1:0-14400 GCA_035501695.1 Terriglobia bacterium | reverse complement strand
GAAGCGGTCAATTACACCTTGGGCCAGTGGACCGAACTCAATGTCTTCTGCTCGGACGGCGCCGTCTCGATGGACAACAATATTTCGGAACGCGAGATGAAGCGGGTGGTGCTCAATCGGAAAAACAGCCTTTTCGTCGGCAACCCGCGCGGCGGCCGTACCGCTGCCATCCTTGCCAGCCTGACGTCCACCTGCCGCCGGCACGACCTTGATCCCCAGCTCTACCTGACGCAATTGCTGATGAACCTCCCCACCTGGCCCCAACGCGACCTCGATGCTTGGCTCCCGGACCAGTGGAAACTCCGCCACACCGCCAGCCTCCAGCAGCAAAACCCCACCTTCTGCAAGAACCAGCAGTCGCCCGCAACTCGATAACCTGCCATCACCCCCAGCCCGAATAGAACCTGTTGGGTGGGAGGATCCCCCAAACGATAGGTGACCGCCAAAATTCGTTGACACGATGTCCGCGGGCGTTTACAATACAAATTAGCATCTCTGGGTAAAACTTAAAATTCAAGTCGCGGGTTGCGTAGGGGCAGCAGGGTACCGCGTGCCGCCCACGCCGGGCTTGAGGCACCGGCAAAGCTGGGTTGAGTCTCGCCGTTCAAAGACCCGGCGCGGTTGCCCTTGCGGGGCGGCGGGTCTTCATCCTAGGATGCTCGCTCGGCGTATTAAGAGAAAGTAGATGCTTCTTGTTTTAAGGGCTGCGGCATGTGAAATACCCACACTCTGCGCCGCCCTGCTTTCTGTAACGGAGGATATCTGAATGCCCGCAGACCCCCTTCCTGCTTTTTGTTGGAAACTGAATCTCAACGGACAAACGGCAGGGTTTCTCTCGACCGTCGATTTTCCGACGGAGACGTCGATGACGTTCGACGTCAGCGGAAAGATGACCGGAATGGTTTACGACTGGATATTCCAAACCTTGCAGGGCCAGCGCCGCATGCTGGCGGGTACGCTGATTACGCTCGATACGACTTTGAAACCTGTCTATTGTGACGCCTGGGATTCCGGGTGGATCCAGCAAATGGTGCTTGCTCCGCTCGACGCGTCCCAGGCCAAACCCATGGTTTTTAGCTTGACCTTACAGATCTCGAACCTTCGTGAAGTGCCTCTCCCCCAGGCTGGCGGAGTCGCAGCAGTCCAGCCAGCGTCGAAGAGCCTGCTCCGCGGCACAACTCAACGTCTCCAGAGGCAACGGTTCCGGGTTGCCAGCGTTGCCACCGGTGGTTCCCGCCGCGACGCGGATCTCAATTGCGCGGCGTTCAAAGTTACGATGAATGGCTCGCAGAACGCTTACTTCGTCAAGAAGTTAGGTAAATTGACTGTCAACGCGGGCAGCATCTCTCCCCTCGTAATGACCATGGGGGAATCCGTGGCCACGGATTTCCGGGCGTGGAAGCAAGCGGGAGGACAACGCGACGTGACGATCCTTTGCCTGAATACGGCCTTAAGATCGTTCTTCTCGGTGACTTGTAGCGGGAGCACCATCGCTCAAATTCACCCCCCCGTCCCGATAAACCCCACTGGTGCTACCGACGTCACGCTGAATGTGAGCCGGATGGCGATGAATTTCGTAACCTAAAATCCCTAGCCCAATGTCACGGCCGTGCCAATTCTGGAGACGTATTACCCCGTGAGCCACCGCCTAGGCACCGCGCACAGAGTCTGAGTTGGTGCCTAACCATACACCTAAGTTCCTCGACTTGGCGGGATTCGGTGCCCCCCACCTGAATAGAACCTGTGCTTCACGTAGCGCTCACCCCAATTCCAGGCAAAAGCGGCGATGGGCCTCGGTGGCAATGCAGGAGTTTAGAAACTCGAGCTCATCCAGAAACAGATCGTCCTCAGGCGATACCTCCGGCAATTCGCCCCCTCGTCCCGTCTGCGCCGGCCGGTCCTCCAAGGCATACCCGAGTGCAGCCGGTGCGGCAACGAGGACGATTGCCAGGAGGTTTCTCAATCCCTGTCCTTGCCCCATTTGATGCCCCTTGGCGGAGGCCGCAAAGCTCGGGCCAAATTCCGGGAGCCGCGGCAAGTCCAAGCGTGCTCGGGAGTTATTCCTTTCATCTGGCTGAAGGGTGGGGGAATGAGGCAGAGGATTTTACCGCGGGGGGCCAAGAATTACATGGCATATAGCGAAGGTGGAACACAGCATCAATTGTGCAAAGAGCGGTCGTAGATTTCAACCAGTTCTCTCAATCGCGCGGCGATTTCCGGGGTAAGTTGGGTCGCTGAAAATCGCCACCGCCAGTTGCCGCCGGGACGGGCGGGCAAATTCATACGAGCTTCGCTGCCCAGCCCAAGAATATCCTGGAGGGGGACAATGGCCAGATCGGCAACGGAGGCCAGGGCCGCCCGAATCAAATCCCAGTTCATCTCGCGACCCTCAGAGTTCAGATACTTACGCGCAAACGCTCTTTCCTCCGCCACCCCCGCTGCCGTCCGAGTGCTGTCGCCAGCGCCGCGGGAGTTCCACCAACCGAGCGTCGTATCGTTGTCGTGAGTCCCCGTGTAAACCACGAAGTGCCGCGAGAAATTGTGCGGCTTGAAATCGGGCGCCTGCGGATCAGAGCCAAAGGCAAATTGCAGAATTCCCATCCCCGGAAAGTCAAAGCGATCGCGGAGCGCGATGACTTCCGGTGTGATCACCCCGAGTGTCTCAGCCACGAAGGGCAGATCACCGAGAGTTTTCAGGGCGGCTTCGAATAGCGAGGCGCCAGGACCTTTCACCCAGCGGCCGTTGATGGCAGTCTTCTCGCCCGCGGGGATCTCCCAATAGCCCTCGAAGCCGCGGAAATGATCGAGGCGGACAACGTCCACCAACTCCAGCGCCGACCGAAACCGGTCAATCCACCATGCATAGCCAGTCTCGGCCATCAGGTCCCAGCGATAAAGCGGATTGCCCCACAGTTGCCCCGTGGCGCTGAAGTAGTCGGGCGGCACACCCGACTGGGCGGCAGGGTTACCGTTTTCATCCAGGCGAAAGAGCTCCGGGCGGGCCCAAACGTCGGCGCTGTCATGGGCCACGAAAATGGGAATGTCACCCATCATCCTGATTCCCCGTTCGTGACAGTATGCCTTCAGCTCCGACCACTGGCGGAAGAACTGGTATTGCGCATATTTCTGGTGTGCGATCTCTCCCGCCAAACGTTGCTGCCAGCGAGCCACCGCCTCGGGTTGGCGCGTGGCGATGTCGCGCTCCCATTGGTTCCACACTGCCCCGCCGCCGTGTGCTTCTTTCAACGCCATGAACAATGCGTAGCTGTCAAGCCAGCCGGCATTCCGGCAGCAGAAGCCCTCATAATCCGCGCGACGGACCTGTGAGGCGCTAGCGCGAAAATTCTCGGCAGCCTTTCTAAGCAGCGGGTACTTGTATTGAATTACCCAGCCGAAATCCACACAGCAATCGGGAAACGGCGGGGGGGCCATCGCCAAGTCCCTGCTGGAGAGATCTCCGGCATCGACCAGTTTCTCCAGGCTCACCAGAAGCGGATTTGCGGCAAAGGCTGAAAAACACTGATAAGGCGAGTCCCCGTATCCTGTCGGACATAGCGGGAGCACCTGCCAGATGCCCTGCCTGGTGTCAGCCAGGAAATCCACAAAGCGATACGCCTCGGGGCCGAGTTCGCCGATACCGAATCGCCCGGGCAACGAGGTCGGATGAAGCAAGACGCCGCTCGCGCGGTGCAGTTTCATGGTGTCATTCCTGCAATGCCGGTCGAATGTTCAGCATGGCTAATTCCAACTCGCCGGGATCGTCGGAAGGGCCCTGAACCTACTCAATATATTACGAATAGATGAGGTCAATCGTTTATATGTTGCCCTCTGCAGGTTCCCCGGATTGAGTAGGTATTACATTGCGAAACGTCCCTTCACGCAAAGTCATCATTAATCACAAGGGCGAATCGGTAACCGCGGCGAATGTGCAATGATGTATTCATCGGGGCAAAACGAGGTCACAGGTTGATTATGGCTCATAAAATCGGCTCAACCCTGCTCGGGGGGAGCCGCTGCCAATTCAGGGTTTGGGCTCCCCGTGTTGAAAAGGTGGAGGTTCGAATTCTTGATGCCGAGAACCCCGCTAAGATAGCGGAGGCGGCGTCTTGCAACAACGAAGATGCCGGCCGGTTTATGAGATTGGAAAGAACGGATCGTGGCTACCACGAAGGGATCGCTGACCGGATTCAACCTGGAACGCGGTACCTCTACCGCCTCGATGGCGCGAAGGATCGGCCGGATCCCGCCTCGAGGTTGCAACCGGAAGGTGTTCATGGGCCTTCCCAAGTTATGGATCCGGGGGAATTCCAGTGGAACGATGCAAGCTGGCAAGGAATTCCTCTTGAGGCGTACATCCTCTATGAAATCCACGTCGGCACTTACACCATCGAAGGAACGTTCGATGCGATAATTCCTTTTCTTGGGGAGATCAAGGAACTGGGAGTGACTGCACTTGAGTTGATGCCGGTCGCCCAGTTTCCAGGCAACCGCAATTGGGGGTATGACGGGGTCTATCCCTTTGCCGTGCAAAACAGTTACGGTGGTCCTGAGGGATTGTGGAGGCTTGTCGATGCCTGCCACCAGCGCGGTTTGGCGGTTGTGCTGGATGTGGTTTACAACCACCTGGGCCCGGAAGGGAATTATCACAGCGATTTCGCCCCCTATTTCACGGATCGATACCGGTCTCCTTGGGGACAGGCCCTCAACTTCGACGGCCCCGAGAGCGACGAGGTCGTCGGCTACTTCATCGCGAATGCTCTCTACTGGCTGCGGGATTTTCATATCGACGCTCTTCGCCTCGACGCTATCCATGGGATTGTGGATTGCAATGCCCAGCCTTTCCTCAGGTTGCTCGCGCAAGCAGCTAAAGACTTTGCTCGACAGGCGGGACGGAAAATCTACTTGGTCGCGGAAAGCGACCTTAACGACGTGCGGTTCATCCTGCCCGCCGAGTCCGGCGGTTACGGGTTGGACGCTCAGTGGAGCGATGACTTCCACCATGCTCTGCACTCACTCCTGACGAAAGAGAAATCCGGATACTATTTGGACTTTGGCAGCATCCAACATCTGGGTAAAGCCTTAGAAGACGGCTTCGTGTATTCCGGCCAATATTCGCCGCACCGCCGGCGACGCCACGGCAATTCTTCGCGCCGTATTCCGGCGCGGCAGTTCGTAGTCTGTGCACAGAACCATGACCAGGTCGGCAACCGAATGTTGGGTGACCGTCTAAGCTCGCTGGTCTCGTTCGCGGAACTAAAACTGGCGGCGGGTGTGGTAATCCTCTCCCCTTACCCTCCGCTGCTCTTTATGGGGGAGGAATGGGGAGAGAAGGCACCATTCCAGTACTTCACCAGCCATTCGGATGTCGCACTGATTGAGGCCGTACGGCGGGGCCGTCGAGAGGAGTTTGCAGCGTTTGACTGGCAGGGAGAGCCTCCTGACCCTCAAGATGAGGGCACGTTCTTGCGGTGCAAGTTGGACCATGATCGGAAGCACACGGAGCCGCATCGCACGCTCTGGGATCTCTATCGGCAGTTGATTGTGCTCCGAAAATCGCTGCCGGCCTTTGAGCAGCCCAGCAAAGATCGTATGAGTGTATTGACATTTGAGAAGCAGAGCGTTTTGCAGATCTGCCGTTGGAGAGAAAGCGATGAAGCCCTCATTGTGGCAAACTTCAGTGACGAGCCCCAGATGACCCTGGTGTCGGCTTACGAGGGAGAGTGGCGGCGACGCTTAGACACGGCGGATCGACGCTGGAAAGGGCCGGGAAGCTCCATTCCAGCGAGATTCGGCTCGTCTGGAGAAGCGCAAGTTACTCTTTGCCCGAAATCGTTGGCCCTTTTTGAAAGGTTGAGGTGACGTCGAAAAGATGGGCTACATCTGCATCCACGGGCATTTCTACCAGCCGCCGCGAGAGAATCCCTGGCTAGAGGCCATCGAACTTCAGGAATCAGCGTACCCTTATCACGACTGGAACGAGCGGATCAATGCGGAATGCTACGCGCCCAACTCCGCCTCCCGCATTCTGGATGACGAAAAACGTATCGTCCGCATCGTCAATAATTACGCCAAGATCAGCTTTAATGTTGGGCCCACGTTGCTTTCCTGGATCGAGGCAAACGATCCGGCACTTTATCGCGCCATTCTGGAAGCCGACGCGGAGAGCGCCAAGAAATATGGAGGGCATGGTTCCGCGCTGGCGCAGCCCTACAACCATATGATCATGCCGCTCGCCAACCCTCGCGATAAACAAACGCAAGCGTTTTGGGGGTTCCGCGACTTTGAACGCCGCTTCGGGCACAAGCCGGAAGGAATGTGGCTTCCGGAGACCGCAGTTGACGTGGCCACTCTGGAGGTGCTGGCTGATCTCGGCATCAAGTTCACCGTTCTGGCCCCGAATCAGGCTAAACGCGTGCGCAAGATCGGGGGCCGTAATTGGAAAGACGTCGGCAATAATTCTGTTGATCCCACGATGGCTTACCGGATTCGCCTGCCGACGGAAAGAACGATCAACGTTTTGTTCTACGACGGTCCGATTTCCCGCGGCGTAGCTTTCGAGGGGATATTGGATGACGGCAAGCGGTTTGCCGAGCGGCTGTTGGGTGCCTTTTCTGAGGACACGCGGCCCTGGCCGGAACTCGTACACATTGCGACGGACGGTGAGACCTACGGCCATCATCACCGTCACGGCGAAATGGCATTGACCTACGCCTTGAATCACATCGAGTCAAATGGTCTCGCCGAGCTCATCAATTATGGCCTGTATCTAGAACGCCACCCGCCCACGCACCATGCGGAGGTCTTTGACAACAGCTCGTGGAGTTGCGTGCACGGCGTCGAACGCTGGCGGAGCAACTGCGGCTGCAACTCCGGCGGCCACCCGGGGTGGAACCAGGAGTGGCGGGCCCCCTTGCGCGCCGCCCTGGATTGGCTGCGCGACTCGCTGGCGCCGGCGTTCGAGGAGAAAGCCAAGGGGTTGGTGAAGGATCCCTGGGCGGCTCGAAATGACTACATCGACGTGATCTTAGACCGCTCCGAGGGAACCCGTGAAGCGTTCATTGCCAAACACGCCCAGGGGCAGCTTGAGGAACCCGCGAAGATTACGCTCTGGAAGCTCCTGGAACTTCAGCGGCACGCCATGCTGATGTACACGAGCTGTGGCTGGTTCTTCGACGAGTTGTCGGGGCTTGAAACCGTGCAGGTCATTCGGTACGCGGGTCGGGCCGCCCAACTGGCGGAGGAACTCTTCGGTAATCACGCGCAGGGCGAGTTCATCGAAAAACTCAGCCAGGCTAAAAGTAATATTCCCGAGCATGGGGACGGCGGGCGCATCTACCAGAAGTTCGTCCAACCCGCCTTCGTTGATCTGCGAAAAGTCGGCGCTCACTATGCCATTCGTTCTCTTTCGGAGGCCTACGAACCCGATGCACACGTCTATTGTTACAAGGTCGAGCGGCAGGCGAGCTTTGATCTCGCCCGGGGGGATAAGAGCGAGCAGAAACTTGTGGCGGGCCTGGCGCGATTTACTTCCGAGATCACGCGCGACTCCGCCGTCCTGGGGTTCGCGGCGATGGATCGGGGCGATGGCAGCCCTTCCGGGGGAGTTCTGAAAGCGGCCAACGCTGAGGCTTATGAGGCTGTGGTTGCGAGACTGAGGGAATCCTTTGCGCGGGGCGACCTGGATGAGGCGTCCCGTCTTCTCCAAGAGTGCCTGGAGGGTGAGGTCTATACGCTCAAGGTGATTTTCCGGGACGAGCAACAGAAAATCCTGAACCGCATGATCGAGTCCGAATGGGGCGAAGCGGAGGCAGCATTTCGCCATGTCTATCCCCATCTGCGGTCGATGATGCGGATCGTGGCGCGCATGGGAGCCTCCATGATCGTTCCCCGGGCCTTCAATGCGGCCGCGGAATTCGTTTTGAATACCCGGCTCCGGAATGCCTTGGGGAAAGAGCAGTGGGATTTCGAGAGTATCCGCAATCTTATCGATGACGCAGAAGGCGCCAAAATCGCTCTAGACGTTCCCACGCTCGAATACACGTTGCGAATGCGGCTGGAACGCATAGCCGAGGCTTTTCGATCGGATCCTTCCAACGTCGAACGTCTGAAGGAGTTTAATACGGCCGTGGGCGTCGCCCGTTCCCTGCCGATCGAAGTGAATCTGTGGAGGATGCAGAATATCTGTTATGAGTTGCTGCAAACTGAGTACGATGCTCATCAGCAAAAGGGCGCGGAGGGAGGCCAAGGCGCGGACGAGTGGGTGGAGCACTTTCGCTCCTTGGCCGAAAAACTTTCGCTTAACATCGCGGTGTAGCGACATGCCCGCGAAGCTACGCCGGATCGCTCAGCTTCATTAAGAAACGGGATCCAACGCCATTCACCGTAGCGGGAGATTATGCCCACCCTGCGTATTCCTTTGGCGACGTACCGGCTGCAATTCAACGCCCAGTTTGGCTTCAAGCATGCCAGGGCGTTGGTGGGCTACTTCAACCACCTCGGGGTGACGGATCTGTATTCTTCCCCGTTGCTGCAAGCGCGGCTCGGTAGCCTGCACGGTTACGATGTGACCGATCCCTCGCGCCTTAACACCGAGATCGGGAGCGAACTGGAATTCGAAACCTTGGGGGCGGCGCTCAAAGAACGTCGGATGGGCCTCCTTCTGGACATTGTTCCGAACCACATGGCCTCAGGGAGCGAGAATCCCTGGTGGATGGACGTCCTGGAAGATGGTCCTGGCTCCGCGTTTGCCTCTTTCTTTGACATTGACTGGCACCCGCCACGTCGCACGCTCCAAAACAAAGTTCTATTGCCCATCCTCAGTCGTCCCTACGCGCAGGCGCTCGAAAATCAGGAACTCAGGCTGGCGTTCGAGCAGGGTGGATTTTTCGTCAACTACTCCGACGTCAAGCTTCCCGTCGCCCCCAAGTCTTACCTTGCGGTTCTACGTCATCGGATTGACGAATTGCAGCGAAGATTGGGCCGCTCGCACGCGGCCTTCCGGGAATTGAGAGGAATTTGCGTCGCCGTTTCCAACCTTCCCGAACGAATCGCCCTTTCCACCGAGTTGGCAGGCGAGAGGCGTCTGCAACGGGAAGCCCTTAAAGAAAGGCTATGGAGACTTCACGAAGAGTCCGGCGAGGTGCGCAAGTTTGTTGATGAAAATGTACGCATCTTCAACGGCGAGCGGAAGAGGCCCAGAAGTTTTGTCCTACTCGACAAGCTTTTGGCCGAGCAGGCCTACGTTCTGACCTACTGGCTCTCCTCCAACGACGAAATCAACTACCGGCGTTTCTTTACCATCACGAACCTGGTGGGCGTCCGCGTGGAAGACCCATTGGTGTTCGAAGCCACCCACGCGGTGGTTCTCAGGCTCATCGAAAGAGGACTGGTCACCGGGTTAAGGATCGACCACATCGATGGCCTGCGGGATCCTCACGCCTACCTGCGAAGACTCCAGGAGCGCGCCGCGGGCAGTCCCGGCAATGGGGCTCATCCGCCGTTCTATGTCCTGGTGGAAAAGATTCTGATCAGGGGCGAAAAGCTGCCCCAGGAATGGCCGATCTGCGGGGCGACGGGGTATGCTTCTCTCAATGCAATCAATGGCCTCTTCGTCGACTCCGGCGGGTGCAAGAGACTGCGCGAGATTTATTACTCCTTCATAGGCGCCACGGTTCGGTATGAAGACCTGGTGTATGAAAAGAAGAAGGAAGTCATGCAGACCCTTCTTGCGGTCGAGATGCGCTCGCTGGGACACTACCTTGTCCTGCTGGCGGAACAGGACAGGTACGCGCGCGATCTGCCGCGAATCGACCTGGCAAAAGCCCTTGCCGAAACCACCGCCTGCTTCCCCGTATACCGTACCTATATCCGCGGTTTCTCACTCAGCCCTGACGAACGCCACTACGTGGAGATGGCGCTGGAAGCCGCCCGGCGGCGGAATCCGCGCCTCGGCTCAAATTGTTTCGATTTCGTCGGCGAGGTCCTTTTGTTACGGGAGAAAGGGCATGTTACGCCCGAACAGCGGGAAGCCCGGCTGGCATTTATCATGCGCTGGCAGCAGTTCACCGGCCCGATTATGGCGAAGGGCTTCGAAGACTCGGCTCTCTATGTTTACAATCCTTTGACTTCACTCAACGAGGTCGGGGGGAATCCCGATTCCACCGGGATGCCCGTCCCCGCCTTCCATGCGTTCTGCCGGTCGCGACAGAAGCATGGCCACAGCCTGAATGCCACATCCACGCACGACACCAAGCGCGCGGAGGATGTCCGAGCACGCATCAACGTGCTTTCGGAAATGCCGGCAACCTGGGAAAAGTGTCTGCGGCATTGGACGCGTCTGAATAGGCAAATGAAGAAGCAGGCGCGTGGACAAGGCGTTCCCGATCTCAACGAAGAAGTACTTTTATATCAGACCATGTTAGGAGCGTGGCCGCTCGAACCGGAAGGCGTCACCGGGTTCCGAAAGCGCCTGCAAGTTTTTGCGCTGAAGGCCGCACGCGAGGCGGGGACCCATACGCAATGGAACCATCCCAACGTCCGATATGAGCGCGCGCTCAGTCATTTCATCAGGATGGTTACTCAGCCCTCAAAAGAAAATTCGTTCATGGCGAGCTTCCTCAACCTGTGGCAGGAGGTCGCCTTCTATGGGGCGGTCAATTCCCTCGCGCAACTCCTGGTGAAAATCACCATGCCGGGTGTGCCGGATATATACCAGGGATCGGAGCTTTGGGACTTTCGCCTGGTTGATCCCGACAATCGGGATCCCGTGGCTTTTGACAAGCGTGTGCGCCTGTTGGCGGGACTCGAGGGGGAGCAGGAAAGGACGGGCCGGAGGGGTTTCGTCCAGGACCTCCTCAACCGCTGGCAGGACGGCCGCGTCAAACTCTTTGTGACCTCCGCTGCTCTTAATTTTCGGACGGGTCATGACGCGCTCTTTTTGGAAGGGACTTATCATGCAGTTCAAGCGTCGGGTACGAAGAAGGAGAATGTCATCGCCTTTGCGAGGCACCTCCAAGACACTTGGTCGATTACTGCCGTGCCGCGGTTTTCGGCCAGACTGGCTCTTGGCCAACGGTTCCCAATCGGAGAATGCGTGTGGGCAGCCAGCACCCTCGTGCTGCCGAGTGAAGCTCCGGCAAATTGGGTGAATGTTCTGACCGGCGAGGTGCTCGAAGCCTGTGGCGCGAAGCAGAAGCAGCTCTTACCCTTGGCGGGCGTATTTAAGAGCTTCCCCGTGGCGCTGCTGGCGAACCAAAGATAATGGCCCCAGGGGCGCCACCCCGGACTGTCGATTCACCGCATCGGAAATTGTCGGGGCGGGGGATGGTCAATGATGTTCGAATTAATCAAGGTGCCGGGGCTTCGCCCCTTGCTTCCCGGAAAGGCTGAGCCTTCCCGCGAAGCAAGCGGCGGAGCCGCAGGCCAAACCCTGTCGCGCGAATCGTAGTTTGGACGAGCTTGGGTGCCGTTCACCTTCCCCCGCGGGCTTCGCACGCGATGAAGATGGCGGTCCAGGACTAAATGCTATGTCGACTTCCGAAGAAAGAGGGTACCGGCCGCCGGAGGACCCGCTTTGGTTCAAAGATGCGATCTTCTATGAAGTCCATGTGCGGGCGTTTTGCGACAGCGATGGCGACGGGACGGGGGACTTCCGCGGCTTCGTCCAAAAGCTGGATTACCTGGAGGATTTGGGGGTCAACACCATTTGGCTTCTGCCCTTTTATCCTTCCCCCTTGAAAGACGACGGATACGATATCGCCGATTACACGAACATTCACCCCGCCTATGGGACCCTGGAAGACTTCCAACTGGTCCTGGAGCAGGCGCACCGGAGGGGGATGAGGGTCATCACGGAAATTGTGCTGAATCATACCTCAGACCAGCATCCGTGGTTCCAGGAGGCGAGGCGAGGCAAGAGCAGCGCGCGCCGTGACTGGTACGTATGGAGTGGCACTCCCGACCCGTACCGCCAGTCTCGCATTATCTTCCTCGACACCGAACTCTCCAACTGGGCTTGGGATCCGGTTTCGAAAGAGTATTACTGGCATCGCTTTTTCAGCCACCAGCCCGATCTGAACTATGACAACCCCGTTGTGCGCGAGCAGATTTGGAACGTCATGAAATTCTGGCTCGACATGGGTGTCGATGGATTCCGGTTGGACGCCGTCCCCTATCTGGTTGAACGGGAAAACACAAGCTGCGAAAATCTTCCGGAGACTCATCAAGTCCTGAAAGATCTTCGGGCCCAACTTGCCCGGCACTATCCCCATTGCATGCTGCTCGCCGAGGCCAACCAGTGGCCCGAGGATGCGGTGGCCTACTTTGGATCGGGGGACGAGTGCCATATGGCTTTTCACTTCCCGTTGATGCCACGCATGTTCATGGCCATCCGTCTCGAGGATCGCAAGCCCATGATCGACATCATGCAGCGCACCCCGGCCATTCCTGAGTCGTGCCAGTGGGGGTTATTTCTGCGCAACCATGATGAGCTGACGCTGGAGATGGTGACGGACGACGAGCGGGATTATCTGTATGACGAATACGCCAAGGACAAGGCCGCGCGGCTCAACCTGGGTATCCGGAGGCGCCTGGCGCCGCTGCTCGATGACGACCGGCGGCGCATCGAACTGATGAACGGCATCCTGATGTCGCTGCCGGGAACCCCCATTCTCTACTATGGAGATGAAATCGGGATGGGAGACAATATCTACCTGGGCGATCGCAACGGGGTCCGCACTCCCATGCAATGGAATAGCGGGTGGAATGGCGGGTTTTCGGCTGCCGACCCGGAGCGCCTGTATCTGCCGCTCCTGTCCAATCCGCTCTACGGCTACCAGCGGATCAACGTGGACGCCCAGAATAGGGCCCCCCACTCTCTCCTGTCCTGGATGAAGCAGATGATTCGCGTGCGAAAATCCACCCAGGCTTTTGGGCGGGGGACATTGGAATTCCTCAACGCCCCGAATCCCCGGGTCCTGGCGTACGTAAGGGAATTGGGAAAGGACAAGATCCTGATCGTCAATAATCTATCGAGCTCGGCGCAAGCCGCAGAACTTGATCTGCGGCAATTTAAGGGGTCAATTCCCATCGAGATGTTTGGCGGCAATCCTTTTCCCCGGATCGGTAATCTTCCCTATCTTTTGACCTTGGCGCCTTATCAATTCTTCTGGTTCCGTTTACGGCGGCTTTAGGGGATTGACGGCAACAAACGCATGGCAGTACCTGAAGAAAACCTTCTTTCCGACGATTTCATGCGTCAGATCGCTGCCGCCAGCGAAGTGGACATCCTGGTCGGTGTTCCCACCTTGAACAATCATGCCACCATCGCGCGGGTCATTAGCGCCATTCGGGTGGGTTTCGTCAAATACTTTCCCAGGGAAAGGGCGGCCCTGCTCAATGTCGATGCGGGGTCGCAGGATGGAACGCCGGAGATCGTCAAGGCGGCGGACATTCCGGATTTCCGGGCGTATCTGGCCTCGAGTCCGCTCCGGACAATGCACACCCTGACCACCTCTTGCGGTGCGATGCAGGGAAAGGGGGGAGCCCTGCACGTGATCCTGGCGGCCGCTGAGCTTTTGCGCGCCAAGTCGTGCTCCATCATCTCGCCGGACTTGGAGAGCCTGACACCCGAGTGGATTGAAGCCCTGACGCGCCCCATTTATCGGGAGGGTTTCGATCTTGTTGCGCCCATTTACCAGCGACACCGCTTCGATGGTTTGCTGGTCAGCCACATTCTCTCCCCCCTGGTCGCGGCGGCTTACGGCTGCGAAATCGAGGAGCCCTTGGGCGGGGAGTTGACGTTTTCGGGTCGCCTCGCTTCCCACTACTTGAGCCAGGAGGCGTGGCAACTGGAGCCGGTGCGGACCACTCCCGAGATCTGGATGGTGACCACGGCTCTGGTAGGGGGCCATCGAGTGTGCCAGGCGTTTCTGGGACCTAAAGTGCAACCGGAAAAGGCGGGCGAGCCGAACCTGGCGGTGACCATGCAGCAGGTTGTGGGAGCGTTGTTCAGTTGCCTGGAAACACACGAGTCCTATTGGACAGCGCGCGAAGGGGTCCAGCAGATTCCGGTATTCGGCTTCCAGTATGACCTTGACCTCCCACCTATCCGAGTTAACCGTAAGAGGATGCTTAACACGTTTCTCAAAGGAGTTACAGAACTCGAAGCGATCCTTGCACCGGTTCTATCTCCTCCGACCCTGCAGCAATTGCGCGAGGTCGCGAAGGGCAGCGGTGAAGGCGCCCGGTTCCCCGACGAGTTGTGGGTCAGGATTGTTTACGAATTCGCCGGCGGTTTTCGCCGATCCGTCATCAACCGCGACCATTTGTTGCAAGCCTTGACTCCGCTGTACCTCGGACGCATTAACTCTTTCTTTGCAGAGAACCACCGCGCGAGCGCCA
>DATJVT010000335.1:0-10919 GCA_035501695.1 Terriglobia bacterium | reverse complement strand
GCCTGCGAAGTTCGCTTCGGTGCCGGCGCCGATGCCACGAACGTCGCCGCTCTGCAAGCGCGCCAGCAGGGCGTCGAAGATGCGTCCGGCTTCACCCCGCGCCTGCCACTCGGTTTCAGTCCTCAGCAGGTATTTCTCCGTCACCATTTCGAGGATGGGTCCGACGTCCTGGGCCATCCCGCCGTGCACCAAAACCAGGCTCTCTTGTAGCTGGCGGCGCGTTTCCGGCGTCACCTCGCCAGGTCCCAAAATACGGTGATCGGGCAGCAATCGGCCGCGGCTGACCCCGAATTCCGCATCGCCTTCCCGGCTTAAGACGCCGTGGATCAACTTGATTCCCGGCCACACCCCGCCGGAGTCTTGCCAGCCGCCTCCCGAGCCTCCCAGCCATTCCCCCAGAATGGCGCGTGCGGCTACCAGGCGACGGTCCTCCTCGCCGAGGCCGCCGGCCAGGGTTCGAATCTGGTTGGTCGCGCGCATGCAAAGTGAGATGAGGCAGGCCAGTAGGCTGGTGGATACGGCGAGCCGCGAGCCGCGCGGAATGTCGTTCACCTGGCTGACGATTTCCAGGCCGTGACCGGACAGGCCGGTCAAGCGGCTCAGGATGCCGCTCAGGGGCGCGGTGGAGCCCTCCATCCCCGGCGGCACCAGTCCCGCCGCGATCACCGCGGCCTTGAGCAGCCCCAGGTAGTCGTGGGCAAAATCGAAGACCTCCGCAATGGAGCTGATCTCGGCGCTGCTATGGAGGTCCACGCTCACCAGGCGCAGTACCGGCTGGTCGATGACGCGCAGCCAAGCCTCCACGGGAGGCCGGGGAACGCCCGAGCC
This sequence comes from Terriglobia bacterium, assembly GCA_035501695.1. Taxonomy (GTDB): domain Bacteria; phylum Acidobacteriota; class Terriglobia; order UBA7540; family UBA7540; genus Bog-366. Next base: position 10,091 of record DATJVT010000335.1, on the reverse strand, counting down.
GCGCACGCTCAGGTTGATCGAGACGTTGAGCACGCGCGCGCTTTCCGGATAATCCATGCCCAGAAAGAAGATATCGCTCCACCCGCTGTGGCTCAGGTCCATGCGCACGGGCGTGGCCTCATGCAAAATAGGAAAGAGGTCCTCGGCAGAGGCGCGGCGAACCAGTTCGGGACGAAGTCGCAACGGCGCGTCTTCCGGGTGCGCGGCGCGGAACATCCACTGGTTGCCGCGCACGGAGCGCACGCTGCGCCGCACCTGGTCCGCCAGCGTCTGAAAGCCGAGGGAGCGATAACCCGCTGCCAGCGCGCTGGAAAGGGCGGCGTTCGGCCCGGCCGCAGCCTGGGCGTTTAGGAAGATATCGAGAGCTTCTTCAAAACGGCGCTTCAGCAGGTGGGTGTAACCCGCATAGGGAATCAACCCGCGCGTGGCCGCCTCCGGGCGCAGGGAAAGGTGAAAGCGGTGGATGGCGTAAAGGAAAAACAGGGCGCGGACGCGCTGGTAGAGATTGTCGCTGTGACGGCGGAAATGATCGAGCGCCTCGCATTCCCGCAGCAGCTCTTCCAGTGTCGCGGCGCGGCAAAGGGCGGCCAGGGAGCGGTTGCGCGTCTCCGCATCCTGAGAAGTTATGACGTCAATAAACAGGCTCACCCGCAGTCCCTCATGGGCAATGAATCAAAGTGAAGCATGAAGCGTCGAGCATCAGGCCGGCACGAGGATCGGCTTACGCAGTCCCAGCGAAGACGACCCCCCAAGGGCCCGGGAAAAAAGCGAGCGGGCAATTATAACCCATGGCCGGGTCGCAGTCGCTCGCACCGTCTAGCGAGATCCTGTTTTCCACAGTCCAGAGCTTTCCGAAGGTTCGGCACTTCGTAGCGGCGGCTTGCCTGTGGCATGGCCATCCTGGCCATGAAGGAGTACGGGCAGGGTTGCCCGCCGCAGGTCATTGCGGCGGCCATTCTGGCCACGACTCCTTCACGGGCAAGATGCCCGTGCCACGTCCGGATCCGGCCCAGCGCTGCTGGGCCCTACGGGTGCTGACCCCTCACCCGGCGGCGCACGGCGGCCGACCTCTCCGAGGGAAAAGGCCGAGCCGGACTCGTACAGAGTAAATACTGCCTTCCTCATCCACTTTCCTGAATCGCAGACTGGGGTGGCGTGGATCGCGGCGGAACAACCGGTAAGCACGTTGCGTCTGCCGACGTGCGTCGTCAGGAAGTGAAGCGAAGGTTTCAATGTAACAATTTAGGGGATTGACACCTTAACGGTGCCGGAGTAGAGTCTTTGGCGGGTACCCATCCTCAGGGGAATAGTCCAACGGTTGCAGGCGCAATATGACTGCCCTCGACTTGGTGCAACTCCCGCCCTTGATGAACCGCGGCCAGGGCCGGCCGGAGGTTACCATTGCGCTTATCGATGGCCCTCTGGTCAGCGATCTTCCCGAATTTGCCGCCGTCAAGATCCGTGAAATTCCCGGAAAACTGAAAGGAAGCTGCGCTCGCACTGAAACGGTCGCGTGCGCACACGGCACCCTGGTGGCCGGCATGCTCGCGGCGCGGAGAGGTTCTGCCGCTCCGGCGATCTGCCCGGGATGCACGCTGCTGGTTCGTCCCATCTTTGCCGAAGGCGCGAATGGTAACGGAGACATGCCAAGCGCCACCCCGGAGGACCTGGCGGAAGCGATTGTTGACAGCGTGGAAGCCGGCGCGAAGATCATCAACTTGAGCGCCGCCCTGGTTCAGCCGTCCCCCAAGGGCGAGCACCAGCTCCAGCAGGCGCTAGACTACGCGGCGCAGCGCGGCGCGATCACGGTAGCGGCCGCCGGCAACCAGGGAACGGTGGGCAGCTCCGCCATCACGCGGCATCCCTGGGTGATTCCGGTGGCGGCTTGCGATCTGCAAGGGCGGCCGCTCAACGGGTCGAACCTGGGGAACTCCATCGGGAGGCGGGGACTCAGCGCCCCCGGTGAACAGGTCGGCAGCTTGGGTACGGACGGCAAGCCGAAGTCGTTCGGGGGAACCAGCGCCGCGGCGCCCTTCGTGACGGGCGCGATTGCCTTGCTCTGGTCGGAGTTTGGGCACGCCCGCGCGTCGGAGATCAGGCTGGCCGTGATGCGCTGCGGCCGGCCGCCGCACAAAGCCCTGGTGCCACCCTTGCTGGACGCCTGGGCGGCGTACCAGGTGCTGGATACCGCCCAACCGGGAAGCAGAACGGCATGAAAGAGAACGGAACAACCCGGGACCCGAACAAATCGCGCGAGCGCCCACCGCATCGGGTTCGCCTCCCGGGGTTCCTGGTGGAAGAAGAAATCGGCCTGGGCGACGCCATCAAACGCGTCACCTACGCCATGGGAATCAGCCCTTGCCAGGGTTGTGAGAAGCGCGCCGCGGCGTTGAACCGGTGGATGCATTTCACCCGTTAGCCTGGGCTTGGCGTAGGGCCGATCCGCCGGTTTTGCGGCTTTGGCGAGGGCAGGGAAGCAGACGCTGGGCTTAAAGGATGAGCCCCGCGCTCGGTAAGTGCCCCGCTACAACTTAAAAGAGGAGGTGTAATTTCATGGAATCAGCCGAACCGAGGGAATCAGTGACCGTTACACCCGCCGGCGCCATGGAGACGAGTGCTCCGTCGGTTTCCGAGGCTCGAACCGGGGGCAGTTGGGTCGCGCCGCAGTCCTGTCCGACTTGCGGAACCGCGCCGGCGGCCGCCAATGCCGCATCGGCCACGTCGCCCACCTGGGTCTACGCCATCGGCCGTATCGAACCGCGTTTCCCCAGGATATCCGTCGAGAAAGAATTTGCGCAGGCGCTGGGCCGGGACAAGGCCGCCGGCCTTACGGACCGGCAGGCCTTGCATTTTTCGCTATCCAAGCCCGAGAACCGCTACCTGGTGCGGCAGGTCTGCTGGGTGATGACCATCGAGGGCCTGGAGACTTACATCCTCGCACCTCGCGACCCGGTAGACCTCAACCTGCTCGTCGAGGCGCTGCGCCCCACGCCGCAGCCCTGGGATCTCGACTGCGTCATCGGCGTCCGGGGGGGTATCGCGCAACCGGAAATGTGCAATGGACTGATGGTGCCCATTGTGGTGTATGACCAGATCTACTCTTTCGACCGCGATGCGCTGATCAAAGCCATTCCCAAGCCGGAGAAGACTACCGCCAAGGAGTTTGCTCCGGCGGCGGAAGAACTGTTTGACCGCATCATGCAGATGACCGACAACGCCGGCGCCACGGACAGCCATCGCGCCTTGAACTACCTGGCGGTGCGCTACCCCCGGATTTATGAGGCGGCCGCGGATGCCTTCGGGCGTAACGAGTCGCTGAGCGGGGTCGAGGTAAATCTTTCGCCGCTCAGCGGCACGCGAAAAGTGGTGGACGTGGTCTTTGCCTTTACCAACCGTAACACCGACGTGGTCAGCAAGCAGGCCGTCCGGGTCGATGTGACGGAGCAGTTTCCATTTTTGGTGACCAAGCTGTCACCGTACTATGACCGCTGAACGAGCGGTGCCGGGTTCGGTTCGCAGAGGGAAGTGAGGACCCGCTCTTTCAAGCTCGACCGGATGGCGCACAGGGGTCGGTGCGATTTCGAGAGCCGCCGGTCGATGTGAATGGCACATCAGCCATCTGCGCTAATCGGCCGGTCAGGAAAAGATGATTTGTTAGTGACAAGGAGGGATGCTCCGATGGCAGCACCAAGTTTCACCGCAGAAGCGTCGCTGTACATGACAGCCCGATCGTACCGTGGAGGGACCGGCATGTCGGGCGATAGCCAGGGCACGGAGGTCGTGGCCCAGCAGGGTTCCGGTTGCACCGTGGAATGTGCCGATTGGAATTCATGCAATCAAACCTGTGGCCAATGGCCGCCAGGATTGTCCAACTACAACTGCTGGCTCGATTGCCTGAAGCCATCAGTCAACTGCCTGAATTCGACATGTACTCCGCCGCCTCCCCCACCCCCATGTTGTCCGTTTGGCAGAAGCTGCAAGTGTGGGGGAAGGTGCATTCCGGGTCGGGGATGCGTGGGCGGGGAGTGTCTGGCCCCCGGCGAGTTTTGTCGTTGAGAGGGTTAGGGCGAACACCTGTCGCCCTACTACGATCGGTGAACCCAGGATTGAGTGAGGTTGCCGCCATGCCCATCCCAGGCTATACCGCCGAAGCAGGATTGCCTCGCCCGGGGAGGTTTTACTATCGCCAGGGAATGTTGCCGGGGGTAACAGGTTGTTATCACAAGCCGTTATGAGGGCGGGCGCATCGCAAGGCGTCATATCTTTGCAAGACCGGAGACCTTAAAGGGTCCTGAAGAGAGCTGCTTTTACGATCGAGCAATAGAATCACCTTTGAGAGGAGTCACAACCATGACAATGCCAAGATTTACCGCCGAGGCGGCGCTCGGCCCAACGAGCGAAGGCTATGCGGTGGGGCCCGGAAGTTCGGGAAGCAACGGAGGCGTGGTTCCACAAGGTACCTGGGTGGACCGGGGCGGAAACATCTGGTACTGCGACAACACGGTGGGTTGTTTCATCGTCGGAAGGGTACCGACCCACCTTCGTTTCTGACCAGAGCGGAAAGCTGGGGCGCAGGGCCGCTTGCGGCCCTGCGGATTTTCCCCGGCGATCGCTCAGCATTTGGACGCGATCCTCTTCGTCGTAAGCGAAAGGAGTACACCGTGACCATGCAAGCGAACATGCGTTTGCCAGGATTTACCGCCGAATCGTCCGTCATGAATGCCGGCGGATCTGGCGCTTACGATGCTTTCTCGCCCTTCGCGGGTGAGGGAGTGGTATCCGCCGGATCAGACGTGACCTGCAATTGCGGATGTCCGTGCTCGGGAACCAGCGGAGGCACGGGAGGCGGGAGCAGCCCGCCCGCCCCGGGGACCTGCAATTGCTCCAGCGTGTTGGGCGTGGGTTGCTCGGTCTCCGCCAACCACTGTAACCCGGGATTCACCCCCCAGTGCGATTGCGGAGTCTTCGGTAATTCGTGTCAATGCGTGGCAGGCACGTAAGCGAGATGGCATGGGGGCGGGTCGGGGGCTGCGGCCCTCGATCCGCCGGATCCTCGGTTTGCACCGCTCTCTCCCGCGAGCGGATGCCGGTGCGCAGCCTTGGAGTCTGCGCCGGGTTCCGAATTCTCAGAATGTGTACCCGAGGCCGGTGGAGAAGGTGACGTTGTTGGTCTTACTTCCTACCGGCGGGTTGCTGAGATAGAGATCGATGACGCTGGCGTTGAGAGAAAAGTGTGTGCTGATCTTGATAGAAAAAGTTGTGGTGGTGTCGAAGCGGTACTCTCCTCCCTGAGAGAAGTTGGGGTAAAAGTTAAACGTATTGTCCAGGCGCATGCGCTTGTTAAATTGTTCGCCAAGCTTTTCGCCCACCAGTCCATAAGCCGCCTGGTCGAGTTCGCCGTTAAAGAACTTCTGCTGCTGGTAGGTTACGCCCCCAATCAGGCTGAAGGTCGTGTGCGGGCGGCTCACCACATCTTTACCGAACCCTCCGCCATAGGTCTGCCGCAGGTAGATTCCCTGGGTGGAGACATGGTCAGCTTGAGCCAAACCGAAAAAGAAATCAGTGGGAGTAAAGAGATAGTCCTGGCGCAGGTTGGCACTTAGAGTGCGAGAGGTAACCGTGGAGTCGTTTTCAGTCGCGTGGGACAGGAGAGTGGCCAGGCCAAAGTTGGTGCGGAAATGCCGCTGGAATACCGGGGCATCGGGGCGCTCGCGGACCGCATTGATAGTGCCCGTAAAAGTGTTGGTCTGCTGATCGCCTTGTTGCAAACCTTCGCCGACATTGATGCTCCCCTTCCACGCCTGCCACGGCTTGGGCGCGGCAACGATCAGTTTCTCGTACTCATCCTCCGGCATGATGGTATCCACGGTCGCGGCTTTAAGAGTCTGCTCCTGTCCCTTGGCCTTCACCTGCCAATCGCCGGAGGGGGTGAGTTCCAGATTGCCTTCCACGGGTTCCTGCCCTTTGATGATGACGGCAACCGGCTTTTCTACCGAGTAGGTCGCCACCTTGTCCATGGGGATCGTTAGCTCTCCGAGGATGTCCGATTTCAGTTTCAGCGTCCCACCCTTAACGGTTTCCAGTGTGCCCGTAACGCGGTCACCGTTCTTGAGTGTCACCACGTCGGCAAAGCTATTTCCGGTAAGGCCCACGAACAACACGAGAAGAGTGATCGACGGCTTCATCTTTCACCTCCCAAGCGGATGGATTTTTGCCCTAGGCCAATTAGCGTACCACGGCGGCGGGTTTCCTGGCCACTTTGGAGGCCTTTGCGTCCTCAAAATCGTTGCAGTTTGCGGTGTTCAGTAGTAAAAGAAACACCGCATGCTCCCAGCGCCAGGGTGGCAACCCGGTCGCCGTCTGCGATGGAGGGAACTCTATCGCGAAGCAGAGCTTTACAAGGCCGCTGTGCGCGTTTATACCAAGCCGCTGTTCCAGTGGCGGAAGGCGCTGTCCGTTTCTACCGACGGGCGCACGCTCTACGACCTGGCGGGACATGGCTTGCGTTGCCTGGACGCCATGCACCGCGCCCTGGCACGTGAGAACTTTGAGTTCCGCCCGGCGGTGGCCTTGAAGTACAATTTCAATGGCAAGCGGCGTACCCTCTACATCACCCCGTGGGAGGAGCGCATCGTCGATCTGCTCCTCTACCGCCTCCTGACGCGTAAGCTGCACACGTGGTTTTCGCCCTGCTCCTACGCCTATCGCGACCGCATTTACGGCCTTGATCGCTGCCAATCGCGTATTGCCGGGGTGCTGCGCGCGGGGACCGGGCCCCTTTATGTCGTCAAACGGGATATCACGGATTATTTCGGTTCCATTAACCACGAAATTCTGCTTGCGCAGCTCGCCCGGCTGGTGGATATGGATGATTACCTCTTCCGGCTCTTGCAGCAGCGAGTGAGATTCCGATTCCACGACGAGGAAGGCGACCACGAGGCGCAGGTGGGGATTCCCTTCGGCACGGCAATCGCGTGCCTGTTTGCCAATGTCTACTTGACGGATCTTGACCGGGAGATTGAGAGCATTCCGGATGTCCACTATTTCCGGTACGCCGATGACATTTTGTCAATCACCCCGTCCCACATAGCCGCCCTCCGCGTCCAAAGCCAGCTGGAACGCGCCGTAGACCATCTCGCGTTGCGATTCAAACCCAGCCTTCAGGCTGACTTGATTTTGTCCTCCTCCGAATCGGCAATCGGGGAATTTCGCGGCGCGGAGGAGTTTCGCCACCTCGGCCTGCTCTTCCGCGCAAGTGGAACCGTGGGTCTGTCGCGGGACAAGTGTCGCAAGATTCAGAACCTCTTTCGCTTCGCATTCCGCCGGGCCAGGCGGCGCTGGACCAGATGCAAGGATGCGGAAGCAAGGGCTCGAGCGTTGGTGGAAGTCGCGCGCGAATGTATCGAGCAGGGCGTGCGCAACGTGGCGATCCTCGACTATTACCTGAAGCACGTGGACGACGAGGCGCAGTTGCGGCGATTGGACCGTTGGCTGGCGGAGGAGGTCCTGAGCCGCGTGTTTGGTGGACACAAGAAGGGCCATTTCCGGCGCATCGGCTTCGCGAGGCTGCGCGCCATGGGCTTGCCCTCGCTGGTCCACCGGCGGCGGCTGATTCGCCGCGCCCGTATTGAAAGTCCGTTCTTCATCTGGCAGAAGCAGAAAGTCGCACGAGCCTTCCGGGGGACGGTTGCCAGGCTGCATCGCGCCGCAAGCGTTGATGCAGTCTTCTCTCCGCTCCCGGAAGCAGCAGCCGGCGATCGCCTGTGAGGGAGGGCGGCTGCCTGTAGACGGGCGTTATGGAAGAACCGGCCGCTAAAGCGGCGGTTCGTTTTCTCCAACCGTCCCCCGGAAGGCTTGAGTGATTCGAACTAGGGCAGTTTGATTTCTGGGGCGAGGCGCACTCGCCCCTGATAACTCAGGCTGTCGAAGGGAGATTCAAATGGCATTTCTGGATTGGCTAACCGGAAAGATCGAGTGCCCACGTTGCGGGACGAGCGGGGCCAAGGAGGTCAACGGACAGATCACCTGCCCGAACCCAACCTGCGCGTACTTCGTGAAAACCGCTGGGGATCGGACTCCGGCTTCGACTGCGGCACTCTCGCCGTCGGCGTTCAGTCCGCCGGTCAACGTGCCGTCGGGTTCGCTTGCCATCCAGTATGTTGATTTTCGGGGACACCCTCGAACCTTCTTTGGGGAGCCGGAGTCGGCCCGGCGCGTCAAGAACCACATCAGCATGAAAGTCGCTCCCAAAGGCGCGCGCATCGTCCTGGCGCGGGACCGCATCCAGAATCTCGCTGAGGTCGAAAGCGCATTCCCGCAGCGCATCGCCCCCGGCCAGGATTGGCCCACGCCGCGCGAACGCCAGGTGATGACTTATCACAAGAAGCGGCGCACCACGTCGCCTCTTCATGCGAGCATCCGGGCGAAATACCCTTACTGGTAGGAGTTTGAGTGCAGGCGCAGAGTGAAGGTAATTCGCGTGCTTGCTACTTTGGGGTGCGAGGTGTGATGGGAGGACAGTGATGTTGATGTATACTCTCGTCCGCACATAGGAACCGTGATGACGTCACCTGGTAAAGCTCCCGGTTGGAAAAGCTCTCTCCACCAGCATTGGCCCCTTTACGCCGGCGTTTCCATCTTTCTGATCGTGCTGTTCGTAATTCTGAATGATTCCATCCGCCAGAATCACGGGCGACTGATTTACATGGTGGACGATGCCTATATCGGGATGGCCATGGCACGGAATTTTGCCCAATACGGAGTGTGGGGTACCACGCGTTATGGTTTCTCCTCCTGTTCTTCTCCGCCCCTCTGGACGCTATCCCTGAGTTTCATTTATTACTTGACGGGGGCGCATCAGGTGACGCCGTTGATCTTGAGCCTGGTTTTTGCCCTTGCGACCTTCCTGCTCGCCTACCACATGCTGCAATCGTACAAAGTACCACCCATCGCCACCTTCCTCACTCTCCTGGCCTTTATATTCCTGGTTCCATTTCCGGCGCTCGTCATGATCGGCATGGAACCGACGATGCAAATCTTCCTTTCGATGCTCATGGTCTTTGTAGCGGCCCGCTGGGTAAGCGGGGAGTCGCCGGCGACGTCCCGCCGTGACGCGGTCAGCTTGCTGGCCCTGGCGCCGCTGGCGACCGGGGTGCGCATGGAAGGCCTGTTTCTGGTTATTGCCATCAGTATTGTCCTCCTTTTCTGTCGCCGCTGGGTTTATGTCCTGGCATTCAGTGCCTTGGGGTATCTCCCCTGGTTTATCTATGGGCTCATTTCCGTATCGAAAGGTTGGTACTGGCTGCCCACTTCGGTGCTTCTCAAAACCAGCCCGCCCAAAGTCTCTTCGGTGGGTGACATGCTCCTTTCGGTCCTTTTTCCCATCCACGAGAGCTCCCGCACGGTGCTGCACGTGCCGGCGCTTCTGCTCGCCGTGCTCCTGCTCTTCATAGCTGCCAGCGGGAAGGGGAGTGCGTTCCGCGAAAGCCGGCAGGTGATGAGCGTCATTCTACTGTTGGTGGGACTAGCGCAACTGGAACTCATTCGTCCCACCCTGCTCTATCGCTATGACGCCTACCTGACCACGCTGTGCATTCTGGTAGTGGCGCTGCAACTCCCTGTCGTCGTGCCGCAATGGCCCTCCTTCCGGTCATGGGCCACGTGGACCAATCCGCGAGTTGCTTCGATCGCCGCGCTGGTGGTGGTGTTCACATTTCCCCTCATCATGGAAGGCGGGTTACTGACCTCGCAAATCACGCAATGCACCACCAATATTTATGAACAGCAGTACCAAATGGGGTTGTTCATACGAAAGTACTACCAGGGCGGGAGCGTGGCCCTGAACGACATCGGCGCCGTCAATTACCTCGCCGATGTCCATTGCCTGGATATGTGGGGGTTGGCCAGCCTGCCGGTGGCGCGGGCGCGTCACGAACACCGCTATCAGGTGGACGTTGTGGAGAATGCCGTTGCGCAGGCCCAGGTGAAGATCGCCATCATTTACGACGTCTGGTTTACCGGGCTCGTGCCGTCAAATTGGGTGCGGGTGGGGACTTGGACAATCAGGAATAATATGGTCTGCGCCAATGAAA
>DATJVT010000334.1:0-17544 GCA_035501695.1 Terriglobia bacterium | reverse complement strand
GTAGCGGAATGGATTTCCGGCCCTGATATCGAAGGCAACCGCATTCCGTTCGGCAAGCGGCAAGGATTTTCCCCGGAGCGCGCTGACTGCGTGTTCGAATCCGCTCTCGCCTTCTGGCTTTACGGGAAGGTTGCCGCGAGCGACCGTCACCTTGAAATCGGCCGCAACATGCTCTTCAACATCATGGATTTCCAGCGACTGGGCGCGGACGATCCGTTCTATGGCCTCTGGTACACCCGGGGCCGCGAGGGGCCGGTGTTTCAGGACGACGAAGCCTGGGCCATCATCGGATCGCTGGCCGGCTACCGCTACACGCGGCAGCCGATGTTCCTGCATCGCGGCAGGATGGCGGCAGACTCGGCGGCGAAGGTGTTCGCTCACGGGGCGCCGCGCGAAGCTGAAACCGCCGACCCCACCCACCTGCGCCCCAGCGATCGGGGCCAGGTCATCGCCGCGTGGCTTTACGCCTACGGCATGACCGGCGACCGCGCCTTTATGGATCTGGCGCTGCCGGCCCTGCGCGACCTGATCAAAGCGTTTCCGGGATTCGCCGCCCAAGTGCCGGCGCACACCACCGAATCGACCCGCTTCCTGCTACCACTCGCGCTTGCCTCCGTTTACAGCACTGAATCGGAGTTTCCTGCCGCCCTGCGCGAGCAGACTGACTATCTGGCTTCACGGATGGTCCCGTGTGGCGCCATCCAGGAGCAGGGTGTCTACACGGGAAGCAAAGTGCAGGGCGGTGACCTGAGCCTGATTCACGACAGCTCCGAGCCCATCAGCGACCAGCTTTACACCACCAGCTTCGCCGCCATGAACTTCTGGATTGCGTACAAGGCTACCGGCGAGGCCATTTACCGCGAGAACTACTTCCGCGTTATGGACTACCTGGTGCGAATTCAGGTGGAAAGCAAGGACCAGACCATTGACGGGGGCTGGATGCGCGGATTCGACTATTCCCTCTGGGAGTATTACGGCTCCAACGCCGACCAGTCCTGGACGGCCTACTGCCTGGAAACCGGTTGGTGCAATGCCATCATCGACATTGCGATCTCGCAGTACCTGCTGGATGACAGCTTCTACGAGCCGAAGCCCGCAATAGGAGCGGGAATATGAGGAGGAGATACTCCGCCAAGGGTCTGGGGCCTGACCCCTGCTCGCTGCCAGGGCAGCGGAAAGGTCCCGCGCCTTCACCCTGGCGCACGATATTTGATACCATGGGGGTTTCATGAAGTCCGCAATTCAGTTATTCGCAGCACTGCGCGGCAAGCTGATCGTATCCTGCCAGGCGTTCGACCACAGTCCTTTCCGGCACTCGGAATGCATGGCCCGTTTCGCGCAGGCCGCCGTGGAGGGCGGGGCCGCCGGCATTCGCGCCAATCGTCCGGAAGACATCCGGGCGATTCGCCAGGTCGTGCGAGTTCCCGTTCTCGGCATCTGGAAGGCTCAGCAGGACGACGGAGAGATTCTCATTACTCCCTCCTTCGAAGCCGCGCAGCAGGTCGTCGAGGCGGGTGCCTGCATGGTAGCCATGGACTGCACGCTTCGGGGCCAGAAATATGGAGCGTTCGAGCGGCTGCGGCGGGTTCGAGAGGAACTGGGAGTTCCGGTTCTGGCCGACATCGCCACGGTGGAGGAAGCGGTGCAGGCCGCGCAGGCCGGCGCCGATGCCGTCCTTTCCACGCTGCGCGGGTACACGGCGGAAACCCGGCACGTGCAGGCTTTCGAGCCGTCGTTCATTGCGGAACTGGCGCGGGCCGTCAGCGTACCCGTATTCGCCGAAGGACACATTCAGACGCCGGCGGAGGCACGCGCGGCGCTGGAGGCGGGCGCCTTTGCGGTGATCGTGGGAACGGCCATCACGCGCCCGGAACTGATTACCGAATCCTTCGTCGCCGCGCTGAAAGGTTGGCGTTGCGGCACGGAATCCCCGCGCACCTTCATCGGTATCGACCTGGGAGGAACCAATACAAAATCCGGACTGGTCACCAGCCGGGGTGAACTGCTCTGGCAGTCCGTGATTCCCACACCCTGGCGGGAAGGGCGCGAGGCCCTGCTGGAGCATCTGGAGCATTCCGCAGCCCGCTGCCGCCGGGAAGCGCAGAACCGGGGGCTGGAACCGGACGCCATCGGAGTGGCCACGGCGGGTTGGGTGGACCCCGCTTGCGGCGAAGTGGTTTACGCCACGGAGAATCTGCCGGGATGGACGGGGGCAAACCCGGCGGAGCACCTGCGGAAGGCTTTGGGCCTGCCGGTGGCCATTGAGAACGACGCCAACGCCCTGGCCGTGGCCGAAAAGGAATTCGGAGCGGCCGGAGACGCCACGGATTTTGTCTGCATCACGCTGGGTACCGGCGTGGGAGGTGGTTGTTATGTGGGCGGCAGGCTCAACCGCGGCCGCCATTTCTTTGCCAATGCCCTGGGGCATATCCCGGTGGTGCCCGGTGGAATGCCGTGCACCTGCGGCCGGAGCGGATGCCTGGAAGTGTATGCGAATGCCGCCGCTCTTATGCGCTACGCCACCGCGGGAGACTTTGCCTCCTGCGAAGCGATCATTGCCGCCGCCCAAGCCGGAGACTCCGCTGCCCAGGGAGCCGTTGCGACTTTGGCCCATTACCTGGCTGCGGGGTGCGCTTCCATCGTGCAGGTGCTGGATCCGGAGTTATTGATTCTGGGTGGGGGCCTGGCGCAGAACAACCCGCTTCTGCTCAGTGCGCTGAAAGAAGAACTGGCGAAACGGGTTACCGCGTGGCCGCAACGCCGCTTGCGCGTGCAAGCCTCGGCGCTGGGATACGAGGCCGGCGTTCTGGGGGCCGCCGCCGTGGCGGCGCAGGCAATCGCCACAAGCGGCGCCGTTGACCGGCAATCCATCCCGAATGGAATACTCGCCGGTGCGGGATAAGGGGCCTTCACGCCGCGCGTTTCTAAGCCAACTTGCCAGCTTGGCTTTGACCGCGACCGCGGGAAGATCTGCCCCCTCCGACCGGCGTTTTCAAGTCGGCGTCTGCGCTCCCACGGCCGACTTTGACCAAGTCGAACGCTTCGGATTTGACTATCTGGAAGCCCCCGCCGCCGAAATCTCCGCGATGAGTGAGGCTCAGTTTCGAGCTTTCAGGGCCCAAGTTCTGGCGTCGCGTTTGCGTTGCCGCGCGTTCAACAACTTTACACGCACCTTCCGGATTGTGGGGCCGGATGCGTCGCCCCGGGCCCACGAAGCATACCTTGATATCTGCCTCCCGCGTTGCCGTGAACTGGGTGGTGAAATCGTCGTATGGGGAAGCGCCGGGTCCCGCAATGTGCCCGACGGATATAGCCGGGACCGGGCCTGGGCACAGATCGTGCAGTTCCTGCAAATGGCGGGCGAACGGGCCCGCCCCCTTCAACTGATCATCGCCATCGAACCCCTGAGTCACCCCGAGTCCAACATCATCAATACGGCTGCCGAGGCGTTGCGCCTGGTGCGTGAGGTCGATCACCCCAACGTCCGGATGATCGTGGATTTCTACCATCTGCGCCGCGAAAACGAGGATCCGGAGATTATCTTCCAGGCGCGAAGCGAGATCGTCCACTTCCACTTCGCGAACCCGCAGGGCCGCCGCTGGCCCAAGGATCCTGGGGAAGACCCCGAATACGCGCACTTCTTTCAAATTCTCAAGAAGATCGGCTACGGCGGGGGAATCTCCATTGAAGGCAGGGGTTCTTTGCAACAGGACGCGGTTGATAGCCTGGCATTCTTCCGCGGAGAGTTGAGCCTAAGACCGTAGGGGCGGCTCGCGAGCCGCCCCTACGACCCGATCGGGTCGCGCCAGGAGGCGACGGGAAACGCTCCAAAGAATGGTCGGGACCCGGCCCCCACATTAACGGGTTGGTGCGCCGCGCAATGAAGCTGCCGTCGAATCTGCAGTAGGGGCGGTTCGCGAACCGCCCCTACGGCAGAATTTTCCGTTCGTCTTATGCCGGGATTTGTCCAGCCAGCAGGCGCGAGGCCGCTTGCACGAAAAAGATGGTACTCAAATCCCGCAGATAGTATGGAGAAGCATCCGTGCCATCGGGGGCCTCGACGGCTTCGATGACGGCGCCGCGCAGATTCGGATCGCGGACATCGTGCAACTGCATGCTCAGGCAGAAATTTATGCCGGTGTGAATCGAATCGAGCCACTCTTCCTCACGCGTTTCCTTCCAGAGTTCTTCCCATAAGAGGATGGCGCACGCGACTCCACTGGTGGCGTGGCTGAAGGAATCGGTTTTGAAATCGCGGCGGGTACCACGAAACATGCCGCCATCGAGGCGCATGGCGTTTTGATACCATTCGCCCGCGCGGCGAGCACACGCCAGGTAGCGAGGGTCGCGGCTGTCGCGAAAGGCGTCGATCATCGGAAGCCCCCACCAGTATGCCTGGCGGGGATGGATCATGCCGGTGGCGGCGTTGCAAGGTCCAAAGCCGATCCAGTTCCCGGGAGGATCTTCCTCGCGCAAGAGGCATTCAGCAACGTCATAAAAGATGGTGCGGAGTTCCGGCCGGCCGGCGCGCGCGGAAGCTTTAAGGAAGATGGCGTCATCGTTGAGGGGGCGGCCGGGTTTATTTGCGCCTGCCGCCGGCGGCATATATCGCCCCGTCTTGACATCAAATTGGTCGCGAAACAATCCTTCGCCAAGATAGGAGTTGCGTGCTTCCCACGCGGCCGCGGCGTTGGCCCACTCGGCATAGCGTTTGTCGCCCGTGGCGTCGCAGAGCAACCATAGACCGTCCAGAGACTCGAGGGCGGCCGACGTACTGGCCTTGTCGCCAAAATCTTCAAAAGCGTAAATCAGGCCATAGTGCGGATCGGACCGGTCGGCGACGCGCTCCGCCCCGATAAATTCGGCGCCGAGGCGCGCGGCCTCCAGCAGGTCCGGACGGTCAAGCGCCCGCGCGGCCCACACCAGGGCCTTGATGCCTTGCCCGGTATGCCAAACGGGGCAAAAGAAATCCCATTCCCGGGTCGAGGCGCGGTACTCACCGCGCAGAGCGCCGCGCCAATGCTGGTGCTCCAGCTTGTGGGAATTCCGCTCGCCGGATAGGGTGTCCGCATGCATTTGCGCAACGCCCGTGATCCAGTCACATGCGGCGGCGACACTTCGCAAGAGAACGGCACGGTCCAACAGCCGGCGGGGGGAGGGTGAAGGGTTACCCGTGACAAAGGCGGGCGCGGGCGCAGGCGCAGTGGGCCCCGGGAGACAACGCTGTGCCTGCCCTGGACTTCCCATCATCATAGTCGGGAGGCCTCCCCCCAGGGCGGCCGCCTTCAGAAAACTCCGCCGCGTAGCTTTGGACGGCATATTTTTCATCTGCTTGAACCCGGGCTCCCAAGCGTGGGCTGGGGTGCTTGCAAGGGCAGGCGCAATCGCGCCTCGCATCCCGGGCGGTCCTTCCGGTCTTCCAGCGTCAGCGTCCCGCCGTGAGCCTCCGCGATCTGGCGGCTCAAGACGAGTCCGATTCCCGAACCCTTGGGCTTGGTGGTGAAGAACGGGACAAAGAGGTTGGTGGTGTTGGACAAGCCCGCCCCTTCATCCCGGATGCTCACTTCCAGTTGATCGCCCTGGCGGGTCCAGCCCACGGAAACCCCGCCCCCCTTCTCCAGGGCCGAATCGACGGCATTCCGAAGCACGTTGATGAGAAGTTGCTCCAACTGGTCCGGGTCGGCCGCAACGGTCAGCTCCGGCCCCGGCGCGTAAGTCACCCTCATCCGGTTTTCCAACCCCACCACACGCTGAATCAAGTCGCGCAACTGGACCGGCTGCAGGGTCGGGGCGGGCAGGCGGGCCAGGCGGGAATAGGCTTCCATGAAACGGCTTAACGCCGCGGCCCGGGTCTCGATGACTCGCAGGCCACGGC
Source organism: Terriglobia bacterium (assembly GCA_035501695.1). Taxonomy (GTDB): domain Bacteria; phylum Acidobacteriota; class Terriglobia; order UBA7540; family UBA7540; genus Bog-366. The sequence goes on along the minus strand of DATJVT010000334.1, from coordinate 11,669 downwards.
GCATGTCGTCTTGCCAATCCTCCGGCCGGGGTTGGCGTTCCAACATGGTTTCCAACGTTCCTGCCATGGACTTGATAGGGGCAAGGGAGTTATTGAGCTCATGTCCCAGGACGCGGATCAGCCGTTGCCAGGCTTGCCGCTCTTCCTCGCGAAGGGGCCGGTTCAAGTCTGTCAAAACCAGGAGTTCGTGGGGCAGTCCGTTCTCTCGAAAGGCGCTCCGTCGCATCGCCCAGCGACCCTTCCCTCCCGGGAAAGAGACGGTGAGGGTGCGGGCCGGTTCCCCCTGCAGGCAATCACCCAGGCCCATCTCTGTTGCCGTTTCCCCCAGAATGCGTTCGCAGGGTTGTCCCAGCAGGCGCTCGCCCGCGCGATTGATCAAGCGCAGGCGCTGCTCGTCATCAAAGGTGAAAACGGCGACATCGATCTCCTCCACCACCTTGCGCAATAGGGCAGTTGCCTCCAGCGCGCCCAGCCGGCGTCCGCGCAGCATGTCACTGAGGGCGTTGACTTCCAACATGACTTCTCCCAGGGCGTCGTCGGACCGGGCGCCGCGGGCGCGCAGCGAGTAATCCTCTTCCCGCATGGCCGAGAGCAGATTGGAGAGGGTCTGCAACGGGTAAACCAACCGGGAGCGCAGGGAAAATGCCGCCCCCAGCCACAAGGAGACAACCAGGGTGGTCAACGTCCAGCGTGTGGGGTTGGTGTAGTTGCCGAACCACAACAGGAGGACCATCACCAGGACAGCGGGAAACCCGACCAGCAAGGCGATGGACAGCATCCGAACTTCAAAGCGCATGGGTCGGCGTTGGGATCGGCTTGGACGGCGCGAGTTGGTCATGCCCTTCTACAATCCGTACTTCTTCAGCCGGCGATACAGGGCACTGCGGGTCAACCCCAGGGCGTCGGCTGCGGCGCTGACATTCCCTTCGTGCCTGGCCAGAGCTTTCTTTACCAGGAGGGACTCAACCTCTTCCAAACTCATCTCCTCCATGCGCCCCGGAGCGTCGCGCCCCACCCGCAGCCCCAGGTCGCTGGTGCAGACGCTTTCGGCCTTCGCCATCAGCACCGAGCGTTCCACCGCATGCTCCAACTCCCGGACGTTGCCGGGCCAACTGTATTCCAGCACCGCCTGCATGGCCGTGCTCTCGAAGTTCGCCAGCTTTTTGCGATAGCGCTGGGAAAATTGGCGGAGGAAGTAGTTCGCCAGCAGGGGCAGATCCTCGCGCCGGTCCCGCAAGGGGGGCAGGTGAATCTCAATCGTATTGAGCCGGAAAAGCAAGTCCTCGCGAAACCGCCCGGCGCGGACTTCCTCCGCGATGTCGGCATTGGTGGCCGACAGAACGCGCACGTCCACCCGGCGAGTCTTGGACGAACCCACGCGCTCGAGTTCCCCGGTCTCCAGCACGCGCAAGAGCTTGGCCTGGAGATTGAGCGGGACATTGGCGATTTCGTCAAGGAAGAGGGTTCCACTGTCGGCCAGTTCAAATCGGCCGACACGGTCAGTCCGGGCATCGGTGAAGGCGCCCTTGACATGCCCGAACAGCTCACTCTCAAACACGCCCTCGGAAAGCCCGCCGGCATTCACCGTGACCATCGGGCGCGCAGCACGTTCGGAGAGGGCGTGCAGAGTTCGGGCGATGACGTCTTTGCCCGTACCGTGTTCCCCCGTTATTAATACATTGGCCGAGGAGGGTCCCACCCGCGCCAGCAGGTCGAGCACGGGGCGCATGGCAGCCGAATCCGCGATCAGCTTGGGACGGCCTTCCGCCCTCAGCAATCGATTTTCGGCTTCCAACCTTTGGCCCTCGCGCAAAGCGTGGCTCAACTCCACTTGGGTCCGCAGAATCGCCAGCAGGCGGGCGTTATCCCAGGGCTTCTCAATAAAGTCCCTGGCGCCCCGCCGCATCGCCTCCACGGCCACCCCCACGCTTCCCCATGCCGTCATGACCACGACGGGAAGGGCGCTGTCTGTCGCCTGGAGGCGCGTGAGCGTGTCCAGACCCTCCTGGCCGGAGGTTGTGTCGCGCGTAAAGTTGAGGTCCATGAGGACCAGGTCGAAGTCCTTGGACCCGACCGCGGTCATAATGGCGTCCGGTGATGACGCGGACTCAGTTTGATATCCCTCGCCTTTCAGTAAGAGGCGAAGGGCTTCCAATACGTCGGGCTGGTCATCCGCGATGAGGATTCGAGTCATGGCATTGACGATTGATGATAGCCGATGGCCGATTGTCAATCGCGATGGACAGCGTAGGTTTTCCATCGACAATCGTCAATCGAAAATCGACAATCACGCGATCCATCCGTCTTGCAGCTTGATAATGCGGTGGCCGTAAGCGGCGTTCGCCTCGGAGTGGGTTACCTGGATAATGGTCGTGCCCTCGTTGTTGAGCCTTTTGAACAACTCCATAATCTCCTGCCCCTGGCTGGAATGGAGATTTCCCGTGGGTTCATCGGCAAGAATCAACTTAGGCTTGGCGATTACCGCCCGCGCGACAGCCACCAATTGCTGCTGTCCGCCGGATAGCTGGCTGGGGAAGAGATCCTTTTTCCCAACAATCTGAAAGCGGTCGAGCGAATCGGCCACCAGGGCCTGCCTTTCCGAGGATTTCACGTTCCGGTAGGACAGCGGGATATCGAGGTTTTCCGCCACCGTCAGGCTATCCAGCAGATGGTACTGCTGGAATACGAAACCAATATAGCGCTTGTTGAGCTCAATGCGCTTTTTGGGCTCCATTTTGTGAACGGGGTGTTCGACGAAATAGAACTCACCTTCCCATCCCCCATCGAGCATTCCGATAATGCTGAGCAGGGTTGACTTGCCCGCCCCCGATGGCCCCATGATGGTTACGAATTCTCCGTCCTGAATATCCAGGTTGATGCGGCGCAGCACATAATAGCGGCCGCCCGCCAGAGGGTAGTATCTTTCCAGATTCCGCATTTTGATCATGGCATTGCCTTTGCTTATCGATGGACGACTGATGACGGCCCATGCCGGGAATAGAAGTCCTGAGTTTTTAACCCTCCTCCGAGGCCTTCCTTGAGGACTGCCAATCTCCCATCATCATTCGAAAATCGACATTTGAAAAATATAACTACTCATGCCGCAGCGCCACCATGGGGTCGACCTTGGTGGGGCCGCTCACTTTGTCTCATCGACGATCCGGCCGTCGAAGAGGTGCACGGTGCGCTGGGCGAACTCCGCGTAGCGGGGATCGTGGGTGACCATGCAGATGGTGGCACCCTCGCGATGGAGTTCACGCAGCAAATCCATTACCGCCTCGCCATTCTTCGAGTCCAGGTTCCCTGTGGGCTCATCCGCCAGCAGAATTGAGGGCTTCCCCACCAGCGCCCGGGCCACGGCGACGCGCTGCTGCTGGCCCCCCGACAGTTGCGCCGGATAATGCTTCATGCGGTGCGACATGCCCACGCGTTCCAGCGCCTCCTGCACACGCTGCCGCCGCTCCGCACCCCCCATGCCACGGTAGGTAAGCGGCAACTCGGCATTCTCGTATACGGTGAGATCCCCAATCAGGTTGAAGGCCTGGAAAATAAAGCCAATTTCCCGATTGCGGATGCGGGTGCGATCCGATATCGAAAGGTCCTCTACAGCGGTACTGTTGAGGGTGTACTTTCCGTCCGTGGGCGAATCGAGTAAGCCCAGGATGGAAAGCAGTGTGGACTTTCCACAGCCCGAGGGGCCGGAAATGGAAAGATACTCGCCCCGCTGGATCTCAAGATAGATCCCGGACAGGGCGTGCGTCTCCACCTCATCGGTGAAAAAGACTTTGGTGACGCCGTCCAAATGGATGAGCGATTGCCCCGATCCGTCGGACTTTGACTTCCCGGCATTCTGGGTCTGACCTTTGCTTTCTTCCGATGCTTCCATATTACGCTCCTTGAAATTGGACTCTATCCATCAATGCTTTACTCATATCGCAGAGCGATCAGGGGATCGACCTTCGTCGCCCGCCGCGCGGGAACCAAGCAGGCTGCAAGCGCCACCAGGATCAGCAAGCCTGCCACCCCCGCCAGAGTCAGCGGGTCGTGGGAGCTGACGCCGAACAACTGGCTCGCCAGAAAACGCATCAGCACAAGGGCTACGGCAAGGCCCATGGCCACCCCCAACAGCGCCATTATTACACCCTCGCCCAAAATCCTCGCAAGAACCCTTCCCCGGCCTGCCCCCAGGGCCATTCGAATGCCGATCTCGTGGGTCCGCTGCCCCACCAGGTAGGAAACGACCCCGTAGATCCCGACACAGGCCATCAGCAGGGCCAGTGCAGCGAAAATCCCAAGAAGAATCATGGAGAAGCGCCGCGCGGCCAGCGAATCGGCAATGATGCCGTCCATGGTCCGGGTGTCAAACACGACCATCTGGCTGTTGAACTGTGCCAAGTTGCGGCGAATTGAGCCGACCTCCGAAAGTGGCGCCATCGCAGTGCGGAGCACGGCCCCCACATGGCCGGCCACCATCGGCATAAACTGGTCTGGCACCTGCGCGATCTGCAAATAGCATTGGGCTTGAATTTGGGCGGTTGCATCCGTGTCCAGCCCCCACTGGTTGACGTGCCCGACAACACCCACAATCTCCGCCGTGCTGTTGATGATGGCGAAGTTGATGTGCTTGCCAACCGGGTCCTGATCGCCAAAAAAGAGCCGTGCAAAGCGCTCATCGATGACGATGGAGAGCGGAGAATGCTCGTTGTCTTGGGGGGAAAGGAAGCGGCCACGGCGCAAGGGAATTCTCATCGTCTTCAAGTAATCGGGCTGCACAATGTAGAAGAGGGTGCCGTTCATCTCCGCCAGCGTCGCGGGTTTGGGCTTACCCTCCACCCAGAACGGAACCTCCATATCCCCGGCCATGGGCATGGCGCCCGTACTAAGGGATACGGATTCAACGCCAGGGATCGCCGCCAACCGGGCTTGGAGCGCTCGCATGGTGGCGCGAGTGGAATCGGGGGTGGCGCCCGGCGCCGGGGGCGATGAAGCCTGGAAAGTAAGCACGTGGCGGGGGTCGAAGCCGGGGTTGACACTCCACAGCTTAGCCAGGCTGCGAATGGTTAATCCGGCGCCTGCCAGCAGGACGAGCGCAAGCGCCGTTTCCACGACCACGAAAGCCCATTGGGCACGGTGCCGGGCCCCGCTTGACCCTCGCCCTCCCTCCTGGAGTGTTTCGTGGAGGTCCCGGTGCGACTGCTTGAGCGCCGGCACGGCCCCGAACAGTAATCCCGCCAACACGGAAGCGACGAGGGTAAACAGCAGCACGCGCCCGTCGAGATGAACCTCCTCCACGCGTGGCAGCGCGGCCGGCAACAGTTTAAGGATTGCGTGGAGCCCCCAGGATGCCAGCACCAACCCCAAACTGCCTCCGGCCAACCCCAGCAGAAGGCTCTCGGTTAACAGTTGACGGACCATGCGGTGGCCTCCGGCCCCCAAAGCCGCGCGGATGGCAAATTCATGCGTGCGGGAAGTCGACCGTGCCAGCAGGAGATTCGCCACGTTCACGCAAGCGATGAGGAGGACAAAAGCCACCGCAGCCAGGAGGACCAGTAAATATTGTCGAATGTCGCCTACCAGGTCCTGTTTCAGAGGAACAAGCGTGATGCCCGTCCCCTTGTTAGCCTCGGGATACTCCTCGGCCATGCGGCGCCCGAGTGCTTCCATGTCAATACTTGCTTGCTCGAAGGTGACGCTTGGTTTGAGCCTTCCCACGGCATCCATGCCCATGCCCACTTTGCGGTCCCGAAAGGCGGGGTCGTTCCACTGCCCAATAGGGACAAACAAGTCGCCCGGCGGGAAATTGTTGCCGGTGTAGTGGAAATCGACGGGGAGCACGCCAACGATGCTGTAGGCCGTGCCGTTGAGCATGAGAGACTTTCCCAACACCTCTGGCGCCGCGCCGAATTTGCGTTTCCAGAATCCGTCGCTGATCACCGCTACCGGGGGCGCGCCGACCTGGTCCTCCTCCGGCAGAAACGTCCGGCCGATAGCCGGCTTGACGCGGAGGATCGGGAAAAAGCTCGCGGAGACCATTTCCGTGGGCACGCGTTCCGGCTCACCCAGTCCGGTCAGGTTGAAGTCATCCGCCCGGAAGGCTCCTAACCCGGAAAAGGAGCGGTTGTAGCGTACCCAGTCGAGAAAGTTGGGATAGGAGATGGACCATCGCGAGTATTGGGGCGTGCGTGAGTAGACCGACACCAACCTCTCCGGCTCCGGATAGGGTAGAGGGTTAAGCAGTACGCCGTTGACTACCGAAAATATTGCCGTGTTGGCGCCAATGCCCAGCGCCAGGGTTAACACCGCCACGGCGGTAAAGCCAGGATTCTTCGCCAGCATGCGCAGGCCAAAACGGAGGTCTTGAAGCAACGTACCCATGGAATTAGTCCTCGGTCACAAGTTTTCAGTCAACAGTGATCAGTCGTCAGTCTTAAGCTCCTACCTATCGGCTATCAGTTCTCAGCTTTCAGCCAAATCGCTTCCCCTGGGGGATCCTCACTGGGTCACCCTCAACTGCGTCCTTACCACAAACCACTTGGCCAGCATCCTCCGGCCGTATTTCAGGTCTTGCAGCAACGCGGTCATGCGGCATCCCCCTCACGACCCAGTACGAGGAGCGTCGCATCGTCGTTCCATTGGTCTCCGTTGAATTCCCGGACCGCCGCCATGATTTTTTCTATCAATGCTTTCGGCCGCATGTGCCGATGCGTGGTGGCCAGCGCTGCCAGGCGCTCTTCCATAAACTCTTCTCCGCGCGCGTCGGCGGACTCAGTGATTCCGTCCGTGAACAGAATCAGACGGTCGCCGGGGGCGAGGTCCACGGATCCCGTTTGGGCCTGCCAATCGGACACCAACCCCAAGACCGGCCCCCCGTCGCGCAACCTGCTCTGTGAGCCGTCGCGGTGAACCAGCAAGGGAGGGTTGTGGCCGGCGTTCACGTAGGCCAGGCGGTGCGCCGGCGCGTGCAGGAGCCCGTAAAAAAAGGTAATAAAGCGGCAGTCGCCCACCTGGGGAAGGGAGACACGGTTGACGCGGTCACACACGTCCACGGGCGCCACGTTCGCTCCTGCGAACCCGCGCACCGTGGCTTGCAGGTTCGACATCAGCAGCGCGGCAGGAATACCCTTGCCGGTGACGTCTCCGATCGCGACCCCCAGCCGGTCTTCACTGAATTTCACCACGTCGTAGTAGTCGCCCCCCACACTGCGCGCGGGGCGCCAGGCCGCGTCAATTTCGTATCCGGCAAAGCGCGGGATGGCCAACGGCACCATGCGTTCCTGGATGCGGTGCGCTTCCTCGATCTCCTCCTCGTGCTGGCGAAGCTCATTCATCGCATGCTGAACCCGCCGCGCATCCTCGGCTTGTGTCTGGCGCGCCCGGCGGCGCAGCACGCCCTGCTCAATCTGCCGGCGCAGAGTTTCGAGCAGGCGCGCATTATCCCACGGCTTCTGGACGAAATCGCCCACGCCGTGTTGCATTGCTTCCACCGCCAGATCGATGGTGCCCCAGCCTGTCATCACCACAATGGGCACGTCCCCCAGCGTTTCCCGGTGGGCAAGAAGATCCAATCCTTCCCGTCCGGAAGTGGTGTCGCGAGTGAAATTCAGGTCCATCAGCAACAAGTCGTAGGCTTGTTCCTTCAGCGCCGCCACAATAGCGGGCGGGGAATTGACCGTCTGGACCTGGTATCCATGGGTTCGAAGCAGCATGCTTAGCGCTTCCAGGACATCGGGTTGGTCGTCGGCAATCAAAACCCGGGCCGAATTGTCTTTTTGCCCATCCACGGCTTTTCCTCAGTTTCCCGTGCTTCTTCTGCCACCAAGAGCCTCGGGCCTTCTAATCAGCTATCAGTCTTCAGTTCTCCGTCCTCCGATAACTTGGCTTCGGTGCACCCCGTGCGCACTAACCTCTGGACCTCCTGCGGGCCCGCCACTCGGTCCCTTCTCCGCTGCGTGTGACGGACTACTGACAACTGATAACTGACGACAGCCTTACTCGTACCTCAGCGCCTCCATGGGATCGACCCTCGCCGCCCGGCGAGCGGGGATATAACTGGCCAGGAAGGCCACCCCCATCAGGAGCGCCGCGACGGCAACCAGAGTCAACGGGTCGGTGGGTTTGACACCATAGAGCAGACTCTCCAGAAACCGCGTGCCGCCCATGGCCCCCAGGATCCCGATCCCCACTCCGAGCAAGGTCAAGGTAACGCCCTGGCCGATGACGAGTTTCAGCACGTCGGCGCGCTTGGCGCCCAGCGCCACGCGCACGCCGACTTCGTGAGTCCGCCGGCTGACCGCGAAGGAGACCACCGCATACAGGCCCACGCTGCACAGCACCAGCGCCAGGACCGCGAAGGCGGTCATCAAAAGCGTAACGAAGCGCGGGGAAGCCAGGGATTGGCTGATGGCTTCATCGACCGTCTCAAAATGAGCGATGGCGAGGTCACGGTCGAGAGACCGGACCCCCTCCCGAAGAGAAGAGTCGAGACCCGCGGGCTTGCCCGGAGCGCGCACGGCGACAGTCAGCCAACGACCCAGCCCAGACGTCCAATGCTCGGGAAGTTGGAGATAGGGCTGATAAGTGTGAAGCGCGGTAGGTTCGCCCAACTTGAGCTGTTTTACATCCCCTACCACTCCCACAATGGTCAGCCAGGGGTCCTGCGATTCGGGAGGGCCCCATTTCAGTCTCTTGCCCAGGGGGTCTTGTCCGGGCCAGTAACGCCTGGCAATGGATTCGCTGATGATGACCACCGGGAGTGAGCCCTGCCGATCCTGGTCGGTGAAATACCGGCCACGGATCAAAGGAATCTGGAGGGTCTGGAAATAGTCGCCCAACACCAGCGCGTGCCAACTGTCCGGTCGCTTCTCGCTCGCTCCGCCCACGTAGCCTTCCGGTGTGAAAACATGGTCCCAGTTCGTGTTGACCATGGGTACGCTGGTGCCCGCCCCAACCTGCACCACTCCCGGCAGGCTACGAAAACGGTCGAGGAGGGTCTGGTAAAACCCCAGGACGTCCTCCCCTCGCCGGTATTTCGCTTCCGGCAAGTCCAGGGACATGGTGGTCAGGTGGTCCGTCCGGAAGCCGGGCTGCGTACTGCGCAGAAAATTGAAGCTTCGGACCAGCAACCCCGCGCCCACCAACAGCACCACTGCCAGCGCTGCCTCGGTCACGACCAAAGCGGAGCGAAGCGCACGATGCCGGATGGGCTGTCCAGCCCCCGCGGCGCTCTCTTTGAGCATGGCGTGGGGGTCGGCACTGGTCATAGCCAGGCCCGGGCCGACGCCGAACAGGATTCCCGTCAGCACCGACAATCCCAACGTAAAGCCGAGAACCCTTCCATCAACGCCGATGGCGCCCACGGCCGGCAGGTCCACCGGGCTGAGCGCCAGGAGGAGGTGCGTTCCCCACATGGCAAGCAGCAAACCCAGTCCTCCCCCGCCCAACGCCAGCAGGACGCTTTCGATTAAGAACTGGCGCGCCAGCCGCCAACGCCCGGCCCCCAAGGCAGCCCGGACGGCGATCTCCTTTTGCCGACCCGCCGTGCGGCCGAGCAGGAGGTTGGCCACGTTGACACACGCAATCAACAAAACCACGCCGACTGCGCCCAGCAGTATCCAAAGCAGCTTGGCGACACGCCCCGTGATGGCCGCGTGCAAGGGAACCGTCATGGCCCCCAGGCTGAACCCGCTCTTCATGGCTTCGGGGATGGGGTAGGCTTGCAGGATGCGGCCGGCGATAGCGTTCACGTCAGAGTCTGCCTGAGCCTGCGTCACCCCCCGCTTCAGGCGGGCAACAACCTCGTAGTCGTAATTGTCCCCGTAATCCGTCAACTCATCTTGAGTTAAGGCCAGGGGGATCCACAAGCTGGCCGGCTGCAAAGGCTCACTGTCGAGGGGGAACTCGAACCCTTTGGGCATGATCCCGATCACGGTGTAGGGCTGCCGGTCGAGCAGGATCGACTTCCCAATTACGTCGGCGCTGCCGGCGAAGCGGCTTTGCCAGGTATCGTAGCTGAGCATCGCTACCAGCTTTCCAGGGTGATCTTCCTCCTCCAGAAACGTCCTTCCCATCAGCGGCGCGCCTCCCAGGAGGGGGAATAGGGATGGGGACACGCGTGTCGCCGTAATTCGCTCCGGCTGGATGCCGCCGGAAAGCTCCATATGCACGGCGTGAAAGCCGGCCACGGCACTGAACGATTGGTTCTGCCTCTGAAAATCACCGATATCGGACGCGGGGACATTCAACGGTTCGGAACTGAACTGCGCCAATTTCTCTTTGATCAGAACCAGACGCTGGGGTTCCCGATAGGGCAGGGGGCGGAGCAGCACGGAATTCATCAGCGTAAAGATCGCCGTGTTTGGCCCGATGCCGAGCGCCAGTGTGAGCACCGCCACGGCCGTGAAGCCCGGACTCTTCGCCAGCATCCGCAGGCCGAAACGAAGGTCTTGGAGTAATGTGCTCATAGATGAAGTCCTCAGTAATCAGTAATCAGTTTTCAGTCATCAGTTTTCAGTTCACAGTTCTCAGTCATCAGGTAGCTTGGCTTTGGTGCAACTCGATCCGCCCTAACCTCCACCTTTCGGGCGTGCCCGCCACTCCGTGCCCGCCTCCACTGACAACTGACTCCTGACAACTGACCCCTGACCACTGCCTTACTCGTACCTCAGCGCCTCCATGGGATCGACCTTGGTGGCCCGGCGGGCAGGCACGTAACAAGCTAGCAGGGCGACGGCAATCAATCCCAAAGCCACCGCAATGAAAGTGGCCGGGTCGGTGGGAGCGGTCTGGAAGAGCATGCTCCTCATGAAGTGCGCCAGGGCCAAAGCTGCCACTCCCCCGATCGCGAGGCCCATCCCCGCCCGGAAGAGGCCCTGTGCCAGCACGAAACGCGACACATCCTCGCGCTGGCCGCCCAGGGCCATTCGGATGCCGAACTCGTGCGTGCGCTGCGCCACCGAGTAGGCCATCACGCCGTAGATTCCCACCCCGGCCAGAACCAGCGCCAACGCGGCAAAGACCGCCAGCAGCGTCATCAAAAACGCTCTGGGTGCAGCCGGCTCCCCGGCGATTTGATCGAGGGGACGAACGTCCGCAATGGGAACGGCGGAGTCAACAGCCATGACCTCACGCCGGACGGCTTGCGCCATGCCCAGGGGATCTCCCACGGTCCGCACCACCAGATTTCGCGGGTCTAGGAGCCAGGGTGGTTGCGTGTACGGAACGTAAAGTTCAGGCTCAAACCCTACGTCCGGCCCTTCTGTCCGGACGTTCGCGGCCACGCCCACCACAGTAAGCCACGGCAGCTTGGGATCCCTCCCGGTCTTAAGGCGCCGCCCCAGGGGACTCTGCTGCGGCCAATACCGGCGGACGAGCTCCTCATTCACAATCACCACCCTCTGGGAGTCCTGGGTATCCCTTGAGCCGAAAGGCCGCCCCTCCCGCAGGGGGATCCCCATCGTCCGAAAGTAGTCCGGTCCAACCACCAGATAGTTGGCAGCCGGCACGTCTTCCGGGCGGGGATTGGGGTTTTCTTCGGTTACAAAATCCATTCCATCTTGATCTTCAATCGGCAGGCCGCGCGAAACACTGGCGCACACGACTCCCGGCAAGGCTTCCACGCGCCCTACGAGCAGTTCAAAGAACCTCGCCTGGTTGCGCTGCTCCTGGTACTG
>DATJVT010000333.1:0-12241 GCA_035501695.1 Terriglobia bacterium | reverse complement strand
GGGCGACGCCTCGCTCTCCCGCCGCCCCATGAAACGCGTGGCCGATCCCTTGACCCTGATGGGCGCGCGCATCAAGACCGCAGAGAAGGGTTGCCCACCCATCGAGATCGAGGGCGGTAACCTGCATCCTATTCGCTATGAGATGCCGGTGGCGAGCGCGCAGGTGAAATCCGCCATCCTGCTGGCGGGCTTGTTTGCCCAAGGGGAGACGGAGGTGGTGGAAAAGGCTCCCACCCGCGATCACACGGAAATTGCTCTGGAGCAGATGGGAGCTGACATCGGGCGCCACCAACGCACCATTGCCGTGCGCGGCCGTGCCCGCCTGGAAGGGAAGAAACTCTACGTTCCCGGAGACATCTCCTCCGCGGCATTTTTCATCGCGGCGGGACTGATGGTGCCGGAGTCCAACCTGATCCTGCACAACGTCGGCCTGAATCCCACCCGCACGGCGCTGCTCGACCTGCTGGTTTCCATGGGAGGGCGCGTGAAGGTGGTGAATCTCGAAATGCTTAATGGGGAGCTCCTGGGCGATCTGCACGTGGATGCCGGCCAACTGGCCGGTGGGGAAATTCCACCGGAACTCGTGCCGGGCTTGATCGACGAACTGCCGGTGTTGTCCATCCTGGGGACGCAGACCGAAGAAGGACTGACGTTTCGCGGCGCGGGGGAGTTGCGCGTCAAGGAGAGCGATCGCCTGGCGGCAGTGGCGGAAAACCTGCGCCGCATGGGGGCGGAAGTCGAGGAATTCCCCGACGGCTTGCGGGTGGCTGGACGGCAGAAGCTGCACGGGGCGGAAATCGAGCCGCACGCCGACCATCGCATTGCCATGGCCTTCGCCGTCGCCGCCCTGGTGGCGGAAGGCACCACCGTCATCAACGACAGCGCCTGCGTGGATATTTCCTTTCCGGATTTCTTTGCGACGCTGGGCCGCGTGGCGGGATAAGGGCGTTTTGCGTCACCGCAGTAAGCGCAGCCAATTCTCACGCGAAAGATTGCGCACTCGGGCGAATTCCTTTTCATTGTCGCTCACGATCGTACAACCCAGCGCCAGCGCGTGAGCCGCAATGAGCATGTCATGGGCGCCAATGGGCGTGCCCACCTCCTCAAAACCCGTGCGTAAGGATGCATAGATGGCGTCCGCCGGGGGCTCAAAGGGCAGAACGTCAAGGACACTGAGCACTGCCTCAAGCTGTGCGGAGAGCCGCGCGGAACCTTTCTTTGCGGCGCCGTAACGCAATTCCGCGGCAACGATGATGCTGGTGCAAACTCGCGCTTCGCCCACCTCGCGGATGCGCTGCGCCACCTTTCCCTGAGGATTGCGGACGAGATCGGAAACGACGTTGGTGTCGAGCAGGTAGCGCATCAGAGATCGACCGGATCGGGAGGCAGGTCGCGGATGGGAGGAAAATCCTCACTGAGCGGTGTCAAGGTCGCCAGCAGCGCCAATAGCGACTTCGGGGGAGCAGGCTCAACGATCAGCCGGCTGCCCTCTTTTCGCATGATAGCATCCTCACCGGGCAGTTCGAACTCGCGTGGGATTCGGACCGCCTGATTGCGTCCATTCTTGAATATCCTCACGCGTCGTGCCGCAACTGGCGCAGTTCTCTTTGGCATATGCCTAAGCATAGGGCAACCGAGTTCGGTATGTCAACCCCTTGCCGAGCAAGCGTGGACGGCCCGTCAGTTTGAAACGGGGTGACCGGAGGCGGCGCCGGAAGAAGTGGGACTTATGACGCTGGAGGCGATCAAGCAAGTGATTACCGAACTTGTGGATAGGGTCGCACGAAGACTACAACAATGTACTCAGAAGGCTGAAATACGCCTTTTCAGAACCGCCAATTCTTGCCAACGGTCACAGGGGGAAGCTCCGCCGGCACCTCGCACGAAGACGGCGGGGAAGTGGATGCCGTCTTACTGGCCCGGCTTGATGGCGTCCGCGGATACCACACTGGTGAAGCAGGAAACCCAACACCTTGTCTTGGGCTTTTCGGGGGCTTCGGCGCCGTGGTGGTGAAGCGATGCCAGGGTGGGGCGTGCCGGGTGGTTCCAGGTGGTCCGCGCCTTGCCAGAAGGCTCCGGGGGCGCCGGTGGGGCGTGGGGCGAAGGCGGCGCCGCGGGGTGGGCCCCGGCGCTGAGAATCCGGATGGCCCCATAGTCGGTATTGATCCGGATCGTAGGCCCGCCTTTACCGTAGCTGCCGGTAATGGACGGAGTGTCGCCTTCTTTTACCACTTTCAAACCCGGCCCGGAAAAGTCGCACTCCACTTCTCCATGCCGCGAGTTGGCTTCAATTTGAAAATTTGATGCGGCGGGAAGCGTCAGTTCAACGGCGCCTTTCTTGGAATCCACCTGAATATCGTGCGTAGGCGGCGTGGAGGTTTGTAGGGTGATCTCACCGTTGCTGTTATTGATGCGCAGGCTGTGTTTGAACTCGGTGACGCTGATATCCTTCTGCCGGGTCGTGATTTCAAACGGGCCGTCGATGCCGTTGACCTCCATGGAACCGACTTCCATGCTGAGCTGCCCGGCAAGCCTTTGCGCTGTCATATCGGTTCGCAGGGACTGGAAGCGCAAGGTTTGGGCGATATTGCGAAACTGGAGGGCGCCGCTGAATTCGCCGTGGACGGTGACGGTGTCGGTGACGTCCGCAACTTCCAGATCGTCGCCGCGGCCGTCCAGGTCCACGCTGCCCTTTACACCCCGGACTTCGGTGGAGCCGCCCGACTTATGAATCTTCACCAATCCCTGAACGTTGCTGACCCGCACATCCCCTTTACTGGTACCCAGCGTTTGGTCGCCGTTCAGGCCGTCCACCGCGATGTCGCCGCGCTCGCTCGTTACCTCACTGCTCGTACCAATGGGAACCTGCAGACTCAGATCGACCGTAATCCGGCGGCCCTCGTCCGCCAGGGAACGCCGGTTGGAGCGCAGCACGTAATGCCCCGCTTCCTCCACCACCGCCAGATTCAGATTGTCGGAAATCTTCTTGGCCGCGTTCTCGTCCTCCGCGCGGATCGATTCCTTTGCCATCACGTCGATCTGCGCATGGTCGGCCCCGCGGATATCCACATCGCCGCGCTGGCCATCCAAAACCAGGTGCGGGGACCCCTTCACCGGCTCCGTGATCGACTTTGTGTAGCTGTAGGAGTTCAAAAACATATTGGAAAACTCATCGTCGTTGATATGCCATCCCCACGGCTGCCACGGGTGCAGCACTGCCTTCGAAACAATCGTCCCGAGGACGAGAATCAGGACCAGCATCACTACTTCACTGCCGGAGAAAAGCGGGGGAGGATTGGTTTCCGGATGGGCCTGCGACAGCACGTAATCGATGAGTTTCGATGTTCCCCAGAAGATGATCAGGATGGGCCAGTACTTCGCGATGATCTGCCAGGGCTGGATGTCGGGATTGAAATTATGCCACAGGAAGATGACGCCTACGCCGATCAGCGTAAGCGCCCAGAAGATTGATCCACGACGATAGGTGTAGACGCTCATGTTTGTCACCCGCTACATCACAACTGCCTTTTGCCTGCTGCCTTCCGCTTCCCCCTGCTCTCCTCACACCCGCGGCCCTTCCGGAGGGCGCGGGGGCCGTGTTGCGTCCACCAACATCAAGACGCCGATCACGACGAAGGGTACCGGCCATGTCTTGTGGATTCCCCAACCCGGCACCAGTTCGTCCAAAAGAAACATGATTCCCAGCACGATGAGGAGGACGGGCAGCGTGAGGCCGCGCCGCCGGCGTCCCGTATATGAAGGTGATGCTCCCATGGATTCGTTCCTATGCCTGCGACTCCCAGGCCGCCCGGCAGATCAGTTCCCTTGCTTAATACGCTCCAACTCCAGTTCCAGTTCCCGCATTTTGCGCTGGTGTTCCATCTCCTCCCCGTGCAGCTTCTGGTGGACATCTATTTCGAGGTTGCGGATCTTAGCGAGGTCGGCGATCCCCACGATCAACACGACCATGGCAAACACTCCCAGTGGGATGATGAACGGCGACATAATGCATAACCTCCCTTACCGCCTGGCGCGACGCTCTTACGCGGCTTGACCGGTGGACGACTTTGCCTTGGTCTTCTCCAGTTCGATCTCGAGCTCCTTCATCTTCTGAAGGTGCTGCATCTCTTTTTCGCGCAGTTCTTGCTGGGTCCGCAGTTCCTTCTCGCGGTACTTGAACCAACTGCCGATGGCCACGACCGCAATAATCATGACCCATAAACCGTTGCTGCTCACGAAACCTATAATCTCGCGCATCGACTTCTCCTCACGCCACCCCGTCTGCGCCTGGGGCACTTAGGCGCTCTTTTGCTTGGCTTTTTCCAATTCGATTTCCAGTTCCTTCATCTTGCGCTGGTGTTCCATCTCGCGAACCCGCAGATCCTGGTGGTACTGCAATTCCTTGTCGCGCGCCTTGTACCAATGCACGATGGCGACGATGCCAATAATCATCGCCGTGCCGAAGATGGTTCCCACAATCGGAATCAACAAGGGATTGATATCCATGTTCATGTTCTACTGCCTCCGCAGACTGCCGGTCTCGGCGTCGCCGGGCCGGGTTTCAGCCGTTCTTCGTAGCGCGTGCTTTCTCCAGCTCCAGCTTGGTTTTCTCAATTTCCAGTTCTTTCAGCTTTCTCTCGTGTTCCATCTCCTGCTGGCGAAGCCGCTGATGCGCCTCCAACTCTTTCTCTCGCATCTTTCTCATGGAAGCGATGGCCACAATCAGCACCACCATCACAAAGACTCCCAGGGGAATGACAAACGGGCTGAGCTCCATGTTCTCCCTCCGCACAGTTTGAAATCAAAACTTGGTGTCGCGTACCGCGTGGTGCTGTTGTTCTTCTTTCCCTGCCCCCTGATCCCTGCCCTACATTCCCTTGGGCCCGGGTATATTGGTCGGTCCCTCCCCTGGCTTCTCGGGTGTAACCGGGCTCGCCGGAGGTTCAGGCTTGGGCCCACTCAGCCGCCGCTGCAATACCAGGAACCCAGCCACGATCAGCAGGATGGGCCAGAATCGGCTGATCTGGTTGATCACCGGGACGCCGAGATTGTCCAGGAGGAAGAGAGCGCCAAGACCGATTAGCAAAGCAGCCCCGATGGGAGCATTCACCTTCATATCGCCCAGGCCAAACCACTCCGGCACGGGTTTGCCGGCGGATTTCGCCTTGGCCGTCTGGAAAGAGTCAATCACCATGTAGAAATAGAAGGCGGCAGCGCCCAGGCCGAAAAAGGTGTCCAACGGACCGTGGACTCGGTCTCCCAAGGCAATGAGAGAAGCAAAGATCAGAACTTGCAAGATGGCTTTCGCAGCCTGCCCATTGTAGATGGCCCCCACGCCGGGAATAAATCCCAGGGCCAGGGCCACGCCGGGACTGGGGCCCGTCCCCACTCCACCCCAGGGGGGAAGGGGGTTCTGCAAACGAGTGGTGAGACAGTTCTCGCAGTAGACCATCCCGCCCACATCGCGTTTGCATTCGCTGCAGATTGAGCGCCCGCATTGACCGCAATAAACAAAAGCATCGTTGAGAGGGTGATTGGCGCATTTCATGGGATTAGGGTCCTTCCTGACCTGACAAGTCCGGTCTGGTTTCCGGCCGTCGCAAGAGACGATGCGCTTTTGGCCGCTACTTCGATTCCCGCGGCTCCGTTGGAGGCCACTGTCTGCTCCGAGGGTATGCCCTGGGAGGAACCGCCGCCGGGCGCCGCAGGCTTGGGAGATGGCTCCTCCTGCCCCTGCGGCTGGCCGCTCAGTTGCCGGAAGCGCGATTCAATCTCGTACACCACGCGCAGGTCGTAATAGAACTTTTCCGCGCGCGCCGCCAACAGGTGCCCCTGGCGGTCAGCCCGCAAAACCCAAGTGCGGGGATTCAGGTCTTCCACCCGCAGGCTTCTCAGGTTCAGCCCCACCACGTTGACGATGAGTGAGAAGGTGAACACCGTCATGGCAATGGGATAGGCCACGCGCGGTTGCAACACGAGCCGCACATAAGCGGCGATCTGCTCACCCCAGGTGGGCTTATGCTCGCCGATGGTGGCCAGCATGATCTTGGCGATCAGCCAGGGCTTGGGCTCCACGGCTTCCGCCACGCGGCACACTTCCAGCGCATGCCGGACGTCTCCCATCAGCTCGCGGCAACCGGCGCACTCGCTCAAGTGCGCTTCCACCGCCGCTTGCTGGGAGGGTTCCAGCAGCCCTTCCAGGAATTCGCTCGCCAGGTTTTCCAGTTCCAGGTGCGTCATGGCTCGCTACCCGCCTCTGCGGGGCCTCTCAAACCTTCCATACGCTTTAAGACCCGCGCAAGTTCCAATCGGCCTCGATTTATTCGCGACTTAACCGTTCCCTGGGGTACCCCCAGCACCTGGGAGATTTCCAGGTAATCCAAATCGTGCAGGTCGCGTAGCACCACAGCCTCGCGCAAATCGGGCGAAAGCCGGTCCAACGCCCGCTGAATTAGCTCCTTGCGCTCCCGGTCCTCCACATGGGCGGCAGGCCCCGAGCCCGGGCTGGGCTTCTCCTCGATTGTCCCCAGGTCGTCGTCGATGGAGTCCGTGATCCGGTCCTTCTTGGTCCGCCGGTAGTGATCCACCAGATGGTTGCGCGCTACGCGGTGCAGCCAGGTGGAGAACGATCCCTGCGCCGCGTCAAAGCTGCGTAGGGTTTGAAAGACTTTGATGAAGACCTCTTGGGTCAGATCTTCTGCTTCCTCGGCCCTGCCCGTGAAACGGTAGCAGAAGCTGTAGATCTTGCGGGTGTAGACCTTGAGCAGGCCTTCCCAGGCGGAGTTCTCGCCGGTAAGGCACCGCTGAAGGAGTTCCAAGTCCTGGTCCACTACACCGCCCCTCAACCTGGTGGAAGTTTGCTCCTCAAATCGATACTACGGATTAATGCTTCCAAACAGGTTGGCGGCATTGTAGCAGAAAGCTGTCCCAGCGCGGCACAGGTTGTGGTTGCTGTTGCAGAATTAAGCAACGGTGCGGGGACCTCCCAAAATCAAGTGCCCGGAAGCTGCCAAAGGCGCGGCACGGGCCGGATTGACAGTCCCGTGCATGACTTTTTGTCCGACGCGCCTCGGCGCATGACTCTCTTGGCATCCCTGCGCAGACGACAATTTGTCGCTTCCCCGCGTCGTCCCCAGCTGCGTCGAACCGCTTCAAAGGCCGCCGCATCTCCTCTCGACCAGTGGGCCCTTGTAGCGCCGACCTCGAGGTCGGAACAGGATGTTGGGCCAAGCATTGCGGGGCCCTATAGATGCTGACCTCGAAGTCAGGCCTACAAGGCTTCGCCGCATTCCGTCGGCAGGGTCAGAAACCGGCGCCTCCGTAGTTTTCCCACGATCAAACGGCACGAAGAATCGTCGCGGGTCAGTCGGTGAGCAGTGTCGGATGATTCGCCTGACGCCTGACGGTCACTCGACACGCCGTCCAGCGCGGGCGCGAGCTCTTGACGGGCTACTGCCTCCTCGCTGGCGAGTGCGAAGGGCACGTCGGCGGGTCGAGCGTTGTACGGCCGGGACGACGTTTGGTAGCCAAAAGTATAGACTCCAGAGACCAGCAGCGCTGGTCCTTGGCCGAACGCTGTTCGGCCCTACACCCCCCCAAACGCCCTTCGGCCCTGCCTCGCGCACAAAATGCTTGCTAGGAAACAAGGACCGGCCGTCTTTCTTTACTGAGAACAATATAATCGCATACGATACAACCACTTAAGTGAAGTCATGTCTTGCCATGGTCCCATTTTTGACATCCCTCATTGCCATAAGTCTTTGAGTAGATTGATAACCGGCCGCATCCTCGTTAGATCCTTTTGCGGTACCGAGTATCGTCAACCTTCTCCTTAGGAGGCGCAACATGACGAGGCGGTTCAAATTCTCCTTCGACGCAGTTTTGCGCTCCTTCGCTCTGCGCTGCTCTTATCTTTCCCGCGCCTAGCGCCAGAGCATCTTCTCATACGCTCGCTTCTCGCGACCGCACCCGCTACGGCCATCTCGCGCCAGCACTGTCAATTGTCAACTGTTCACTCTTCGCTGCTTTTTCTCCCCGTATCCCGTGTCCCGTACCCCGTATCCCGTTTTCTGTTTCCTATTTCTCCTATTTCTCGAAGGTTTGATTTTCAATTCCGCCTTCGCCCAGACCGCCGCGCCCGGGCGTGACCCCAACGCGGTCGCCTTGGCCGCGCGATCTTTGCAAGCCATGGCACGCATTACCGCGCTCAAAGACATATTGATCATGATCCGATTATGGGGGGTTAACAGTGGCAATCACGATTTGCGTTCTGAAAGATGGATTAATTTCGTCGGTTCTCAAAGGTCATGCTGTTCTGTTAGCACTCGCTGTTTCCGGCGTATGGTTACTTGCAGGGCACGGCTGCTTTAGAAAGGGAAATTCTGTCGGTGCATTTCTCTGGGGCGGTATTGCAGTACTTATCCTTTTTGCATTTAGCGTACACGAGTTGCTGTCTTGGCACGGGTCATGGGCAAATCTTCTTTTGCCAATCGCTGGAATAGCGGGCGAATCTAAACTCCTCGGAAGTTGGATGCGTCAGGGAGGTAGGGGAACGGGTACCCCATGGGTTTTGAACGGGGGAGAAGGGGGTCGGAGAGAAGAGGGGAAGGGGATCATCTATTCTGCCCCGTCGGGGCGCTCGGTCTCTAAGAAATCCTCCCGAGCGAACCGCCAAGCGTCGGACCTGGTACGGGCTCATGGCGCGCTTGGCTCGGCGGCATGTCCAAATTGATTTCCGCGGAACGCCGGTTTAAGATGTTCTGAAGAAACCGGGGCGGAGATTCTGCGCCATGGCAAAGCTCATATACGGACTGAACCAGTCCCTGGACGGCTACGTTGACCACCTGAAAATCGGGCCACCCCGTCCCGCGCTCTTTCGTTACTTCATCGAGCAGGTGCGCGGCCTGACGGGCATGCTTTACGGTCGCCGCATTTACGAAATAATGCGCTATTGGGACGATGACCTTCCCGACTGGGACGCGGTGGATCGCGACTTCGCGGCGGTGTGGCGGAGCAAGCCGAAGTGGGTTGTGTCGCGCTCGCTCCGGTCGGTCGGCCGCAACGCCACGCTGGTCGGGAATAGCCTCGAGGCGGTGATACGCGGGCTGAAGGCTCAGCTAGATGGGGAAATCGATGTTGCCGGGCCTAACTTGGCAGCAAGCCTAACCGACCTTGGTCTTATCGATGAGTATCGACTCTACCTCCACCCCATCGTGCTTGGCGGTGGCACGCCATTCTTCGCCGGCCCCCGGCCGCCGCTCCGCCTTGTGGCCAGCGATATAATTGGCGAGGATGTGGTCAGGTTGACGTACATTCCGGCTTAGTCGTGCGACTCGCCCGACGGACGGCGCCGACTCGTCAGGTCCGCTTGGGGCAGATTGCGGTCGTTCCACTTGAGCCGCCGTCGTCAAGGAAAACGAAGATTAATGATTCCACGGGCGGCAACCTGTCGGAAACGTCGTTCTTCATGAAAGACGGCCACCGGTGGGTGGTGGATTTTTCGAACGGTAAGGTTTCAAAGGTCCAGAAGTTCTAGCCGGTCACATCGCAGCAAGAAAGCCCGCCCCACTTCCTGGCGCCGATGACGACCCCTTCTGAGGAAACCAGGATTCACCGCATGGCAATGCAAATCAATCACGATTCCGAAAGCGAGTACGTCCCATGATAACCAGCGTCTCAACCTCTCTCATCGCAAAAGTTCAATTATTGCTCAGCGCGCTTGTCTCACTGGGGGTTCTTGCTGCGGTAACGCCCTCAGCAGCCGCGCCTCCGCAAAACGGCACAGCAAGTCCCGCTGCCTATCCCGTCAAGGTCAGCGCCAACGGCAGATACCTGGTGGATCGGAATGGCATTCCCTTCCTGATCGTAGGTGATACGCCGCAGGGATTAATGGGCCGCTTGACCGAGGCACAGGCCGAAAGCTACTTTGCCAACCGGCAGAGGCACGGATTCAACTCCCTGGGATGGATTGACGTAGCTTGTGCCGGTCCCGACTACCCGAGCAACAAGGATGCTGCCACTCCGGATGGCATTCGCCCCTTCACGGGATACCTTTCCGGCGGAACCGATTTCGCGCATTATGATCTCTCCAAACCCAATGAGGTTTATTTCACGCGCCTCGACCATATCGTCACGCTCGCGGCCAAACACGGCCTGCTGGTCTTCATCGATCCCATCGAGACGATTGGATGGCTCCCTACCCTCCGCAACAACGGCCTCGACGCCTCCTATGCCTATGGGCAGTACCTCGGCCGGCGCTACAAGGGCTTTGCCAACGTCGCCTGGTTGAACGGAAATGATTTCAATACCTGGAAAGACCCCAAGGATGACGCGCTTGTCCTGGCCGTTGCAAAAGGCATCAAGGCGGAGGATCCGGCGCAGGTTCAAACCGTCGAGCTCAACGTCCATACCAGTTCTTCCCTGGATGATCCCGCCTGGGCGCCGCTTATTGCCCTGAACAGCACCTATACTTACTCCCCCACCTACATTCAGATGTTGCACAGTTACAATCAGAAGCCGGTAATACCGGACTACCTGGTCGAGGCGCACTACGATTGGGAGGAGGTCGGCAAGCCGCCGGACTTCGGGACGCCGTCGGTGCTCCGGCGCGAAGAGTATTGGACCATGCTGAGCGGAGGCACGGGACAGTTTTACGGCAACAAATACACTTGGAGCTTCGCCCCCGGGTGGGAATCGCATATTGATACCGTGGGCGTGAGCCAACTTACGATTTGGAAGGACTTCTTCTCGTCACTTCCCTGGCAGGATCTGGTCCCGGACCAGGACCACGCGGTGGTTACGGCCGGACTGGGAACCTACGGGACGCTTCAGACGCGCGTCAGCCAGAGCGATTATTGCACGGCCGCGAAGACGCCGGACGGCTCATTCGTTGTCGTATACCTGCCGACAGCACGGACCATCACCGTCAACCTGGCGGGTTTGAAAGCTCCCGCCCGAGCCAGGTGGTTCGATCCTACGAATGGGGACTACATCGCCATCCCCGGCGGGCCGGCCCCCAACACGGGGGCGCTGCAATTCACGCCGCCAGGTGAGAACCACGAGGGGGCCGACGACTGGGTTCTGCTGCTGGATGGGCCCAACTGAAGTAGCCAGTCCACGGGATCGCCCGCCGATGCCCCCAGGTGTCCCGCCACCATAATGAAGGTGAATTTGTTGCCGCGTCCTTACGAACCCCTCTATGACTACGGCTACTGCCGCGACTGGCGTTGGGACGCCGATCAGGTGGTGATTTACGAAGACCCGGACGACGTGGGCTGGTACCTGGCCGTCAACGCCAGGCTGGGCATTTACGTCCCCGTTATATTCCTTGGTGGGAGGTAGCGTTTCATCCGCTTGCAGCCGGACGATTAGAACATCAGCTTCAGCCCGAGCTGAATCTGACGGGATGTTGTTGCCGTGGCTGTGATTAATCCGGCGGTCGGGCTGAATGTACCGCTCGAGAAGACGATCGGATTCGGGGTGCCGAAGTTGGGGTGATTGAGCACATTGAAGAATTCCATCCGAAACTGCAGCCTCAAACGTTCGGTAATTTCAGTGTTTTTGAAAAGTGAGACATCTATTTCGGCGAGGCCAGGCCCCGTGAGCGTCCCTCTTCCCAAGCTTCCATAAGTGCCTGGAGCGGGCAGGACAAAAGCATTCGGATTAAACCACTGGCTGGGATTGTGCACAACGATCGGACCCGTGAAATCAGGGTAGAGGGAGGGCCGGTCGGGGTTTCGCGTATCTCCATCTCCGGACCGATTCGAGCCGATCTGCGGCGTGAACGGAAATCCGGTCAATAGGGTTACGATCCCGTTCAGTTGCCACCCGCTCACGGACATTCCTTGCGCACCCCTCCAATCGCCCAGCCAAGGCTTGCCGGAACCGACCGGTAAGGCGTAACTCCCGGAGAATCCGGCCTGATTCCTGACATTTAACGCCGACAACCCCCAGTCCCGCCGCAGATGGTTGCGGTCCAGAATCATCTGGGCCTGGTTCTGTGCCTGCGCTCCCGTCAGCGCGGAGTTCATGTCGAGATTCTTCGACCATGTGTAATTGGCCCGGAACTGAATACCGTGGCTGAGGCGATGGGTGAAGTCTGTTTGCAGTGCGTTATAACTGCTGTTTCCCTCCGAGTACCAGAAGAATCCTGAGGACAGATAAGGATTCGGGCGGGGCTGTACGGGGATGTACTCAGCGCCTTGCGGCACTTCGCCTTTCGTCGTTCCGGGGGTACCGCCCG
>DATJVT010000332.1:0-6482 GCA_035501695.1 Terriglobia bacterium | reverse complement strand
CTGCCTCCCGGAACTGTCAAACTGTTACTGCCACGCCGCGAATGCCGGGGAAGCTCCCTGGGAATCAATCAAGAGAGAATCCCCGGATGACCGCCAAATAGTCGCCATTCCTGCCGTTGGCTGCAACCTCAGACCATCCGCACGTCGTTTTCGACAGATGGGTGCGTCAGGCGCTACGAATGGCCTGAAATCGTTGACACCCCCATTTCGCCTGTGTTAGCTTGAATGTTTGTTTTGACCATGCCATTCTTAACCGAAGGAGGCTCTGATTGAGCGAGCCGAAGTGCCATTATCTGTTTACCTCTGAATCTGTAACCGAAGGCCACCCCGACAAAATCTGCGATCAAATCTCCGATGCGGTTCTTGACGCCGTCCTTGCCTCCGATCCGCTGGGCCGCGTGGCGTGCGAATCGATGGTGAAGGACCAGTCCGTTTACGTCGCGGGTGAAATCACTACCACGTCCAAGCCCGACATTGAGAAGCTCGTCCGCGAGACCGTGCGGGGAATTGGCTATACCGATCCCAAGGGCGGCTTTACTTCCGAGATCTGCCAGGTGACGGTCAATCTGACCCGCCAGAGTCCCGATATCAGCCAAGGTGTGGTAACCGGCGGCGCCGGCGACCAAGGATTGATGTTCGGTTACGCCTGCAACGAGACGGAAGAGTTGATGCCCTTTCCCATCATGACCGCGCACAAGCTTTGTTTGCGGCTGGCGGAGGTGCGGCGCAAGGGAATTCTCGATTTCGTGCGGCCGGACGGAAAGTCACAAGTCACGGTTGAATACGATGGTGCCCGCCCGGTGCGCGTGGACGCGGTGGTCGTTTCCACCCAGCACGCGGATAGCGTCAGCAATGAGACGCTTCGTGCCGGGATTATGGAATGCGTCATCAAGCCGGTGATTCCCGCTCATCTGCTCGACTCTGATACCAAGTACCACATTAACCCCACGGGCCGCTTTGTGACGGGAGGGCCGGTGGGAGATTCGGGATTGACGGGGCGCAAAATCATCGTGGACACCTACGGCGGCAGCGCTCATCACGGCGGCGGATGCTTCTCCGGGAAGGACCCCACCAAAGTCGATCGGTCCGCGACCTACATGGCGCGCTACATTGCCAAGAACCTCGTGGCTGCTGGCATCGCCGACCGAGCAGAGGTGCAGCTTGCCTACGCCATTGGCGTTGCCGACCCGGTTTCGGTCATGGTCGACACCTTTGGCACCGGCCAGATTGACCAGGTGCACCTCGAGAATCTAGTTCGCAAGCACTTCAAGCTGACTCCCCAGGGAATCATTGAGTCGCTTGACCTGCGGCGCCCCATTTACAAGAAGACAGCGGCTTATGGCCACTTCGGCCGTCCTGACCCCGATTTCTTCTGGGAGAAGACCGACAAGGCCGCAATCCTGAAGAAAGAGGCGGGCCTTTAGATGGCTTCCACAAAGAAACAGGCTGGGGATGTAAAGGATTTGACCCTTGCGGCAAAGGGGAAGTTGCGGATTGAGTGGGCGAACCAGTGGATGCCAGTGCTGCAACTGATCCGCAAGCGGTTCATCAAGGAGCGTCCGTTCGAGGGCGTGCGGATTTCCGCCTGCCTGCACGTGACCACGGAGACCGCGAATCTGGCGATCACCTTGCGCGACGGCGGGGCGGACGTAGTGCTTTGCGCTTCCAACCCGCTGAGCACCCAGGATGACGTGGCGTCTTCGCTGGTGAAGGACTACAAGATTCCCACTTACGCCATCAAGGGCGAAGATAAGGCGACGTATTATTCCCACATCGTGTCCGCTCTTGACCACAAGCCGCAGATAACGATGGATGATGGCGCGGACCTGGTCACCATGATCCTGACCAAGCGCCAGGAGCAGGTGCCGGGGGTTATCGGCGGAACGGAAGAGACCACCACGGGGGTCATCCGTTTGCGCAGCATGGCGAAGGACGGCATGCTGAAATATCCCATAGTTGCCGTAAACGACGCGGATACCAAGCACCTGTTCGACAACCGCTACGGGACCGGCCAGTCAACGGTTGACGGAATTCTTCGCGCCACCAACCTGCTCTTTGCGGGCTTGCACGTTGTCGTCTGCGGGTATGGCTGGTGTGGCCGCGGCGTGGCCATGCGCTCTAAGGGGCTGGGCTCCGACGTAATCATTACGGAGACCAATCCCACGCGGGCGCTGGAAGCGGTCATGGATGGTTTTCGGGTCATGCCCCTGGCTGAGGCGGCGAAAATCGGCGATGTCTTCGTCACAGTCACTGGGAACAAGTCGGTCGTGTCGGGCGAACACTTCCGCCTGATGAAAGACGGCGCGGTGGTGGCCAATTCCGGACACTTCAATGTCGAACTCGACCTGCCGGCCCTGGAGAAACTCTCCCTGAACAAACGCCAGACGCGCGACTTTGTAGATGAGTACACGATGCGCGATGGGCGGAAGATTTACGTTTTGGGCGAAGGGCGTTTGATCAATCTGGCGGCGGCGGAAGGCCATCCCGCCGTGGTTATGGACATGAGCTTTGCCGACCAGGCGCTTTCGGTCGAGTATCTCGTGAAGAACGCCAAGAAACTCGAATCCAAGGTTTATCCCGTGCCGGCAGATATCGATCAGAACGTGGCCCGGCTCAAGCTGCAATCCCTGGGCATTAATATCGATCGACTGACCCGCGAGCAGGAGGAATACCTTTCTTCCTGGTCGGAGGGAACATAGGAATCGAGCTAACAGCCGACAGCCCACAGCGCAGGAACTGTCAGCCGTCGGATGCGAGCTGTTGGACACTTTGGAAGGACCGCAGGAAAGGCAGTGTTCGGTCGAATTGTCTCCAGTAACCGTCCCTTTACGGGCAGTTACTGTTAGCTGTCGGCTGTAAGCTGTCGGCTCATCATGAAAGAATTCGCTACTTGGGCGCTCGACACCGCTGTTAAACGCGGCGCCACGTACGCTGAGGTTCGGGCGCTCGACACCCGCCAGCGTTACCTCTCGACCAAGAATGGGCAAACCTCCCAGGTTAGAGAGTCCCAGTCCCTGGGATTGGGAATCCGTGTGATTGCGGACGGAGGGTGGGGATTTGCCTCTACTGATGCGCTAACGCGCGCCGACGTGGACCGCGCCGCGGCGTTGGCAGTGGAAATTGCATGCGCCAGTGCCATGACCAAAAAGCACGATGTTCAACTGGTTCCCGAGAAGAAGATTGTGGACCACTGGGCGGCGCCTTGCCGCATCGATCCGTTTTCCGTTCCGGTATCCTCCTGCCTGGGACTCATGCTGAAGGTGGATGCCGAGTTGCGCCGGGTGCCGGGAGTGACCATGGCCGAGGCGGCGATGGATTTCCGCCGCATCGAACAACTCTTCCTTTCCAGCCTGGGCTCAGAGATCTACCAATTGAAAACTCAGACGGGCGCCGGTTATGTGGCCACCTCTTTTGCCGGGAATGAGATACAGCGCCGCTCGTACCCGAATTCATTCGGGGGGCAGTATCAAACCAAGGGGTACGAACTGGTGGAAGAACTCAATCTTCTGGGACAAGCCCGCCGTGTCGCGGAGGAGTGTGTGGCGCTCCACAAGGCCGATCAATGCCCCGCCGGGGTGAAAGACATTATTCTGGATAGTTCGCAGTTGGGCCTTCAGATTCACGAATCGATCGGCCACCCCATTGAACTGGATCGCGTCCTGGGGACGGAGGCGAACTTCGCCGGGATGAGCTTCCTGACGCTCGAAAAATTGGGTGCACTCCAGTACGCTTCCGACATCGTCAATGTGGTGGCGGACGCCACGCCCGCCCACGGCCCCGGGCTGGGAACATTTGCTTATGACGATGAGGGCGTCCCCGCCCAGTGCACGCCCATCATCAAGGACGGGCGCTTCGTAGGGTACCTGAGTTCGCGCGAAACCGCCCCGGCCGTCGGATTGGCACGCTCCAGCGGAGCGATGCGCGCCGAGAGCTGGAACCGGATTCCTCTTATTCGCATGACCAATGTCAGCATTCTGCCGGGAACTTGGAAACCCGAGGACCTGGTTGCCGATACCGATGATGGCATCTACATGGAGACAAACCGAAGCTGGTCGATCGACGATCGCCGGTACAATTTTCAGTTTGGAACCGAGATTGGGTGGGAGATTCGCGGCGGCAAGAAAACCCGGATGCTGAGAAACCCCAGTTACGGCGGCATCACCACGAACTTCTGGAATTCCTGTGATGCCATTTGCAGCTCTGATTACTGGACCCTTTGGGGGACGCCCAATTGCGGCAAAGGGCAGCCGATGCAGACCATGGGTACCGGGCACGGAGCCGCCCCCGCCCGCTTCCGCCAGGTCCAAGTGGGAGTGGCATATCCGGATTGATGCATTTTTTCTTTGAGTCATCGGGTCACTAGGATTGCTGGTTGCCGATTCTCGATATCCTCGATGCGCAATCGAGAAGTGACCCGACTCTGGCCTGGCCGGCCGACTACCAGACGATTCAACGACCCGATGACTCGATGACCCGATGATCCAATGATCCGATGACCCGATGATCCGATGATCCGATGAATCTAACTCGCCAGCGCGCCGAAGAGGTTTTTGACAAAGTTCTGAAATACTCCACAGCCGATGAGACCGAGGCGATGGTTTCCGCCACCTCCTACGCTCTCACCCGCTTCGCCAACAACGTCATTCATCAGAATGTGGCGGAGGAGAGCACCTCGCTTTCCGTCCGCGTGGTCAGCGACGGGCGCATGGCGCGCGTCAGCACCAACAAGTTTGAGGAAAGGTCAATCCGGCAGCTTTGTGAAGACGTCCTCGCTCTGGCACGGCTCCAGCCGCGAGATCCCGACTTGTTGCCCATGTCGGGGCCACGGACTTACCGTGCGCTCGACCGCTTCTCCCCGGAGACCTCGCAGCTAAACCCCAAGACCAGGGCGGAGACGGTAGCCAAGGTCGTGGAGCGAGCGGAGAAAGACGGTTTGACCGCCGCCGGGGTGTTCTCAAGCGGGGCTTCGGCTTACGGCCTTTTCAACTCGCGGGGGCTGAAAGCCTATCACGAAGAGACCACGTCGGAGTTCTCCGTAACCATGATGACCGATTCCAGTTCCGGCTGGGCGAAGAAAACCGCACCTTACTGGATGGAATTGGAACCGACCGAACTGGCGGATCGCGCCGCACAGAAGGCCCTTGCCAGCCGGGACCCGCAGGAGATCGCGCCGGGCCGCTATACTGTCATCCTGGAGCCTTCCGCCATGCTCGATCTTTTGGGCTACATGATTCTGGACTTCAGCGGACAGGCAGTGCAAGAGCAGCGCAGTTGCTTTACCGGGCGCGTGGGCCAGAAGGTCTTTGGAGAGAATATCAGCCTCCGCGACGATGTCTTCCATCCCTTGCAGACGGGGGCGCCCTTTGACGGAGAGGGAATTCCCCGCCAGCGTGTGCCGATTGTCAAGAAAGGCGAGGTAAAGAGCCTGGTCTATTCGCGCCAGACCGCGCACAAGTTGGGGACGCAGCCGACCGGCCACGGGTTCCCCCTTCCCAACGAATTTGCGGAAGCCCCGCTCAACATTGTCATGGATGGCGGGAGAAAGAGCGTGGAAGACATGATTCGGTCCACGGACCGCGGCTTGCTAGTGACCCGATTCTGGTACATCCGGGAAGTCGATCCCTACAAGAAAATCCTTACCGGCATGACCCGCGACGGCACTTTTTGGATTGAGGAAGGCCAGGTGAAGCACGGAGTGAAGAACCTGCGTTTCAACCAGAGCTTGGTGGATATGCTGGGACAGGTTGAAATGATGGGACCTCCTCAACGCACCGCCGGAGAAGAGTCGTTTGAAATGGTGGTGCCTCCTGCCAAGATTCGCGAGTTCAATTTCGCTTCCACCACCCAGTACTGACCCGCCTTGACAATCCGGGCGGGCGGGTGTTAGAAGAATAGATAGGCTCCGGGGCGCTATCGTCTAGGGGTTAGGACGTGAGATTCTCAATCTCAAAACCCGGGTTCGATTCCCGGTAGCGCTACCATTCAATCCAGTCAGCTTGCCACCACGGGTAGCAAAAGTGGCAAACATTTGCCTGAATTGTGAAAAACAATGCAATACGGCGTCGAGAAGCATCTAAGCTCTACAAATTAAGGCACATTACAGACGGGAGTTTGGCATCCGGAGTGCCGTTATCGAGCTGTGATCTGTTTGTAAAGACGAAGCACCTGCCTTTCAAGGTGAAAAAGTCGCCAACCAGCCATGCCCGAGATACTGCCCCAAAAAGAGTGTGAGATGTGGTTGGAGAATTCAGACCGAGTCTTGTGGTGAATTGGACCGGACAGAATTGGTGGATAATGAAAACTAGAAACTTGTATCTGGTTGCACTCGTGACGCTTTATCTGTGTCTGGCGCCAGCCTCTTCGGCTATTGCGGACGCGATCTTCCTGACTGGGCACGATCCCGATTACCACGCCGCTCTGGGGCCGAACGCCGCGGGCGCTCAAGATATCATCAAAGTCGGGGTCAGCTTCGTAACCAATCC
>DATJVT010000331.1:0-28783 GCA_035501695.1 Terriglobia bacterium | reverse complement strand
TGGTCGAACATTGTCGAGAAGTATGTCAGAGCCAAGGCTTACTGCGATCATCCCTTCGAGATCCGTCACTTCCGGGGATCCAAAGTGACGGTTCCTATTCACGGGGAATGGATTGGCAGTAGTAAGGATAGAACATCTGCAACCGATTCACGAGTGATTGATTTGCGTTGCGGGGATGCAGCCGCGGCTGGCTTGTCGCCGGGGAGCCTCGACGCAGTATTTACAGATCCTCCCTACTTCGGCAACGTCCAGTATGCTGAACTCATGGATTTCTGTTATGTCTGGTTGCGGCGAATCAAGAATGAGCACGGTTTCTTTGGCGAAGTTTCAACGAGAAACACAGGCGAATTAACTGGCAATATCAACATGAGCCGGGGCCTTGAGCACTTTGCGGAGGGGTTATCGGCTGTCTTTCAGAAGATGGCTGTCGCGCTCAAACCGGGAGCGCCCTTGGTGTTTACATATCACCACAACAAAATGGATGCCTATTATCCGATTGCAGCAGCCATCCTGGACGGCGGACTCACTTGCTCTGCCTCGCTGCCGTGCCCGGGTGAAATGGGAGCGTCGATACATATCAGCGGAACCGACTCTTCCATAATTGACACCGTTTTTGTATGCAGGTCCACGGGCGTAACCCAACGGCACCTGTTGGCCGATGATCCAGATTCGGTGGCCCGCCTTGTTAGTGAGGATGTGCAAAAGCTCCGGGACGGAGGGGTCAATGTTGGCATCGGGGACATTAAGTGTGTGACACGCGGTCACCTCATCAGGCTCGCCATCTGGCATCTTCACCGGAGCTGGGACAGGAGCATTCCGACGGCGGCCAAGCTCTCTGCCGTTTCGAACGCGATTGAGAAAATGGGGGGACAATCTACTATTGACAGGTCAATCTTGGGAGTGCCGACCCCGGCTATGGCAGTTGCTTCTGCGGCCTTGAATTTCCAACCGGAAAATTAATGCTCAAACAGCCCTTCGAAGTTCCATTTTCTGAAGTTCAGGCTGACCCGGGCCCTTACATCGAGGCAGTTCTGGGCAGTCTGGCGTCAGAGTTCTGGGTAATGCCAAAAGGAAATGGCTTTGTCGACTACCCTACATTCGATAGCGGCTACGAAAAACTCAAGCAATTGACTAGAGCGTTCAACGAAATCAAACCAGATTGCGTTCTCCAAGCGGTGATTGATTGCCCGATTTCTTTGGTCGTACTCCGTTCGATGCTCGGTTTCACACCGCCGGAATGGGCATATATCACTGGGCAGCGGCAGGGAGTCGACATTCCGCAAGGGTACGCTCGCTCCCTCGATCGGAAAATACGGCTTGAACCGTTAAAGCCCTTGGAAGGAAAGATGGCGAAGTCAGAAAGAATTAACGCCATGATTGGGACTGCATGCGACCTATTGAAGAAAGGGCTTCCTGTCGTCAGTTCCGATAAGATTCATCGTTTGGATAAATGTGATACGAAGAACGGCCAAAGCAGCATACAGTCAGCAGCAGACCTTGGAGTTCCATACCCCATGTTGCTCTATGAGCGTTTCCTCGGGCGACCCTTTGCCGGACACCGTGACTCGGTGAGTGAGCTTGTTGGTGATCCCTTAGAGTCAGGTATAGAAGACGTTCTATCGGCGGCGGGCATCAGTTTCAAGAAAACAAAGCGAGCTGAAAACCTCCCAGGGTTTGAACAAACCCCCGATTTCATTGTTCCGAACCAGTTCAACCCAAAAGTAATTATCGAGGCTAAATTTACCGAGGACGATGGGACCGCTCGGGACAAAGTCACAAGGATAGAAAACCTTGTAACCCTCAGCCTGAAGGGCCAGCCAGCCGGTAAGCCCAAGTACGAGGTAATAGCCTGTATTGCTGGGCGCGGCTTTGGTGTGCGGAGAAGCGATATGAAAAAGTTGATCCTCTCCACCAAAGGGAAAGTATTCACTCCCAAGACCCTGGATCGGCTTGTTGGCAACTCCGGGCTAAGCTCGTTTCGCACAAAGTAGGTGGTGCGGTGTAATTCTGCATCAGAGGGGCTGGCTGCGAGATAGGTCTTCCTGTCACTTGGCCATATCGGCTAACTACCGAAAGGCGAGCGACGGCATCGATGGCCGTCTCCAGACGAGGTCGGAACAGTTCGGAAGGGATGGCGCGGGGAGCGGCCTTTCCACACCCTAGGGACGGATTTCGCACCTCGCTGGGCTGGTTTGGGGTTCCGAAAATGTAGAGACTCCAGGGGTGGGAGCAGCAGCTCCCGCACTCCAAAGGGGCGCAGCGACAGAAAATTGAGGACTGATTACTGATAACTGAAAAATGACGGCTTATTCGATGTATTTCACGCCGGGGCGGCCGGGGATAATCCGGCCGATATTCCAGAACTTCTCGCGGCGCTTCTGGAGCGAGGAGGTCACCTTCGGCAGGTCGCGGGGGGACACAATCAGGAGCATTCCCATGCCCATGTTGAAGGTTCGCAGCATGTCGTCAGGCGGGACGTTGCCCCTACGGGCAATCAAATCAAAAATGGGGAGCACGGGCCAGCTTCCCAATCGAACTTCGGCGCGGGCGCCCTCGGGGAGAATCCGCGGCGTGTTGTCGGTAATGCCGCCGCCGGTGATGTGTACCAGACCCTTCAGCCAGCCGCGGTCAAGGAGAGGCTTGATGGCAGGCCAATAGCAGCGGTGCGGGGCCAGCAGTTCGTCACCCAGCGTCCGGCCGAGCTCCGGGAGGGGTTCGGTCAGGGGCAGGCGCTCCCGCTCCAGCAGGACCTTGCGCGCCAGGGAATAGCCGTTGGTGTGCAGGCCCACGGAGGGCAGCCCCAGGATCACATCCGCGGGGCGAATGCCGCTGCCGTCAATAATGCGGCTGCGCCGCACCCAACCCACAATGCAGCCCGCCAGATCGTATTCATCCTCGGGATAAAAGCCCGGCATCTCCGCGGTTTCGCCGCCCACCAGGGCGCAACCCGCCTTGCGGCAGGCGCCGGCCAGGCCTTTTACCACTTCCGTCACCACCCGCGGGTGCATCTTACCGGTGGCCACGTAATCCAGGAAAAAAAGCGGAGCGGCGCCGTGGACGGCAATATCGTTGATGCAGTGATTCACCAGGTCCGCGCCCACCGTGTTGTGGCGGTCCAGGGCAAAAGCCAGCTTCAGCTTGGTGCCGACCCCATCCACGCTGGACACCAGCACGGCGTCGCGTGGCAGTCCTTGCAGGGAGAAGAATCCCCCGAAGGCGCCGACCTCCCGCAATACGCGAGGGCTGAAGGTGCTGCGAGCCAACTGCTTGATACGTCTTTTGGCTTGAGTTGCGGCGTCAATATCGACGCCGGCGTCACGATAGAGCATGGAAGAACGGGATACGGTATACGGGATACGGGACACGCTATACGGGAAGCTATTGCGTGCCGACGTGCGTCAGGAATTCGTGCCTATGGGTTTGGGAGCTTCCTGCGTGTCGATAGTCCCCGATCCCTGAAGATTTAACTCAGACTGCAATTCCATTCTAACACGCAAGCTACAGTCCTGTGGCCCGGGTCCCGTTCCCCGCATCCCGTGACCCGTATCCCGGCCTTTAGAACGTTTGTCCCGTCCTTGACCAGCGCGTGTGGGTGATGAAATTCCACACGATGGAGGCGTCAAACTTCAGGCGCGCCTGCAAGGATTCCGCCGTCCAGTCCTTGGTGGGGGCATCGTACGACCAGTACACAAACAGCGGCTCGCCCACCACATTATCGAGGGGAACGAATCCCCAGAAACGGCTGTCGAGAGAATTGTCGCGGTTGTCGCCCATCACAAACAGGTAGCCGGGCGGAACGTGCAGGCCGTCATTTTGAATGAAGGCGGGCATTTCCCGCGCCCAGGCGGGGTCGAGTCCCCAGGCGGCGGGAAGTGTTTCCAGCACGCTGGGCGTAGGGGGAAAGTCATCGCGCAACGGCAGCACGGTGGTGTACTGGAACTGCGTATAGGGCTCAAACAGCAGCCGCCCGTTCAGGTAAACCTTCTTGTCCTGCAGCCTCACCACGTCGCCACCCACGCCGATCACGCGCTTGACGAACATGACGGAGGGATTGCGGGGGTAATGGAAGGCCACGATATCCTGACGGTGAATCTCGCGCAGCGGCGGCACGCGCAACGAAGTGTAGGGCACGCGCGGCCCGTAGAGAAGCTTATTGAGGAAAACGTGGTCGCCGATCAGGATGGTGGACTCCATGGAGCCGGTGGGGATCACCGTGGCCTCGGCCACAAAGGTGCGGATGCAAAGCACTCCCGCCAGCACGATGATCAGGGAGCGGAGCGTGTCCCACACGGTCTCCTGGCGTTCCGGCCGGGAGGGGGGAGCCTGGGGCGGCGGCTCGGGCGCCGACACTTCCTCGGGCTTGGTTTCGAATGATTCCATGTGCCTCAATCTCGATTGCGGATGGCGATCAGCGGCTCCTGAATCGCCGTCGGGTATTCGGCCGTGTAGCAGGCATTGCAGAAGCGCCCGTCGTTGTCCCCCACGGCGTTGCGCAACCCTTCTACCGAGAGGTAACCCAGGGTCTCCGCGCCCAGGTATTCGCGGATCTCCTCCACCGAGTGGGTAGCCGCAATCAACTCCTTCCGCGTGGGCGTGTCCACGCCGTAAAAGCAGGGAGACACGGTCGGTGGGCAACTGATGCGCATGTGCACCTCACGAGCGCCCGCCTCCCTTACGATGCGCACAATCTTGCGGCTGGTTGTTCCGCGCACAATGGAATCGTCAACCAGCACCACGCGTTTGCCTTCCATCAGGCTGCGCACCGGGTTGAGCTTCAGCTTGACGCCGAAGTCGCGGATGGCCTGGCTGGGCTCAATAAAGGTGCGTCCCACGTAGTGGTTGCGGATCAGGGCGATCTTGAAAGGGATGCCCGATTCCTCCGCAAACCCGGTGGCGGCGGGAACGCCGGAGTCAGGGACCGGAACCACCACGTCAGCTTCCACGGGATGCTCGCGCGCCAGTTGGCGGCCCAGCATTTCCCGGCTGAGCTGCACGGAACGGCCGAACACAATGCTGTCGGGGCGGGAAAAGTAGACGTGCTCGAATACACACTGGGCCTGGCGGGCGGGGGGGGCAAAACGCAGGGAGGTCACGCCCCGGCTGTCGAGAATCACCATCTCCCCCGGCTCCACGTCGCGGATGTACTGGGCGTTGATCAGGTCGAAAGCGCACGTTTCAGAGGCTAGTACATAAGCGCCATTCAGCTTTCCCAGGCTGAGGGGGCGGAAGCCGCGCGGGTCGCGGATTCCGTAAATCGCGTCCTTGAAGAGCATCACCAGCGAATAGGCTCCCACCACCTTGTCGAGCGCCTCGGCCACGGCTTCCGGAATGCCGGCCTGCCGCGAGCGGGCGAAATAGTGGAGAATGACTTCCGTGTCGCTGGTGGACTGAAAAATGTCGCCGCGGGCTTCCAGTTCCCGGCGCACCGAGGTGGCGTTCACCAGGTTGCCGTTGTGCGCCAGCGCCACCTGGCCCTTGTGGCAGCTCACCTTCAGCGGCTGGGCATTGCGCAGGTCGGTATCCCCGGCCGTGGAGTAACGGGTGTGGCCGATGGCGTGGCTCCCGGGCAGGGTGGCCAGGACTTCGCGGGGGAAGATCTCCTCTACATGTCCCATGCCTTTGTGGCAGACCAGGTTGTCGCCATCGGAGGAAGCAATGCCGGCGCTTTCCTGGCCGCGGTGCTGGAGGGCATAAAGTCCGAGATAGGCCAGCTTGGCGGCTTCCGGGTGCCCGTAAACCCCAAAAACCCCGCAATGGTCATGGAACTTATCGACATCAAGGGGGAAATTCGGAAAGAGATGGGAGGCTGGCTGCAAGGATTCCTCTCCAAAGATCAGGCTGGATGGCTATTGATTAACGGCTCGAGGTTCTATGTCTGCCTGGATTAGGTCGCGCTCACCCGCTCCGAACCTGGCCATCGGGCACATTCGGGCATCTGGCTTTAACCGTTTAAGTCGCACCCCACATTGGTCCTTGCCTGGAGCGCTTAATACCTTTCGACGGCATCTAACATTTTCCTCCCTTTCGAAGGCCAGCGCAACTGGTTTCTGAGTCGTCTGCTTTATGGGTCGTCCTCCGGAACCCTGGGCATTACCAATCGTGGCAGGGGGCGGGACGCGGCGGAGAGAAGCTCCCGGCGTGTTGGAGCCACCACGCATGCCATTGTTTTGCAATGCGTTCCGACTCCTCGCGGGTGGGGTGGGGGGAAACCACGACCTTGTAACCGGTCAACCCCTCCAAGGCAAAATTCGCCACCTGCCGGACCTGGACCTCGGGGTCATTCAGCGCTGCCAGCAGGGCGGGAATCACCTCTTTGGTGCCCAGGTTTTTCAATCCCAGGATTGCGTTCATGCGGTCGGTTGCCTGGGCGGAATGCAAGTTGTCGAAAAGGGGTTGGTAGGCGCGGGCATCATGAAAGAACCCGAGGGCGCGCAGGATTTCACCCCGCATCGGCTCATCACTTTTGGCGAGCAGCTCCACGAACGCCGGTATGAAAGCCGGATCTCCCTTCTCCGCCAGAAGCAGCAGGGCATAGGAGCGCACGGGATTCTCTTCCCCCTGCGCGCCGCCCTTGCCGCGGGAGCTTGAGTTGGTATCCGTCTCTTTAACGAGCTTCAGGATCGCCGCCCAGGAGTCCGGGGTATTCAGTCGCGCCAACCCGTCCACCGCATTGCGCCGATCCCAACGGTCCGGCTTTCCGGCCTTTGCTATCGCCACCAGTTGATCGAGGAAGAAAGGCTGAGGCAGGGAGGTAAGCACCGTCACCGCCTCAGCCGGGTTGGGATCCTTGGAGCCTTTGACGGCCGCAAGATAGGGTTGGAACGCCGCTTCCACCGCGCCGGAGCTGCCGCGCACCAGTTCGAGGTTGAGTTCGTTGATGGCCATGGAGAACGCCCCGGCCTTCTCGGAGAACTTCCCCGCTTGGGGGTCGGGAGGGAACAACGCCAGGCGGCGCTCCGCCCGCACCTGATACCGGCCGGGCGAGGCGAACTGGGCCCATTGGTTCAGCAACCAGCTCTCTGTGTGGGTTTGGCCG
The DNA here is from genome assembly GCA_035501695.1 of Terriglobia bacterium. Classification (GTDB taxonomy): domain Bacteria; phylum Acidobacteriota; class Terriglobia; order UBA7540; family UBA7540; genus Bog-366. The sequence continues at coordinate 21,747 of DATJVT010000331.1, read as the reverse complement.
GGAGGGAGAGTGACGTAGCCATAAACCGCAGTTCCCTGCGAACCCCCGCAGGGCCGGGGGCCGGGATCGGGCAGGCGTACGCCGTGAGAATCCGTCACCCGGAAGCGTGGTTCCTGGTCGTAATCGGATGTCTGCGCGCGGGTGGGTGAGCGATAACGGAAAGCGAAAATCGTGCTGCCGGTGTTGCGGATCACGAAGCGGCAGAAGACGGGTTCTCCCAGCAGGTAGCTGGGTTTGTCCATTTCGAAATGGACCGAGTAATCCACCTGGGCGTAATCCGGAAGAGTGCCCCATCCCAGGGCAAGGAAGAATAGACTGAGTTGCAGCACGCGCCGGGCACGGCGCGGAACCGTCACGATCATGCCGCCCATCATACGCGAAATCAACATGGGTGTGCGTGCTTCTCTTGCGTGCAATAGTAACCTGAAGCCACCGTGCGCTCCCCGGCTGTCAGTTCGCAGGCGGACAATTAGCACTTATAATAAACAGGCGGGTCGGCCTCTGCACTTCATCGGCCCCGATTCCTAATCAATAATAGAGTCCACGGCGAATCCCGTGGGGAGAGAAGGGCACCTCATGATCAAGACCAAAGGATACGCGGCTGCCAGTGCCAAAGCGCTGCTGCAACCCTACGCCTTCGAGCGGCGCGAGCCTCGCGAGCACGATGTGGCCATCGACATCAAGTTCTGCGGCATTTGTCATTCGGATATCCATCAAGCCCGCGATGAGTGGGGCGGGTCGATCTTCCCCATGGTTCCGGGCCACGAGATCGGCGGAGTGGTTACCGCAGTCGGAAGTAAAGTGACCAAATACAAGGCCGGCGACAAGGTGGGAGTGGGCTGCTTTGTCGATAGCTGTCGCGCCTGCGCCCCCTGCATACAGGGGTTCGAGCAATTCTGCATTCACAGCCCCGTCTTCACGTATAACAGCCGTGAGAAGGATGGCACGCCGACCATGGGCGGGTATTCCGACAATATCGTGGTGGATGAAAACTACGTTCTGCGCATGCCCGGCAACCTGCCGATGGATGCCGCCGCACCGCTGCTCTGCGCGGGGATTACGCTCTATTCCCCCTTGAAGCATTGGCAGGCCGGGCCGGGCAAGAAAGTAGCGATCCTCGGGTTGGGCGGCTTGGGTCACATGGGAGTCAAAATCGGCCATGCCATGGGCGCCGAGGTCACCGTGCTCAGCCATTCGCTGCGCAAGCAGGCGGACGCGAAGCGGTTGGGAGCCGACCGTTTCTATGCTACCTCCGACCCTGACACATTCTTGAAACTGCAAGGTGAATTTGATCTCATCATCAACACCGTTTCGTCGCCGATTGACTTTGACCCCTACATGGCTCTGTTGAAAATCGAAGGTTCCATGGTGCTGGTTGGAATTCCCGAAAAACCGATTCAGCTTGCCGCCTTCTCGGTGATCGCCGGGCGCCGCAGCCTGTCCGGTTCCATGATCGGGGGCATTCAGGAGACCCAGGAGATGCTCGATTTCTGTGCCCAACATGGGATTGCGTGCGACATCGAAGTCATTCCCATCGAGAGAGTCAACGAAGCTTACGAGCGGGTGGTGAAGAGTGATGTGCGCTACCGCTTCGTGATCGATATGGCGTCGCTGAGGTAACGGCGGAAAGGAAGCCGGTTGGGCTTTTGGCCAGGAACCGTAGCCGGCTTCCCTTCTCTTCGCATCTAATGTTGCGTGCGGGTGATGCAACTGCTGTAGCGCGCAACATGATCCGGGCATGGGTACGAACATGCGCTCACCATTTTCAAGCCTGAATCTCATGCTCGCCGCCCTCCTGCTGGTCGTGCTGGGGATTTCGCGCCCGGCGTGGGCCGCGGTGAAGCTTTGCATGAAGGACGGCAGCTACCAGATCGTCTCCAGCTATGAAGTTCAAGGGGACCGGGTGCGCTATTACAGCGTGGAGCGCTCGGAATGGGAGGAGATCCCCGCCGCGCTGGTGGATTTTGAAGCCACCAAGCGCGCCCAGGAGGAAACCAAAGCCCAGCAGAAGAAGGTTGACGAGGAGGCGAAGGAAATCGACAAGGAGCGGTTTTACAAACCCCCCGACCAGGGATTGGAAGTGGCTCCCGGCCTTCGCCTGCCGGGGGACGATGGCATCTTCACCGTGGAGGGAAAGCGGGTCGTGCGCATGGTGCAGTCCTCCAGTGAAACCGTTACGGACAAGAAGCGGGCGGCCATGGTGATGGCCGTTCCCCTGCCGGTGGTCAAGACGCGCTCGCTCGTGGTTCTGGACGGCGCGAAAGCGGCCATCCGCCTGAACGATCCCTGGCCGGTCTTCTACGTTCAATCCGCCGACGGCCTCGGCACAAGACTCGTACTCGTGCGATTGAAGCCGGGAAAAGAGACGCGCGTGGTGGAAGACGTGGAAGCCGCCCGCGGGAGGAACGCCCAAGCCACCGAAGAGCGCAACGCGGTTCCAATCGACCGGAAGCAAATGGCGCCCAGCGTCTACGCCCTGAAACCTCATCTACCCCTCGAGGCGGGGGAGTACGTGCTGGGCGAGTTGGTGGGGGACAAACTCAATCTCGAGGTCTGGGACTTCGGGTACGACAAATGGGAAGTGGTGAAATGATCGCCGGTGTTCCCCTCTAAGGAATTGCGGGCGGTACCACAGGCGCTGTGGCGAAGGTCTTCCCGTCAATCGTGGTGAGCCGATCGTCCACCAGGCTCGGCACATAGGCGCGATGGGTTGCGGGGTTTACAGCGAGGGCATAAGGCCCGCCCTCGACACGGACGGACGCGACGACGGAAGGGCCGGCGCCATCGATGACCGTCACGGTATTACCCCGGGGGCTTGCCACAAAGACATGGTGATTCATCGGGTCTACGGCAAGCGCCTGGGGATGTCCTCCCACCGGCACGGTAACTATTACGGCGTCATTCGTTGCGTCGAGCACCGTGACGCTGCCGCCTGCATAGTTGGCCGCGTAAACTCGATTGGCGGAGGGATCGACCGCAAAGGCGCAGGGGATTTCTCCCGCAGAGACGGAAGTGGCGCGGCGCGTGGTCCCGTTAATGGTTGTGACGCGGGCGCCCCCCGTGGTGCCCAGATAAATCCGGTTCGTGGCCGGATTGAGGCCCATTCCCCAGAGATGGGGACGGGTGGGAATACGCGTGGGTTGGTCGGTGATTCCGTCCAGAACCGTCACGTCACCGCTCTCATAGCTGATCAGGTAAACCTGGTTCGTTCCTGCGTTCACGGCAATGGAGTCAGCCTGAATGCCTAGCGGCAGTTTTCGAGTGGAGTTTGTCGCGCCGTTAATAACCGTCAGGGAATTGCTGAAAGTCCGGGAGACGTAGATCTTATTGGTCTCGGGATTGGCGGCAACCACGTAGGGCAGCGCGCCAACCTCCACGGTGGCGATGATCTGGTCCGTGCTCCCGTCCAGCACGCTGACCGTGCCGCTGCCGTTGTTCCCCACGTATATCCGGTTGGTCTGCGTATTCACGGCGATGGCCGTTGGCCCTGCTCCCACTTTCACGGAGATGGGTGGGGAGGACCCACCGATCACCGTCACGGTGCCGCGGGTGGTGTTCACCGCATAAACCTTGTTCGTTCGCGGGTTCACGACCACCGCGTGGGGGCTGATGCGAACACCGGAAAGAGCCGCCGGCTCCGATCTCCGGCCGAGCCAAAGGGTCGCGTTCTCAATTAACTCATTCTGGGTGGGGCTGGCAAAGATCTTGTCGCCGTGGCCCATGTTCATGTAGACCATGCGGTATTTTGTGTTCGTCCATACCACGGGGATATCCCCCTCCGTCAGCGCATCTTTCAGGCCCAGAGGATAGTTCGAAGGGTCCAGCGTCAGCAGGACTTGCACGCCTTGGTTCAACCGGGGATTGGGCTTCCACCCGTACCACTCGTTGGCGGGGGATTCGAAGGCGTCCGGCAGATGGGCGGTGACGGGGTGCCGGCGCTCGTCCACCAACAAATTGGCCGGTAGTGGTGGCCAGCTATTGTTATAGAAGACGGCGCCGCCCAGAAAATCGATGAACCAGGGCCAGCCCGTGTCCTTGTCGTTGTAGCCCGCGGCATGAAAACCCATCCAAGCGCCGCCCGCTTCCATGTATTGCTCGAAGGCCCGGCGCGGCGCGGGATCGGTGGGTGAGGCGTTGAGCCAAATCACCAATTGGTAGTCGTGCAAGCTTGCGTCCGTCAGTTTGCTCCAATCGTTGGTGGAGTCAAAACTGAAATTGTCGCGCGTGGCGAGGGCGGCGAAGAACTTCAGCGCGCCAACTGCGAACTGCACGTGGTCCAATTCTTCCGCCGTTGAGTAGAATGCGAGCGCGCGAAAGGCCGGCTGATCTGCCGATGACGCAACGCCGCGTGACAAGGCTGCCAGCATAAGGAGGAAGACGATAGCTTTGCTATTCATTGGTGAGCCGCCCAAAGGATGGAATTGCGGAAGATCGTGGTGAAGGCGGGGTTCTGAAACAGTTCCGGGTGGTGCCCCATGAAGATGTAAATGTTCCGACCCTGATGTTGGAGGTTCGTCCAAATGACGGGATGATCACCCATCTTAATGGGCGTATCCGGCGTGTAGGTGGATTCGTCCACGCGGGCCAGTACGTGGACGTTGGGCCGCGGCGACTTGTCGTAGGTGTACCATTCCTCGTCGTCCACCACGAACGAATCGGGCACGCCTTTCATCGCCGGATGTTGCGGATCCTCCACATACACCTTCGCGGTGGCGAATTTGGCAACGTACTGGGTGAATCGAATCCCGCCCATGAACTGGGAAAACCACGTCCACATCGGGAATCCGTCGAATTCGCCCAGCAAGGTGGCATGATGGAGGCCGACCCATCCCCCGCCCGCGTCAATATACTTGACGAACGCCGCCTCGTCCCTGGGAGTCCAGCCGTAGGGAGGATAGTTCAGTTGGATGAACACCTGGTACTGCGACAAAAACCGGTCGTCAATCCGATTCGTGTCCTGGATGTAATCCACGGAGAAGTTCTCCGCGGCCGCCAACTTTCCCAACCACAGTTTCGCGGCGTCCACAAAGGGCTTGTGGATTCCGCCGGCTTCCGCAATAGCGATGGCTTTGAATCTGGGGCGGGCGGGCTGGGCGATGAGGGAGTCTGCGGAGATCAACCCGGGCAGGATCAACAAGGAAGACACAAGGAGGGGTCTGACGCACCGACGCCGCAGCTTCGGAAACAGCATGTAGAATCCTCACGGTCCGCGTTCGGCGGGAGCAGTAAGGCGAATTGCGCCACGCCGCGCCTATCATACATGAACATTGGAGGAGAACCTGATGAAAGCCATTGTCTACCGCCATTATGGTTCACCGGGCGTGTTGTCGTGTGAAGAAATCGATAAACCCGTTCCCGGTGAAACGGAGGTTCTGCTCAAGGTCCAGGCTGCTTCCGTGAATCCGCTGGACTGGCACTTCTTGCGGGGCACGCCGTACTTCCTCCGCCTGATGACGGGTCTTCGTCGGCCCAAGATCCCGCGACTCGGAGTTGATGTGGCGGGGAAGGTGGAAGCAGCGGGCACAAAGGTTACACGGTTCAGACTGGGAGACTCTGTGTTCGGCACCTGCCGCGGAGCCTTGGCGGAGTATGTGTGCGCTTCCGAGGCGGCACTCGTTGTGAAGCCTGAGAATCTGACATTCGCGCAGGCGGCTTCTGTGCCCATTGCGGGGTTCACGGCCTTGCAGGGTCTACGCGACAAGGGACACCTTCATCCGGGACACAAGGTCCTGATCAATGGGGCAGCAGGTGGGGTGGGGACATTTGCCGTCCAGATCGCCAAGTCGTTCGGCGCAGAGGTCACCGGCGTTTGCAGTACCAGAAACGTGGACATGGTTCAGTCCATCGGAGCGGATCGAGTGATTGATTACACCCGGGAAGACTTCACCCAGGGCGGGCAACGATTCGACCTGATTCTGGACTGTGTTGGGAACCGCTCCTGGCGGGATTGCAGGCATGTTCTGAATCCCGGGGGGATATGCGTCGCGGTCGGTGGATCGGCCGATCGGTGGATGATCGTTCCTATGCTGCGCGGGCTCAGCGCGCAGGTGTTGTCGCGCTTTGCCAGTCGCAAGCCGGTCGGAATTCTCGCCAAGTCGCGCCAGGAGGATCTGGTTACCCTGCGCGACCTGATGCAAGCGGGGAAGGTCACCCCGGTTATCGACAGGTGCTACGCGTTGGGCGAAGTTCCGGAGGCCATACGCTACCTGGAGGAAGGACACGCTCGCGGAAAAGTAGTGATCGTGCTGGGGGACGGGAGAATCCGACCCTAGTTATTCATTTGTGGCTACACGCAACGTCTTGGAGTGCGGGGGCAACAGCCACCGCCTTCCGCCGCCGCATCATACTCGGACGTATAAACTGAGGGGAGAAAGCGGGAGCTGCTACTCCCGCACTCCAAGATGCTACACGCCCTCCGGCGCCATGGGCAGAGCGCGCCGGCGTTGGCCGGTCGCGGCGAAGATGGCGTTGCCGGTGGCGGGGGCGATGCCCACGATGGGGGTCTCTCCCGCTCCTGCCGATGGCACGTCCTTGCGATCGATCAGGACGACTTCGATGGCGGGAGCATCGCCGAACCGCGGCACGCGATACTGGGCAAAGTGCGGGTTCAGGATCCGCCCGTTCTCGAACCGGATGGCCTCAAACAACGCCCCGCCGATTCCCATCATATTCGCGCCTTCAATCTGGTTGCGCAGGCCGTCAGGGTTCACCACCGCGCCGCAATCAAAGGCCGTGACCACGCGCACCACGCGTACCTGCCGGGTGGCCGAGTCCACCGCCACCTCCGCGCAAGTGGCCACGTAACCGCCCTTATCGAAGCCGCCGGCAATGCCAAAGCCGTGTCCCGGCTGCGGCTTGTCCTCCCCCCAACCAAACCTCTTCGCGGCCGCTTGGAGCGCGTCCCGCAAGCGCGGATCGGTAAGATTCTTGAGCCGGAAATCGAGCGGGTCCATCCTGGCCAGGTGCGCGAGTTCGTCCATAAAAGACTCGCGCGCGAAATGATTGGCCGCGGCGGCGAGCGAACGATAGGAGCCCTGGCGCAAGGGTGACTGGCTGGGATGAAACTCGATGCGCTGGTTGGGGATGTTGTAGAGGGTGCCGATCGCCGCCCCGCCGGAGTTGTAATTGTGGAACTCCCACGCAGTGATGACGCCGTCGCTCGCGAGACCCGCCGATATCTCAATGACTCCGGCAGGGCGGAAGTAGGCCCAGGTGAATTCCTCCTCGCGCGTCCATACCAGCTTGACGGGACGTCCGGCCGCCTTGGCCAGCCGCGCTGCCTCCACGGCTGCCTCGCCGGTGTGCTTGCCGCCGTACCCCGACCCCATATCCGGCATCAGGACATGCACGTGATCTTCCGGCAGGTGGAAGGCCTCGGCCAGTTCACCGCGCACCCCGAAGGGCCGCTGCGTCCCGGTCCACACAGTCAGCTTACCGTCTTTCCATTCGGCCGCGGCGGCGCGGGGCTCGAGCGGCGCGTGGGCAATGTAGGCGACGGTATAAGTTTGCTGGAGTCGCGCGCTCGCCTCCGCCAGGCCTTTCTCGACTGAGCCGGCGGTGTGGCTGCCCCGCTCCTCCGCGTGGACCGCGTTTTTCTTCAAATAGTCGTAGAGTTCGTCGCCCGAGGGTTGCGGGGTGGTCTTCCACGTTGCGTTGAGCGCCGCAATCGCGGCCTGCGCATCATGTGAACTCGGGGCAGTGACTCCTACAAAGTTGCCGTCATGCACCACGGTCACACCCGGCATCGCCTCCGCCTTTTGCGCGTCGAGGGAGGTGAGCGTAGCTGCGAACGCCGGAGGCCGCAGAACCTTGCCGTAGAGCATTCCCGGGAGCTTGATGTCGGAAGGATAGCGATGCCGGCCCGTTACGATGTCGCGCCCGGCAACCTTGGCGAGCGGCTTGCCCATGGTCTTCCACTGGGCGGCGGGGATAAGCGGGTCTTCGGCGGGAATGGCCTTGGCGAGTTCGCGCCCCTTGGCCAGTTCTCCGTAAGAAACGCTTCGATGGGACTCCGGATCGGTCACCACGCCGCTGACAGTTACCAGCCCCTTTGGATCCAAGTGCCACGCCTCGGCCGCGAGGGCGATCAAGGCATCCCGCGCTGCCGATGCCGCGCGCCGAAGCTGGGGGTTCATGGTAGGAGTGGTCCGGCTGCCGAAGGTTCCCATATCAAAGGGAACGCGCTCGGTATCGCCCATGAGGAGTTGGACCGAGCCGGGCGCGACGCTCAGTTCCTCCGCCACGGCTTGCGTCAGGGAAGTGCGGATGTTCTGCCCCACTTCCACTTTGCCGGTGAAGACAGTGACTTCACCCTTGTCATTGATGTGCAGCCAGGCGGAGATGTCCTGCGGCAAATCATCGTCCGGCCGGCGGCCGGAGCGCCCGGCTTCCTGGGCCGCGAGAGGAGAATCGTGAAGGCAGAAGACGGCAATCCCGCCACCCAGAAGCTTGAAGAAGTCGCGCCGCGCCACGCCAAAGCGATACGTAGGTGGGGCGATAAGTTCATATCGCTCCGGTTCGAGCGCCATCGGGGGTTGGGTGGAGATTCTCACGACCGCACCTCCCGCATGGCCTTGGCCACGCGCCGGACGGCGGCCACGATACGCGGGTAAGTGCCGCAGCGGCAGATGTGGCCTTCAAGGTAGTGGGAAATCTCTTCGTCTTTCGGGTGGGGACGAGCGTTCAAGAAGCCCACGGCGGTCATGATCATTCCGGAGGTGCAATACCCGCACTGCATGACATCCTCATCCAGAAACGCCTGCTGCACCGGGTGCAATTGGCCATCCTTCTCCAGGCCCTCGATGGTCGTAATGGGCTTTCCCACCACCTCGCCTACCGGCGTAATGCAGGAGCGCCGGGGCGCCCCGGCCACCAGGACCGTGCAGGCGCCGCACTGCCCCTCGCCGCACCCGTACTTGCTTCCGGTAAGATCAAGGTCTTCGCGCAGGACACTGAGCAGGCTGGCGCCGGCGTCGACGTCGACGGAATAGCTGACCCCGTTGATCACAAGTTGGGAGACTCTCGACATGCAACACCCCCAAGCAAGTCAGGATTAAGGTTCGTGAGATTTCACGTTTTCGCATCACTGGCGGCGCGTTTGGTGGCGTACTTTTCCGCGTACATACGGGCGTCGGCTTCCGCCACGTCCTTTTCCGGGGTCTGGCCCGTGACGTGGAGATAGAGACCCAGACTCACCGAGATGGGCAAATCACCCACGCGGTTGCTGGCGTCCCATTCGGCCACCTTGGCGTGGATGCGCTCGCGCACCACAGATCCGCCAGCCTCGTCGGTTTCCGGCAGTAGTAGAAGGAATTCATCGCCCCCGTACCGGATGACGTAATCGGAGCCGCGCACGCAGGATTTCAAGATGGTCGCAATTTGCGAGAGCACATAGTCTCCCATCAGGTGGCCATAGCGATCGTTGACCTGCTTGAAGTTGTTCAGGTCGCACATGATAAGAGCCAGCGAACGGGCGGTCCGCTCCGCGCGAGAGATCTCCATGGCCAGTAAATCCCGCAGGAAGCCGCGGGTGAAGACGTTGGTGACCGCGTCGATCATGCTGGCGGCTTGCTCTTCCTGCGAGGCCATGAACTGATGAAGGTTGGCCAGCCGCAGCCCTCGCACCTCGAATTCACGGCGGACGTAGGCCAGTGAAGCCAGGACCACCGCGACCATGATGACAAAGAGAACCTGCGGGGAGAGACTGACGTGCAGCCCGTCGCTATGCCAGAAATGGTTGGGAAAGAAGAAGGAGAGAATCCCCAGGACGAGAACCACACCCGCAAAGACGATGAGGACCCAGAATTCCCGCTTCTGCGTCTCCAGCCGCACGAGTTCGGCCTGGATGCGGGCTTGCGGACCGACTTGTTCGACCTTCGGCGGATCCGTCATGCTGTCATCTCAAGCCACTGAATTCGTGCCGAAGCGGAATGCGCGTCTTTGCGCCCCTTTGATTATATGAGAATAACCGGATAACGCAAGCGGATAGATATGCATATCATTATTATCCCATTAATATATGAACGCGACACTGATGCCGGAAAATCCCGAAAACCCGCCAGATAGTGTCAGAATGTCATTTTTTCGGAGATGACTTTGGCCTGTGTAAAGAGCAGCAAGTAGTCGTTGCCGCCTGCTTTGGAATCGGTCCCGGACATATTGAACCCCCCGAAGGGATGCGCGCCCACCATGGCGCCGGTACATTTCCGGTTCAGGTAGAGGTTCCCGACAAAGAATTCATCCGCGGCCCGATCCAGTTTGCGACGGTCTTGGGCATAAACGGCGCCCGTAAGTCCGTACTCCGTGTTGTTGGCGATGGCCAGGGCATCTTCGAAACTGGGGGCCCGTATAACCGCTAACACCGGGCCGAAGATCTCTTCCTGAGCCAGGCGCCCCGTGGGGGGAACATCCGCGATTACCGTGGGCTGAATAAAATGCCCCGCCCCCGCGCCCTCGCCGCCTCCGGTAACGAGGCGGCCCTCCGCCTTTCCCACCTCGATGTATTGCAGAATCGATTTCTTGGCCTTGGCGTTGATGACCGGACCCATGTAGTTTTCCGCGCGTTCGGCGGGACCAACCGCGAGCTGCTCCACGCGCTGGCGGAGTTTGGTGAGGAAGGTGTCGTAGACCGGTTCCACCACAATGGCGCGCGAGCAGGCGGAGCATTTCTGCCCCTGATACCCGAAGGCCGAGGCCACCACACCCTCCACCGCTTCGTCCAGGTCCGCGTCACTGTCCACCACGATTGAATCCTTGCCGCCCATCTCCGCAACGACCCGCTTGACCCAGATTTGCCCCGGGGCGGTTTTGGCCGCCAGCTCATTGATGTGCAGCCCCACATCTTTGGAGCCCGTGAAGGCCACAAAGCGGGTGCGGGGATGTCCCACCAGGACATCGCCCACCACGGCGCCCGGACAAGGCAGGAAATTCACTACGCCGGGAGGCATGCCAGCCTCTTCCAGCGCCTCAAAGAATTTGACGGCGATGGCGGGAGCGTCGCTGGACGGTTTCATCACCACGGTGTTGCCGGCCACAATCGCCGCCGTCGTCATGCCCGCCAGGATGGCCAGGGGAAAATTCCACGGCGGAATCACGATGCCCACGCCGAGGGGGATGTAACGCAGGTGGTTCCTTTCCTCCGCCACGGGAGTGAGCCGCTGCGGCTCCGCCAGGCGCAGCATGGCGCGGGCGTAAAACTCCATGAAATCGATGGCCTCGGCCACATCGGCGTCCGCTTCCGGCCAGGTTTTTCCGACTTCGTAGACCAGCCGCGCTTCATAGTAGTACTTGCGGTCGCGCAGAATCTTGGAAACCTTCAGGAGCAGGTCCACTCGTTTCTGCACGGGCGTGCGGCTCCACGTCTTGAATGCCTCTTCGGCCTTCAGCACGGCGCGGTCCGCCAGCGCAGCGTCCGCCCGCGAGAACACTCCTACCACCTGGTCCGGGTGGCTGGGATTGTAAGAATGAATCTTGGCCGGAGTTTTGATCCGCTCGCCGCCGATCACCAGATCGTACTCGCGGCCCAGTTCTTCGCGGATTTCATCAATCGCGTACTCCATGCGGCGGCGATGGGCGGGGTTGTGTTTGAAGTCGCTTAAGGGTTCGTTCTTGAATTCTGGAAGTGGCATAGGGGGACCTCCACGTCATTCTACGCTCCCACAACCGGATTGGTAAGGGTTCCGATTCCCTCCACCGTCACGCTGACGGTATCGCCGGCTTTGAGGAAGACCGGCGGCTTGCGCGCGAACCCCACACCGGGCGGCGTGCCGGTGGAGATCAGGTCTCCCACCTCCCAGGTGACGGACTGGGAAAGATAGCTGATCAGGAACGGAACTTTGAAGATCAGGTTGCTGGTATTGGAATCCTGCATCGTCTCGCCGTTGAGCGTCAGCGAGATGCGCAGGTTGCTGGGATCGGGAACCTCCTCGGGAGTGACAATCCACGGGCCCGTGGGCGCAAAGGTGTCGCAACTCTTCCCGCGGTACCACTGCTTGTCGCTGAACTGCATGTCGCGGGCGCTCACGTCGTGCAGCAGCGTATAGCCCGCAATGTACTTGTGTGCCTCGCTTTCGGGGATATTGCGTCCGCGCTTGCCGATGACCACGGCGAATTCCGCTTCATAGTCGACCTGCGCGGAGTTGGGCGGCAGCTTGATCGGGTCTCCCGGCCCGCAGATGGTGTTGTGTGACTTCAGGAAGAAAATCGGCGCCGGGGGCGGTTCCTGCCCTCCTTCACGCGCGTGGTCGGCATAGTTGAGCCCGATGCAGGTGATCTTGTTGGGGTGCGCGATGGGCGCCCGGAACCTGGCCTTCGATAATGGAACCAGCAGGCCTTTGGGACTCTTCTTGCCCATACTGGCGGCGCAGGCCGCCACCACTCCCAGCGCCTTGCGATAGCGCTCGCCCCCGCCCAGGAGTTCAATCATGTCCTGCGGCGCCCTGCCCAGCTTGCGCAGGACTTGCGCCGCCGCTGCCACCTTGGCGTCGGCGATCCTGCCTTTGGCAATCAAGGCGTATGCGGCAGCGACATCCACCACCTTATCGCCCTGCACCACTCCCAAACGTGATTGTCTTGCGGACTCATAGGTTACGAGCTTCATGATCGCTGACCCTCCGTCATTTTGAATATTGGATTTGCCATATTCGATTGTACATTGCCGGCGGCCGGAAGATGCCCCCAATCCAAAACCCGAAATCTCAAATCTGAAATTTCAATCCACTCAATCGCCCGTCACCCGGAAAGCATAACGGCCGGAGCCCACTTCAAATACCACACGCTGGCCTTCGAGCTTCCCCGCCGTGACGCCGGGGGTCCCGGCCACAAAATGACCCTTCTCCCAGACCGTACGGTCGCCTTCCCGGATCACCACACCGGTCATCTCGTCTTCCCTGGGAAGGGAAACGCTGGCGGTGGCGTTGACGGGCACATCCACCTGCAACGTGATGACTCCGGGTTCGTGGCTCCATGTCGACGTCACGTTGCCGCGCAGGCTGCCCACCGTGGCGCTCACCGATGTCAGGTCACGCGTCACCTGCGGCTCAATGCGGATGTGGCGGTAGCCGGGCTCTTCGGGGTCCACGTTGATTCCGCCCAGAGCCTCATAAAACCAGGCGTCCACGCTGCCCATCATGTGGTGGTCCTGGGAATTCATCGAGCGTCCCGTCTTATTCTGCCAGAGTTCCCACAGCGTGGTGGCGCCGCTGGCCACCATGTAACCCCAACTCGGATAGGTTGTCTGTACCGCCAGGTCATAAGCCAGGTCGGAATCCCCCATCGCGGTGAGGAGCGGCATCAGGTAGCGGACGCCGATGAAACCCGTGGTCACATGCGTGTCGTGCCCGTAGAGGATATTGTCCCGAAGGTTCCCTGCCACTGCCCCGCGATGGTCCTTGGGCACCATGTCCAGAAACAGCGGCAGCGCGTTGGCGGTTTGCGTTCCGTTGGCGTAGCGACCTGTCTTGGGGTCGAAAAACTCGCGATTGAAAGCGTCTTTGATCGTCCCGGCCAATTGCGCGTAGGTAGCCGCGTCGGCGGAATTGCCCAGCACGCCCGCCATTTTGGAGAGCAGCAGGGTATCGTAGTAATAGTAGAAGTCAGAGACCTCCGCGCCGGGAGTCTTTTCCAGCGCCACCCAGTCGCCGTAGTAGCTGTAGCGCAGAACATTATCCGGCGCGCGGGAGCGCAGGAATTCTACGTATTTCTTCAAGGCGTCGTAATTCTCTTCCAGGATGCGGCGGTCGCCGTTCTGCTGGTACATATACCAGCAAATCAGAGGGAAGGCCGTGCCCCAGGCGGGATCGGCAGGGCGGCTGCCGTAGCGGTGCGGGACCGTGTCGGTAAGGGTGCCGTCGGCGCCCTGCACATCGCGCATGTCGCGCACAAAATTCGTATAGAAGGCCAACATATCGAAGTTCAGCATCATTCCTTCGGCGCTCGTCTGCGCATCGCCCAGCCATCCCATGCGCTCGTTCCGCTGGTCGCAATCGGTGGGAACGCCGTGCAGGTTGGTCAAATCGGACCAACGGATGATCTTGTGAATCTGGTTTAGGACCTGCTTGGAAGCCACAAAGCTGCCGGTGGGCCGGACGGCGGAGTGCACCACGTGGCCGCGCAGGGAATCGAGGCTGGGCGCGCCGGGGTAGCCGGTGACTTCCACGTAGCGGAAGCCGTGGTAGGTGAAGCGCGGGTGGTAGCATTCCGCTCCGCCGCCTCGCAGGATGTAGATGTCGCGCGACTTGGCCTCGCGGATATTCTCGCGGTTGATCATGCCCGTGTCATAAAGCACCTCGGCGAAGCGCAATTGCACCTGCGCTCCCCGTGGCCCGCTGACGTGCAGCTCCACCCAGCCGCTGATGTTCTGCCCCATGTCGTAGACGTAAACGCCGGGGCGGGGGTTGGAGAGGTTGACGGGAATCATGGAATCCACGTCCTGGATGGGAGGCATCATCTGCGCGGAAAGAGTTCCTTTGGACCCTTCCAGGACGTCGGCGGGCCGCCAGGCCTCATCGTCAAACCCCGGCGAGTCCCATCCCGGCTGTTCCAGGCGCGCGTCGTAGACTTCACCATCCCAAACGCTGTCGCTCGTAATCGGGCCGCGCGCCGCCTTCCAGGTGTTATCGCTCGCGACCTGCACCTCTTTTCCGTCGGCAAGTTCGATGTTGATTTGGACCATCAAGGCGGGCTGCTTGTAAGGCGCGGGAACACTCTCGGCGCCGAGCAAGGCCCAACCCCCGCCGATCATCGCGCCGAAGGCATTTTTTCCGGCGCGCAGGTTAGAGGTGATGTCATAGGTGGAATAGAGAACACGCACCGGATAGGTGGTCCAGGCGGGGTCGAGCTCGTTGCGCCCGATTTTCTCGCCATTGATTCTCAATTCGTAATATCCGAGCGCAGTGACGTAGGCGCGGGCGCGGACGACTTTGCCGCTGAGCGCAAGCTCTTTGCGCAGCATGTTTGCCCCGCCGATCCATTTCCCCTTCCAATCGCCGGGGGCCAGCAGGGCCACGTCGAACCTGGCCGGCTGGCTGTAGTCGCTGGCCTTACCGTCTTTATCCCAGTACCGGACCTTCCACCAGTAGGAGTGGTCGCTTTCCAGAGCCTTGCCGCTGTAAATCACTTGCGTGGAATCATCGGAGGAGGTCTTGCCACTGTCCCATTGGTCGCTCTTGTTCCGGCCCAGCAGTTCCGGAGTGGAAGCCACCAGCACCTGGTAGGCAGACTGCGCCTGCGCTCGCTCCGAGTGCAGCAGAACCCAGCCGAAGCGCGGCTGGCGCACGTCGATTCCTGCTGGATTGTTCAGGTATTCACAGCGCAAGTTCACGGGTGCCAGCGGGCCCTCTCCGGCGCGAACTGAAGACACGGCGCCACTTACGGCCAGCGCCAGAAGAATTGCCACCACGATGTTGATAGCGGGGTATGACTTACGCATGAAGAATCTCCTTCATTTAGAGGCGCGGGGTGCGAGATAAAGGGTAAAGTGTAAATGGTAAAGGTTTAGGGGTAAAGGGTAAAAGCCGCTTCACGGCAAGAGCGGACGCAACTCGCTCGTATCCAAAATAAAAGGTACACATGGACCGAGGCCACGCGGCTTCACCGCATGCTACCCGGTGTGGCTCTGGCCGGGGCCGTTATCCAGATCGGCGGGGATTCAGCGAGCGGGGGCCAAGGCGCTCACGTTGTCAGTTTCGGCCTCGGCAGGATAGGCATAAGGACCCAATCTCAGCATGATCACGATGGCCAGCGCCACAAAGAACGCGTAGCAAACGAGCATCGGCGTATAAGAACCGGTCCGGTCGAACGACACACCCATGGCGAAGGGCCCGAGTCCTGCTCCGAGCATGAAGAGGGCAAAGAAATACCCGTAGATTTCCCCGAAGGACCGCATACCCAAATAGCGGGATAGCATAAAGGCGATGAGGTCGACCTCCCCGCCGATGCCGATGCCGACGAGCACCGTGCCGACCGCCGCCGCTTCCGGCCGGAAGGTCGACAGTAACACGATGATCCCCATTAAGGGAGCGAGGAAGAACGTGGCCGCCACGTACGGTGCGTGAATCCGATCGAGCAGGTAACCGGCCAACAAACGGCCGCCAATCAAGGCAAGGCCTGCAATGCCCACCATTCCCGTGGCGGTGGTGGCGGAGATGCCGCGGTCGGTCAAGAGAGGTACCAGGTGGGAGACGACGCCCCCGGTCGTTCCCGCCACAATGAAAAAACTGAAGGCCAGAAGCCAGAACCGAGCGGTCCGCAATGCTTCAAGGCCGGTAAGACCCGGCAGCCTCGTCAGCGCGATTTTTCCCAGCCTGGCGTCGCGGTCCTCGACCGGTCTGCCGACGAACAGAGCGACGGAGGGGAAGGCGAGAGCCAAGATGAGACCTCCGAGACCGGCGTAAGCGCCGCGCCAACCGGCAACAGTGATCATGGCTTGTGCAAATTGTGGGACCAGCGCGGCACCGAGTCCCACTCCGGCCATGGCGATGCCGAGCGCCAGCCCGCGCTCACGGTCAAACCGCGCCGTGATCGCCTTCGCATAGATCAAGGGCGTTTGGCCCGCCGCCCCCAATCCCATCAATGCATAGAGCGCGGTGAAGGCCACGGGTGACGCCGGGATCAACGCGACCGAGGCTGTAGCAAGAGAAAAGACGACGAGAGCGGGGAGCGCCACGGCGCGAATACCGAATCGATCCACCAGGCGTCCCACCACCGGCGTCGCCAGGCCCGTCATCCAGAACCCGATGACCAAGGCCGAGGAGGCCATGCCCCGGCTCCAACCGAATTGCCGGGTGATGGACGGCAAAAGTGTACCAAAGGTAAACTGCATCACCGGACCGTTCCCGACCAGCAGACCCAATACTGACGCAAATGCAACCCACCAGCGATTCCTCAGGTCCATGACCATGCGGCGCTCGTCTCCGTGTGAATATGATTCAACGCACCAGCCCTGCAACGCCCTGTAATTTCAAAGGCAGGCCTGAGAAGGCTTAATTGTCCGTCTCGATTGTTGGGAAGCCCCTAATATGGTACCGCGGTGAGTATCAACTAACAACTGAAAACTCGGCAGCCTGCTAAAGCTTGTTCCACCGCTGGCGAAAGGTCCGCGGGGCCAGCGCGGGGAAGTCACGCTCTCTAGTCCATTGGGACGCGGGGTAGGCGGGGATTTTGCGTATCCAACCTTGGCGCGCAACAGGAAGTTGTACCCAGCGAGCCAACCGTCCCCCCAGTTTGTAGACCAGCGGATGGCGCATTGCCCACGCCCACAGCCGGAACATAATCCGCTCGGGCAGGATCGACTCCGATTTCTTTGGTGCGTGTTCCTGGGCCTCGCTGCGTAGATGCAGTAGCATGTCGGGAATATTGATTTTCACGGGACAGACTTCGCGGCAGGCTCCGCACAGGGAAGAGGCAAAGGGCAATTCCCTGGCCGGGCCAATCCCCGCAAACTCCGGTGTCACCAGTGCTCCGATGGGACCGCTATAGACCCATCCGTAAGCATGGCCTCCGATTTTACGATAAACCGGGCAGGTGTTCAGGCAGGCTCCGCAACGGATGCAGTAAAGCATCTCGCGCATTTTGGGGTCGGCCAATGCCCGGATGCGGCCGTTATCCACCATGACGACGTGCATTTCTTCGGGCCCGTCTTCCCCCGCCCGCCGCGGGCCGGTAAGCAGAGAAGTGTAGGTAGTGAGTTTCTGGCCTGTACCCGAGCGGCCCAGCAAACGTAGAAAGACTGCCAAGTCGGACAGGCGGGGAATGAGCTTCTCAATCCCCACCAGCGCGATGTGCACCCGTGGAACAGTGGTGCACATGCGGATGTTCCCTTCGTTCTCAACCGTGACCACAGTTCCCGTCTCGGCCACGGCGAAGTTCGCGCCGCTCACTCCCACGCCGGCTTTCTGGAACATCTCGCGCAAGGCCCGGCGGGTGATGGCCGTCAACTCCTCGGGAACCAGCGTGCGCTCGGCTTGAATGTGCTCGACGAAAAGATCGGCCACATCCTCTCGAGTCTTATGGATAGCCGGGGCGACAATGTGGGCGGGCCGGTCACCTGCCAACTGAATGATGAATTCACCCAGGTCGGTCTCCACGGGGCGAATGCCGCCCGCTTCCAGAGCGTGGTTCAGCTCGACTTCCTCACCCACCATGGTCTTGGCCTTCACCACTTCGCGGGCCGCCGAGTGCTTGACGATATCCACCACGATCCTGCAGACCTCATCGGCGGTGGCGGCCCAGTGCACCTGTCCCCCGTTGCGCTCCACGCTGTCGGCAAATTGGGCGAGGTAGGAGTCGAGGTTCTCAATGGTGTGGCGCTTAATCTCGCGGCCGGCGTCGCGAAGACGATCGAAACCGGGCACCTCCGCCAGGGCACTCAGACGGTGCGTGTAGAGACGGACGGTGGAGGAGCGAAAGGCCTCCGCTAGGCGCGCATTGCCGATGGTCTCGCGGCCAATTCGGTGGATTTCGTCACTGTGAACGTCCGGTATTTGAGTCATTGGTTCATCGGATCATTGCATCATTTGGGATCGGGGCGTGCCTCATCAGCAATCGGGTCATCGCGTCATTGAAGACAACTGGCTTGAAGTGGACCAAACCTAATTGAACCGATGACCCGATGAACAGATGATCCGATCAGCTTCACCTTTCCTGCTTCGCCAGGACTTCCGCCAGATGCAGTGTCTTGAGCGCCATTCGCTGGCGATGGATCAGGCCGGCCAGATGCATTAAACAACTGCCATCGGCGGCCACCAGATATTCGGCGCCCGTGGCGGTGGCCGCGCGGATTTTGTCCTGGCCCATGGGGACGGAAACTTCCGGGAATTTTACCGCAAAGGTGCCCCCGAATCCGCAGCAGAGTTGGTGATCGTCCATCTCCACCAGGTCAATTCCTTGCACCTTGCTCAGCAACTTGCGCGGCGCCTGCTCCACTCCGAGTTCCCGCAACAAGTGACAGGAATCGTGATAGGTCACGCGATGGGCGAAGCGCGCGCCGACATCTTCAACTTTCAAGACCTCGACCAGGAATTCCGAGAATTCAAAAAAACGCTTCTTTAGATCCTGGCACTGCCGGAGCAGTTCCGGGTCATCCTGAAAGAGTTCCGGATAGAAGACGCGCACCATCGAAGTGCAGGACCCCGACGGGGCCACCACGTAATCGGCGTTGTCGTAAAGTTCCAAGACTCGGCGGGCCACGCTGCGGGCCTCTTGCCGATAGCCGGTATTGAACGCCGGTTGGCCGCAACACGTCTGCTCCGGGTTGAACGTCACCTCCACGTCCAACCGCCGAAGGATATTCACCACGCATTCGCCGACTTGAGGGAAAAACTGGTCAGCAAGGCAGGTGATGAAGAGAGCTACACGCGGTTTCGCCATGACCTCACAAGCATGCAACGCTATCGGAATTCCGCTTCCCGGTCAAGTCAGGTCGGGGAGCTCTTCGCGCCCGCTCTATCTTTCTCCTAGGGATTCCTGCGCTCGGAACGGTCGCCCCGGTTCCCCCCACAAGCCTTCCACGAATGCACCTTCCGCAATTGCACTTGACAGGACGATTGGGGTGGTATACATCTGCCCCCACCGGTAGTTTTAGTGGCGAGATTGCAAGCCACGGTTGAATGTGACATAACAACATGGCTGAATATTCGACGACAGGAGGAGGGTTGCATGGCTTTCGATGATGAGAATGAACACGGGGATGAGCTGGAGGATTTCGGGGAAGAACTCTCCTCCGATTATAAGGAAGAAACGGAAGAGAGTTTAGGGGACGAAGGCGAGGAAATTGAGGAGGAGGTCTCTTACGAGGTCGAGGAATCAGTAGCTCCCGCCCCGGAGGGTTTGCCTGCTGTCGAGGCACCTCCCAAGACCGCTGCCGCCGCACCGAAGAAGGCCCCAGCCAAGAAAGCCCCGGCGAAGAAGGCTCTGGCCAAGAAGGCGGCTCCCAAGGCAAAGAAGGCACCCAAGAAAGCAGCAAAAGCCAAGAAGGCGGCAGTGAAAGTGAAGAAAGCCAAGAAGGCCGCGAAAAAACCAGCCAAGCGGCGCTAGGCGGACCTTTCAGTGCAGAACCTCGGGCAAGGGCCCCCGCGGTCAGCCGAACCGGGCCACATCGGGGTGAGATCGTGATCCGGAGGGTGTAGTGTGCTTGGCAATAGACCTCGCATCAGGCGGAATGCCTCTCAGTGAGTTTGGTCAATCGGACGGGAGTCCCGACAGCTCACTTCCGAACATAAGGGGTGATCGAGCACGCGGGGTCGAGGCCCCCCGGGTCCGGGCGCTGGAGTTTGTCCGGCGAATGCGGGGCGCCTCTCAACCCTGGCTTGTGCGCTGCGAAGACGGCGGATGTTATGTTGTAAAATTCCAGAACAATCCCCAACACACGCGCGTGCTGGCAAACGAGATGCTGGCTTGGCGGTTGGCCAGAGGCATCGAGTTGCCTGTCGCCAATGCCGCCTTTATTGAAGTGCCCCTTTCACTGCTGAACAATCATCCTCAATTGGCGTTTGACATCGGGGAGCGGCGCGAGCCGATCCGGCCAGGCGTGCAGTTCGGCTCCCGCTTTCCCGGCATCCCCAGCCAAACCCTGGTGGTGGATTTTCTCCCGGATCGTCTCTTGCGACGCGTCAAGAACCTAACCTCCGTTTTCCTGGGCGCCCTCGTCTTTGACAAGTGGACTTGTAACTGCGACGGCCGCCAGGTGATTTTCCATCGCCCGACCAACGACGAGGGCTCTTGTTACTCCGTTGCGATGATCGACCATGGGTTCTGTTTTAATGATGGAGATTGGACGTTTCCGGACAGCCCGATTCGCGGCTTTTATCCTCGCCGCCTGGTCTACGAAAAGGTAAAAGGACTGGAGTCGTTTGAGCCGTTTCTTTCCCGCGTAGAGAGCGTTACCACGGGCGAATTGGAGGAATGCGCCAAAGGAATTCCCACTCCCTGGTGCGAGCCGGATGCGGGCCAATTGGCGCGGTTAATGGAGACCCTATATGTGCGGCGGCGTAAGGTGCGGCAAGCCCTGATTGACGCCAAGAACTCTGTCCTGGCGCCATTTCCCAATTGGGGGTGAAAGGACAGGAGCCAGGAGACAGAAGTCAGGAGATGGGAGATAGTCAGGAGTTAGGAAAAGGGGGAAGAGCAGACATGAGAATTGAGATCGCACTATTCTGACTCCTGACTCCTAACTCGCGGCACTCATCATGGCGGACGAAAGTGATCTGAAGCCCTGCTCGTATTATCTCGTGCGATACGTCCCTAACGCCGAGCGGGAGGAGTTCCTCAATATCGGCGTCCTTCTGCACAGCCCTGGCGACAATTACCTGAATTGCCTCTTCACCGATGACTACCACCGCATTAAGCGTTTCCACCCCGCAGCCGATATGGTTTTCCTGCGCGACTTGCAAAGCTACTTCGTTCAGCAAATCCAGCGGCGCGAAGACGACCTTCAGGGCTTCCTCGACGACCTGCAGCAATCCTTGTCGCACCTGATTCAGCTCGGGCCGGCTCGTCCGATGCTGGCGGCCGACCTCCAAGCACAATTGCATGAATTATCCCAGAGGCTGGTGGGCATGCGCCAGGCGGGATTCCCTGCGGACGACACCCGCATGGGCATCAAACAGCATCTGGTGGAGGCCCTGCGCCGGGCCCGCGTGTTCGACCATCCGTGCTTCGAAAAGCGGATCCCGGCTGAGCGCTGGACACACTCTGGCGACCCATTCCATTTTGATTTCGGGTATCGGCCGCCGATAGCCAGGGGCAAACCGA
>DATJVT010000330.1:0-5578 GCA_035501695.1 Terriglobia bacterium | reverse complement strand
GCGGCATGCACGCTGGACTGGAATATAACCGGCAATTTCGCCAGCGCCAACGAACTCGGCAACGGCTCTCAATGTCCGACGATGGTGCCCTCAGGACCGGGTACGGGTAATCCGACCCCATAGTTTTTAGTTGGACGTCCCGACCGGGACGAGTTAGAATGCCACGACGAGCGGTGCTTGCAGATGCGGGCACTGCTCGTTTGTCTTTTTGGCGGTATACTTGTTCCCTCAAAAATGGTCCTTTAAATTATTCCTTGCCATTAGGTTGCCTGGGTTCCCCGCCGTGCCTGGAGCGGGCAACGTTAGCGGCTTTGTTTCAGCCACTCGGCGAATCTGGGGATTCCTTCTTCAAATGCCACTCGCGGAGAATAGCCAAGGAGGTTGTTCGCCTTGCGGAGGTCGGCGTGTGTCAGGACCATCTCACCCGCAGGCGCGGGGATGAACTTTCGGTGGACGGGCCTGCCCAGAGCGGCTCCAAGTTTGTCCACCATTTCATCAATCCTGATCGGGTGAGAATTTCCGATGTTGAAGATTTCGAACCTTCCGGGCGCATCGAGGGCGCGAACTATCCCCTCTAAGGTGTCGTCAATATAAGTATAGTCGCGTTCCAGGCTCCCATCGCCGAAGATCGGGACTTCCTTGCCTTCCAATATCAGAGCCGCGAATTTGCGAATGGCGAGGTCGGGGCGCTGGCGGGGCCCGTAAACTGTAAACAACCGCAGGCAAGTTACCGCAAGAGGGTAAGCGTGTGAATACGTGAAGGCCAGGGCTTCTCCGGCGACCTTGGTGGCGGCATAGATGGAAAGGGGATGCGAAATGGCCGCGTCTTCCCGGAAAGGTGCCCGGCTCAGGTCTCCATAGACCGAACTGGAAGAAGCGAACACTAGGCGCTGCACGCCGCTGAGGCGGCTGGCTTCCAGGACTTGCTGGGTTCCCATGACATTGACCGAGGTATACAAATCGGGTTGCGCGAACGAGGCGCGTACGCCGGCGCGGGCCGCCAAGTGAACCACCGCCTCCGGGCGGAACGCGGCAAATACCTGGCACAGATTATTTCCCTCGCGAATATCGGTGGGGAAGAACTGAAATTCGCCAGTCGCCCTGATCTCCTCCAGGTTCGACCGCTTTATCTCGGGCGAATAGTAGTCGTCGAGGTTATCGACGAGGGCAATCTTCTTGCCGTCGCGGAGTAGTCTCTGGGCAAGATGCGAACCAATAAACCCGGCGCCACCTGTAATCAGGATTTTGTCCATGCTTCCAAGATCCTTCCGACTGATGGTTGCAACGGCCTCTTTTCCGAGTGCGGCCTACTTCTTTCGGGTTGCCTGAAACTGGGCGTCGGGTGCCGAAACGAGTTGCAAGTGGCCCTGATCGTCAACCCAAAGGCTGATCTGGGCCAATTCGGTGGTGAGGAGAAATCGTCGGAGGGTACGCTTTTCACCCTCGACAGTGACGGCTTCTGAGCCCCCAACACTCAGTGTGACCAGCCCCGGTAGGGCCTCCTGCGGAATGAAGGCGCGAAAGGCTTGCGTACCTCCCTTGGTTTGATCATATCTCGCAATAGCCAGTTGGTAGTGATGGATGATGTTGTCGTCGAGAATGAGGACATCCTTGTCCAGTTTGAAGTCGCGCTGATCATCCGGCCGCCCACCCCCCTTTCGGAGGGCGCGAACCGGATCGGTGCGAAAGTCAATGCTGAGTTGGGAGGGTTGGGAACCCTTCTGGCTCCACGTGTAGGAAACGGGATTGAACTGCCGGTCGAGGATGAGGTCGGAGGACGTCCGGACCTCCATACTCGTTCCTTTCTCCTGCACTCGCAAGCGGACGTTTGCCTGGGCCTCAATCTCGTCCGACCTGGTGCGAATCTCAAAAGTTTCGGTTCCGAGGCTTTGTCCCGCGGAGACGATTTCGAAGGTGCCGCGGTCGGTCAGGTCAGAGACGGAGGGACCGTGGGTTTGCCAGGAGGGTACATTGGCACCAAAAAGGATCGCGGAAAATATTAAAAGAGTAATGAGCAGCGTGCCGTGTTTCGGGGAGGACAGGACATGCTCCTTTCAGGTCAGAAGACCCGCAAACTCAGGATTTGCTCGACGACCTCTTCGGGCTTAAGCCCCTCCGTCGAGATGCGAAAATCCGCCAGGCGATAATACGCCAGTCTCTCGTTATAGAGATCGGTAAATGACTTTTCATCGCGAAAAAGTGGGCGGTGCTCCATGCCTTCGCAACGCGCCCGGAGGATCTGAAGGGGGCAATCCAACCACACAGCGGTGCCCCGCGACTCCCGGATCAAATCCACGTTAAGGGGTTGGGCAAACGTGCCGCCTCCCAGGGCAATAACCACCGGCTCGGTTTTGGATGCTTCCGTTAACGCGGCGTGTTCAATCTGGCGGAAGAAGGGCTCGCCGGAATTCTCGAATATCTCACGAATACTCAAGCCTTGTCCGGCTTCGATGATTGTGTCCAGGTCTATGGAAGGCCAGCCCAGGGCTTCGGCAAGGAGCTTGCCGACCGTGGACTTCCCGCTCCCCATGAAACCCAAAAGATAAACTATTCTTCGGCGATGGCGATTCATCCTGCGACAGGGTCCTGTACCAGAAGTTCCCAAGCACGATTATAGTGGTCGTGACAACGCGCACGCAAGAATTCCCACTTCATGGCGCTGGTTGAGGATGACAGATACACGAGGGGGGCGACCTTGCGTGCCGGGCCCGCAAGGTGTACGCTCCGTGAACGTCACTAAACTAATGCGGAGAAGCTGCCATTTATGATTTGGCCGGCCCATGTTAGTTCCAAAGAAACACTTCTCACCCAGCGGTTGGGCTACCCCGCCGATGCGAGGCTGCTGATCATCCACGCGGACGACCTGGGCGTCGCTCACTCGGAGAATAGCGCGACCCTTGAGGCGTTGAGAAGCGGGGCGGTGTCGTCAGCCAGCGTCATGGTTCCTTGCCCATGGCTGACCGAGGTGGCTGACTTTGCCAGGGCCCATCCGGAAGCGGATATCGGGGTGCACCTGACATTGACGAGTGAATGGAAAACCTACCGGTGGGGACCGTGCGCGCCACGAAACCAAGTGCCTTCTCTCCTCGATTCCCATGGGTATTTCTTCGCATCGCAGGAGGATGCGGTGCGCCACATGAAACCTGAGGAGGGAGTGATCGAAATCCGCGCTCAGGTGGAAGCAGCCTTGGGGATGGGCATCCAGCCCACCCACCTTGATTCCCACATGGCAACACTGTATACCCGGCCGGAATTGGTGGCGGCACTCGCAAGGGTGGCGCATGAGTACCACCTGCCGTTCCTCATTTTGCAGACTCCCGGCGCGCCCCCTGACACGTATGCCGCCCTCCATCCCAATGACGTCATTCTGGACCATGTGTTCATGGCGGAACCTCCCATCCGGCCGCACGAGTGGTTGAGCTACTATACTGAGGTCCTGGCTACCTTACCGCCGGGCGTCTCACAGCTCATTGTCCATCTGGCACATGATGATGCCGAGATGCAGGCGGTCACGGCAGGCTATTCCAGCTACGAGGGGGGCTGGCGGCAGAGGGATTTTAATGTCGTGAAGAGCAGAGAGTTCCGGCAGGCCTTGAAACGAAACTGCATTGAGTTGATTACCTGGCGCGACCTGGGGAAGTTGCCGGCGGAATCCTAAGCGCTTTGGAATTTGAAGGGGGGAGGAATGGGGCCAGCCCAATTACTCGCTTACGCACAGCGGCTGCAGGCGATTGCGCAAGCCGGTATGGCTTATGCCAACACGACATATGATGTTGAACGCTACGCGGAGATCCGGCTTTTAACCGCCAAGCTACTACAAGATCTCTCGGATGAGCCCTATGAAAAGGTAGACCGGGTCTTTGCCTGTGAAGCTGGATACCCGACGCCTAAGGTGGACGTACGGGTGGTGTTGTTCAGAGGTGACCAGGAAGTGCTGCTGGTTCGGGAGAAAAGCGATCAAGACAAGTGGACCCTGCCCGGCGGGTGGGCTGATGTGGGCTACACTCCTTACGAAGTCGCGGCGAAGGAGGCGCAGGAGGAGACCGGCTTGCTCGTTAAACCCGTGCGGCTCCTCGCGCTCCTTGACAAAAGAAAGCACGCCCACCCGCTACAACTCTGGTACGTCTACAAGGCATTCATTCGGTGCGAAATCATCGGAGGCGAGCTGAAGCAGGGAACGGAGGAGACATCTGCGGCGCGTTGGTTCTGGAAGGACGAGTTGTCCGGCATCGAGTTGTCGACGGATCGGGTCACCACCTCGCAACTGCACGCCCTGTTCCCATTTGCCCGACAACCTGACTTGCCCGCGCTCTGTGACTGATCAGCGACGGGAATAGCTCATTGCGGGCGGCGGACGCACAGGCCATAACAATCTCAATCCTGCGGGCGAATACGGATGTTGCCGCTGAAGGAGGTCAGTTCAAGGGTAGCCCGGCCGGTATTGTGGGTCCCCAGCAAGCTGTTGGAATTCCCCAAGGATGATGCCGACTCCCGGCGGCGGGTCATGGGCATGGTATTCATGACCTTCCCCTTCACGGTCTTGGCGCTCAATTCGTAGGAAGCGGAAGCGGGACAAACTATGTCCACGTCGCCGCTGTAATCGGAGAGGATGTAGTCGCCGCGCTCGGAAAAATCTCCCTCAAAGAGGATATGCCCGGAGGTGGTGCTGCCATGCAGGTGGGCAGTGGCGGGAGAAACAAAGCGCAGGTTGCCGGTGACGGAGTCCGCTTCCACGTTTCCGGAGGAGTGGATGATATCGATATCACCACCTATGGTGCGAACAGAGAGATGTCCGGAATAGTCGCGGATGGAAATGTCGCCACTTACCGATTGCAGGGAAGCGTCCGCCTGCATCCCTTGCACCAGGATTTTCCCGCGCGGGTTGCGGATTTCGAGGGAGGCGCCCAAAGGGACATCGAGGGTGTAATCGGCCACCTGCTGGTCGGAGGGCAAACTCGCATCGAGGAGGTGGGCATCAAAATGCACCTTCTCCGCGGGGCCTGTGGCGGGGAGAGATTCGCTGTCAACTTCCAGCCGCGGAGACACCACCATATAAATCACGTGGACCTGGGCTTTGTCCCACCCCCGCACCAGGATAATACCCTTCAGATTCGTCAAACTGATGCGCGGTTCGCGGGTAGTGTCAAATGTTTTCTCCACGCGGCCGTCCCCTCCAGCCAATAGCGTGGCGGCGGAGAGTAGAATGGCAGCCAGTTCTATCAGAAATATCCTGGCCGGCTTCGAGCTCGCGATCGTCTGGTTCATCAACCCCGTGTCCCTCTTTCTAACGCCCAACGGACTCCAACGCAGAAGAAAGAACTTCAGCCTTTCTCGTATACGCTGCCAGCAGGTAATCGTGCGCCAGCATGTTTCTGGGCTCCTGGCGAAGCGAGACCAGACATTCTTGAATCGATCCATCCAGGGAGACCAGGCTCTTTTCATACGTGGCCTTCAGGTCAGGGGCCATGGATGCTTCGTTTGCTCTAAAGCTCGTTTCCAATTCAGAAGCCACGCGGGCCAGGGAACTGTCGTCGCCCGCAGGCAGGACCGCAGCCATCTGAGCCACGGCGGAAGAAGT
>DATJVT010000329.1:0-16855 GCA_035501695.1 Terriglobia bacterium | reverse complement strand
GAAACGGCGGAGTACACCATTGACCACGTCCTGCCCCGAGCTCGCGGAGGCACCTCCGTGTGGACGAATCTGGTGCTGGCGTGTGCCCAGTGCAACAAGCGCAAGTCGGATCGAACCCTTCAGGAGGCTGGGCTCGCGCTTCGCCAGAGGCCGATGGAGCCCCACCAGTTCGACCCGCGATTCAATTTCCGGCTGCACATCCACGGCTTGCGGCCGGAATGGTCGGACTACAGAGCGTACCTCTATTGGAATGTGGAGCTCGAAATGTAATTCCCCGGTGAGCAAGCGCGGTCGTTGCGATGGTCTGAAAAGCCATAGAGTCCCGTTCAACTCGGGGACCGGGGACCAAAGTTCTGGCCTCGTCTAATGGTAGGACGGCTGACTTTGACTCAGTTAATCTTGGTTCGATTCCAGGGGCCAGAACCATTCCCAGCTCGTTTAATGGTAGGACGCAAGATTCTGAATCTTGAGATTGGGGTTCGATTCCCTGGCTGGGAACCAAGGAATAATCGGATTTGTTGAGAACTTCACCGCGGCGAATTTAAAGCGCATTTCGCCGTCCGAGCGGGGTATAACGGCTGATGAGCCGTGTGGGGCGGTCCGGTTGTTGCCGATAAATGCTGCTGGACGCGATGGCGCCCTCGCTCAGCTCGATCTCGAGTCGTCTTCCCGCGGAATTTTCATCCCAAAATGTGAAGCTCAAAACCCCTGCAGTTGGCCGGCGCTGTCCTGTATCGCCCCCCAAGGCGTTGTTCGTGACGTGAAAACGCGGCTTTAGAACTTCAGCAGATAAGCCAGCTTGACAAAAAACTGGTGCCCGTCCTGGTACAACCCGGGGGTGCGCAGAATGGTGTTGCCCCCTATCGATTGCAGCAACTGAAGGTTATCCATGTTGCCGTTATAGCCGACGTAGAGGGCCGTAAACGGGTTGACCAGGTAGGTGAATAGAAAATCCGCATTGAAGTTCTTGGTGGTGGTCAAGGAGCTGAAGGCCGGGTTCGCCAGGACCGTGTTGTATTGGGGGATGACGCGGATGGAAAATCGCTGGTTGAACTGGTAGATCCATTCCGAATAGATAATGTCGTTGTTGAAGACACTCGCGCCCGTGGCGCGATCGGTGAGCCGTTCCAGCAGGTAAGTGTTGGCGATGTGCAAATGCTTCTCCGGGCGCAGGACCAGGCCGACGCTGGCCAGGTTCACATTGGCAAGCGACGGCAATTGGCCGGCCACCGGATTGATGTTGATCTGCGCTCCCTGGGAATAATCGGCCTTGAAGGACACCTGGCTGATCAGGCTGGTTTCGAAATAAGCTCCCACGCGGTGGTGCGAGTAAACCACATTCTGCGGGAGACCCGCGAAGTCCTGCGGCCGCAGCATCTCCTCGTCCTGCTGCCAATAGGTTTCCAGAGCCGTCTGGCGCTTGAATTCCCAGCTCATCGTGTAGTCCTGATACATATCCAGGCGGTTGCCGCTGTGGTCCCAGAGGGGATTGACGAAAACCGTGGGACCCCACGAGACCAGGTATTTGTGCTCGGGCCGGAACCGGTACATGGCCACCTCACTTACGCCGCGCATGTTGATACGCAGGGGCGGCTGGGTGATGGTTCGCCCGACGTAAACGGGGCGGTCCACGGCATCGGTCTCAATGTATCCCGCCAGGGTATTGAAACCGGGGCTCAGATCGTTGTATTGCGTGTTGGAATAGAAGGTCCTGCCGTCATAACGCAGTTGAGCATTGTAACCGGGGCCGGCGGTGCGGGCGACGCCGGGTTGAGTCGTGGCGCTGGCGACCGCCTCTCCCCTTAACCACCAGTTTTTACCCAGCTTCAGCCGGGTATCAATTCCTCCTACGCGGTTGTACGTTCCGGCAAATTCCCGGTCGGTGTAAATCAAGCCTACGGAAGATTGCCGGAAGATGTCGCGGCTGACGCGCAGCACGTTGAACACGGCGCGGTCGCCGTAGAGTGGATCACTCGTTGGCACCGATTCGCCGGGCGAGCGATCGTCGATGCTCAGCACCCCGACCTCATAGGGCCCCGCTTTGCCCGTCAAGCGCAACCCGAATTGGGGATCTTCAATGTTCCGGGTAAACAACAGATCCATCGGGGTCTCAAAGTAGTGTGAGTTCTCAAGGAAAAAGGGACGCTTCTCCGGGTAGTACACGGTGAACCGGCGATTGGCGGTAATCTGGGGCTGGTCCGCCTCCACTTGGGAGAAGTCCGGATTGGCGGTCATATCCAGGTTGAAAGAATCCTGGAAGACCAGGCGTCCGCTGGCGCCGATTTTGGGATCGAACGCCTGGCTCTGGTAGACAGGATTGGCCGGGTTGGTCTGATCCAGCGCTCGATAGTTGCGGGCATACGCGTAGGGGATCACGATGCCGCGTTGCTTCTCGGGCGAGATTCCCTCGATACCTTGCAGGGTGGCTTCCTGGCTGATGCGGCCCTCGATGCGCGTCGAGACCCAGGGCCAGCAATTGGATTCATTGTTGCGGGGAATCCAGCGCACGAAAACGATTCCCCAGTCTTGCTTGTCGGTTTTCGGGAATCGCATGGTCTTGAAGGGGACGGCCAGCCACACCACGAAACCCCGGTCGGTAACTTTGCCACGCGATTCCCAGACGCCGTCCCAGGTGCCGTCGAACTGGCTGCGGGGGCCTTCCGTCCAGAGGCCGTCCAGTTGATGGCCATAGGGGTTGACGGTGAAAACGTAGGCGCGGCGGTGGTCATGGAAGGTGTCGAGGAACAGGTCGATCTTGTCTTCCATGTAGAACGCGTCGCGAGCCACCCGGTGGGCGCGGAGTTGGGCCGGCGCGGAATCAAAAGCTACATAAATGCAATACAGATTTTCGGAGTCGTAACCGAGGTAAGCGATGGTTCGCTGGCTGGCGGGCTGGCCGTCACTCGGCAGGCGCTGAGTAAACCCTTCCACCTTGGCCAGTTTGCCCTCCCACTTGGCATCCGGCTTCATGCCAAGAAAATCTTCCAGGGCGGGCGGGCTCGATACGCGCGGGATGGACAGAGTGGTGTGCGCGCCGATGGGCCGCGATTCGGCGATCGCCACCGCGGGGATGGCCAAAACAAGAAGAACGGAACGAAGAAAACGACACGGCTTCATAAGGTAAATGAAATCATTCCGCTGGCAGCCTCCGGGCTGACGGCATGGGAAGCCATGGGAAGAATGGCAACTTGAATCCGCGAGCGGCACTCGGCTCCGTGAGAAAATCTAGCACAAACGGCTTCCCCTGTGTGCCGACATGTGCGACCGAGGTGCGCCCTGTCCTACGGCCCCCGCATACTTTCTAAGCTATTGGAAACCGTTGTAATCTTAAAGACGACCGGGAGCACGGATCGCACGTGCCCCCAGGTGGCATCACAGGGGTCCGGCATGAAAGCACTAAAGTTCACGTTCTGGAAAGATGGAGAATATTTCCTGGGATTCTTAAACGATTATCCGGACTTCGAGACACAAGGCATGTCGAAGGAGGAAATGGTCGGAAATCTCAAGGATTTGCTGGTTGACCTTGAATCGGGAGAGGTACCCTTCATCCGATAGGTGCGAATACTGGATGTCCACGCAGTCCCAGCTCTACTACATCACCGACCGCAGCCAGACCAAATCCCGGCCGCTGGAGGACTGCATCGCCGCCGCCATCCAGGCGGGCGTGGACTGGGTGCAGATTCGGGAAAAGGATTTGCCGGCGCGGCGACTGCTGGCCCTGGCGGAGTCGGCCCTGAAGTACGCGCCGCCGCAGGGAAACACGCGTGTGGTGGTGAACGACCGCCTGGACGTGGCGTTGGCGGCGTGCGCACATGGCGTGCACCTGGGGACGCGCTCCATGCCGGCCGAAGTGGTGCGCGGGATGGTACCGGGCGGGTTTGTGGTGGGAGTTTCCTGCCACTCGCTGGAAGAGGCGCTGGCTGCCCAGGCGGCGGGCGCGGATTACGTGCTGCTGGGGCCCATCTTTGCCACGCCTTCCAAACTGGCGTACGGCGCGCCGCTGGGACTCGCCAGGCTGCGCGAGGTGACGGCGCGCGTTTCGATTCCGGTCTTCGCCCTGGGGGGAATCACCCCGGACCGCCTCGCGGCCTGCCGCGAGCACGGCGCGGCGGGAATCGCCGGGATCCGGATCTTCCAGGATTGCGGTTCGATGGCGGAGTTGGTGCGCAGTCTGCGCGCCAACACCGGAAGCTAGCCGGGTTTTCTCACCAGATTGTCGACGCGGATGCATGCGGGTTTGAGCCCCCGAGGGGCGACCCAATCTAGCCCGGGCCAACGGCCCATAAGCGTTAGCCTAATCAAATCCGTGCTTTCGAAGCCGCGGAGCGGCGATGTCATTTGGCCCACGGCGCGCCCGCCGTGGGACTGTAACGCAGCTCGACATCCCCGCAGCCCCGTAGGGGCGGCATCGGAACAGTCTGGTGCGCCGCAAGATTATTGCGGCGGCGGATGTCGCCCCTTCCGGGGCTGGCTTGATTTATCGGCGATTTTCCCACGGCTTCGCCGTGGGCTACAAGATGACGCCCGCTTCGCGGGCTTTTTGGCCACTTTCGGGCCTAAGGTTAATGCCTATGGGCCAACGGCCTGGGGCCAGGGCAAGTCTAAAGACAAAGCCCTGAAGGGGCGCCCTACGCTCGACGCTCGACGCATGCGATCGCGACGACAGACGGTGGTTCGCCCTTTCAGGGCTTGACACTCAAGATTGATGGGGCAACTTTAAACTCTAAGCCCAGGCCGCTGCCCTGGGCTTTGTTGGACCGCCCCTTCGGGGCTGAAGGCAACCGCTAATTTACGGAAGCGGGAACTGACTCTTCACCCGTCCCGCCGGCGCTACGGTTTCGGCGGCTGGAATTTCGGCACGCCGAACTGCCACAGCAGGAAGCTCCACTCATCCGCCAGCCTTTCCTGCGCTTGTTTCTCCGTCCCTCCGATGCCGCCGTGGCCGCCCTCGTACTCGACGCGCAGCAGGATGGGCCTCCCGCTCGCCGACGCCGCCTGCAAGCGCGCCGTCATCTTGGCCACCTGCCACGGGTCGACGCGGGGGTCATTCATGCCGGTCTCCAGCAGGACCGCCGGGTAGGCCGTCCGGTCCTGGATGTGGTGGTAGGCGCTCATGGCATAGAGGTTCTTGAATCCTTCCTCGGTCTTGGTGCTCCCCATTTCGGGAATATTGGGCACGCCGTTGGCGGTGGTTTCAAAGCGCAGCATATCGGAGCAGCCGACGATGTCGATGGCGGCGCCCAGTAGGTCAGGGCGCTCCGTGATCGTTCGGCCGATCAAGATGCCGCCCGCGCTCCCACCTTCACCGGCCAGGCGTGCCGGTGAGGTGTACTTTTGGTCGACCAGGTATTGGGCGCAGGCGATAAAGTCGCGCCAGGTGTTGGGTTTGGTGCTGCCCTTGCCTGCCAAATGCCACTCCTCACCGTACTCACCGCCGCCCCGGACGTGGCACACTGCGTATACGCCCCCTTGTTCATGCCATGCCAGCCGCTTGGGATCGAAGAAGGGAGAGTAAACAATGCTGTAGCCGCCATATCCGGCCATCAACGTCGGGTTCGAGCCATCCCTCTTCATGCCCTTGGGGTAAACGATGGACAGCGGCACCAACGTGCCGTCGTAACTCGGAACTTTGGCTTCGACCGACTCGAGATCCTTGGGATCGTCGTACGGGCCCATGGGCTGAAGCTTCGTGTCGGTCAACTGTTTCGTTCCGGGATCGTAGGAGTGAATCTGAAAGGCCTTGGTCCAGGCGGCGAGAAAAAGCAAGGTGCCAGGCAGGCGGGGATCGGCGCCCACAAAAGCGCTACCCTGAAAAGGCAGGACGATTTCTTCCGCATGGGGATGAGGGCCGTAGGAGAGGCGCATGACGCGGTTGAGGCCGCCATCCAACAATGTCACATAGAGGGCATCCTGCGCGGGGCTGATCGCGGAAACCACCGATTGACTCGGCGGCAGAACCGTCTCGGCCGAAGCCAGGTCGGGCCGGCGGGCATCGAGGCGTAGAACCTTGTAGCGCAGCGCATTCTTGAACGTCAGCACATAGAGGTCATTACCGTGGACTTCGACGTCGGTCACATCGTCGCCGAAGTCTGCCACCTGGCGCCAGGCGGAGTTGGTTTTGCCAAGCTCGGAAACCGGCTGGATGTAGTAAGCGCTATTGGGTGAGGCGCCGTCATTGATCGATCCGATCGCGTAGTCCCAATCCGGCTGCGCCACGACCGTCCCGAAGTATGAGGCAGGGACGCTGATGGAAGGCACGACCTCGTAGCCGAATACCGCCGGGTCCTGCTCGGCGTCGGTGCCCAAGACGTGCAGATAGGTGCGCACCTTCTGTTCCGTTTCCGTTACCGGAGCGCCGGGAGGCAGCTTTTGCAGCTTCTGGTAGACCAGGGAGCGGTTGTCTGCCAGCCAGTTGGGGTTGGCGCCCCAGGCGCGCGGGACCACATCACCCGTTTCGCGTCCCGAGGCGGTTTCCAAGAAGTGCATCTCCGTGTCCGGCTCCGACCCGCCCGGGGCAATGCCCACCGCCACGAGCTTGTTGTCGCACGAGGGAGCAAAGTATTGGATGGCGTTCTTTCCCTTGCCCTGGTTGGGCGCCGCCAGCTTTACCTTTTCGGGATCCACTAAGAGCTGGTCCTCGCCGTTCAGACCACGGCGCAGATAGAGCTTGTCGACATCTTCCTTGGGGAGACGCTTAGAAATAAGGTAAAGATCTCCCGGGAGCCGCTGCGCGTTCACGCGCGGGACTGTCTGATCAAGTTCACGGATGCGCGCCAGAAGCCGGGCGCGGCCGGGGATGCGGGCGAGGGCCGCCTGCGTGTACTCGTTCTGGGTCTTCATCCACCCCTGTACTTCCGCGTCCTGGAAATTCTCCATGTATCGATAGGGGTCAACAATCTTGGTGCCGTAGTAGTCGTCGGTAACCGGCCGGACGGGCGCCGCCGGAGGTGAGGACGGCAGTGCAGACGAGTGGAGGGAGTGGATCCCCGGACTTACAAAGTACGCGGCCAATAGAACCGCGCCGTATGCAAGCGTATACAGAACCAAGCGCCTGATTCGCATGGGGGGACTCCTTTTGTGGATTGATTGGCCCAAATCAATCTACGACTCACTGTCGCGGGTGTCAAGCGGGGTCTTTCCTTTCTCGCCCCACTCGGCTATGCAACCCCTGGTTCCACCGCTCAACACGACTGCCTTCATATGGTTCTTGTTCAAGGTTGCCCGAGCAGGCGATGGAAGCGGTCCGGGTCGGCGGCCAGTTGGGCGGAGTAGGCGGCGGCCTCGCGCAGCCGAAAGAGCAACTGGTCCTGCACAGTACAGTCGTACACCGCTTGCCTCTTGGCGGGTGAATCGCTGGGGCGGGATCTGTCCCAATCGGCCTCCAGGCGCTCCACCATTTGACGGTCGCGGGCGGCGATGGTGCCGATGAGCCATCCCGCTGAATCCGCGTTGCCCTTTCCGTTCCGGCTCTCGCGGACCAGGCTGGTGCTGCGCCAGAAGAGGTGCTCCAGGTACTCGACGCAAAGCTGGAAGGAGGCAAAATCTTCCAGGTTCTTGCGCACCGTGGCGGCGCAGAAAACCAGTTGGCTGCGTAATCGGGTGTAGGGCGGGGGATCCAAAACGCCCTCGCGAATGGTGGCCGCGAGTTCCGCGTCGCTATGCCAGGGTGCGATAAGCGGCGGGCGCATCCAGGGCGAGCAGCAGGCGGGAGCGTGCGGCGCCTGGTCGTAGATGGTGGTGAACACGTCCTCCCACTTATCGCTCCACTCCGCCCCATAATGTTGCTCGACAAAGCGCCGCAAGGCCGTGTACCGGGCCGCATCGCTTCCTTCCCGCAGGGTTACCGCCGCGTAAGCAAATCCGTCCCACAGCGAGTCGGCCAGATAGCGGCTGGGGAGCCAGTTCGTGACGATCACCCCCAGCGAGCCTTGCAGGCCGCGGTAAGCCTGCGCATAGGCATCCAGGTTGTTGAATTGACCTCTTCCCGGGCGCGGCCCCCAGCGGCAGTAGATCAGACCCGGCGCACCCATGGCGCGATGTCCGCTGTCCACCACCTTCTGCGCCAGCTTGCGGAGAGCGGCGGGGTCCTCATCCTCATAGTTCCAATCCATCACGATCACATCCTTGTTCAGCAAGCCCAGAATATCGGGCTCCAGCCGCAGGACGTGGTCACCCCACACGATCAGTTCCTTCCTTTCGCCGCGGGTGATTTGGTCGAGCGCGTTCAGGTAATCGGCCCAGATGCGGGTGCGGGACTTCTGGCGCAGGGCTTGCCGCGAAAGTTCCGAGCCACCCCAGTTCACCTCGTCGCAGCCGCCATGAATGTAAGGCGAAGCAAAAATGCCGGCGATCTCGTGGTAAAGATCGTGCATGAGTGGGAGTGTTTGGGGGTGCACCGGACAGATGCCGGTAAAGTCGGAGCGCGTTTCCGTGCCCTGGTCCGAGAGCTGGGCGTAGCGGGGCACGGCGGTGATGCAGCGCGTGTGCCCGAAGGATTCAATCTCGGGAATCAGGGTCACTCCGCGCTTCTCGCCGTACTCCACCAGCCGGCGCATTTCGGCGGGCGAAAAGGCATTGCGATGGGTCAGCAGCTCGGGGTGGCTTTCAAAACGCAGGGAGCAACCCTGGTCGTCCGTGAGGCGAAATTGCAAGGCGTTGAGCTTCCAATCGGCGCAGAAGTCGATGAGGCGCTGGTAGTACTCGAATCTTTCCGGGACGCGCGCGGCATCGGCGAGGATTCCGTAAATCGGCGCCGGGCTTGCGGGCGCCGACGAGGGCTGGGAGGCGAGGCCGGCTGGCGCGGGCTCAATGCCCTCCCTGCTGAGCAGCGCGGCGACGAGAGGAGAGCTCTGGACTGAGGCTGCGATCGCGGCGCCGCCCGTTGCGTGTCGCAGAAAGTCCCTTCGGTTGGGTTGTGGCTGACCCATGGATGCCTCGATTCAATGCGAAAATGGAGTTTCCCAGGTGCCTGTGACAACGCCCGACAAATGAGCTCAAAGTTGAGATGTTTCCCGCTGTAGCTTGCCGCGTTCGATCTGCCACGCCAGCGAATCGCACACGCCTTCCAGCGAGCTGTAGCGTGGTTGATAATCGAGCAGCTTTTGGGCCTTGGCGATGCTGTAATTCGAGCAATGCGCCAGGTGCGCCCAGGTCCACTGCGCGTCTTCGGCTGACACCGCGGCGCGGTATTCCTCCCAGGGCACAAACTTCAGCCGCGCCGGCTTCCCGAACCATGCGGCCAGGGATGCCGCGTAACCCCGCATGGTCATGGCGGCGGGCGAGACCACGTGGAAGCTTTCGCCCAGCGATGCGGACCGGTGGGAAATCGCCTGCATGAAGGCTTGCGCCACATCGTCGGCGTGGACGTGGTGCAATGTCTCCAGCCCCTGGTGCGGCATCGGCAATTCTTCCCCCCGCGCCAACTTGCCGTATACCTCCAAGCTCCAGGTGCCCACGGGATCGAGCGGCACCCACCCGGGCCCTACGATGTGACCGGGCAACAGCGAGGTGACGGGAAAGCCGTGAAGCTCAAACTCCGACCTGAGATAGGCTTCAAGCTGCGCCTTCTTGATCCCGTAGTCGCCAAAGGGATGGCGCGGCACGTCCTCCGTGATGGGGGCGGTAACGGGATAGCCGTGCACCCAGGCGGTCCCACAACTGAGAAAGTGACGCACCTTGCCGCGCAGGGCCTCCACCAGTTGCCGGGCGGACTCGGCGCTGAAACAGATCATGTCGATGACCATGTCGGGGTTGAGCTTGCCCACACTCGACCCGAACGTCCCGGCGTCTTCTTCCGCCCTGCGATCCATCTGGACCTGCTGCACTTCGTTCCAGGCGGGGTCGGGAACGTACGGCTTGCTTCCCCCGCGGTGGATGCAGACCACTTCGTATCCCGCGCGCACCAGTCGCGGCACCAGAAACGTCCCCACGTGCCCTGTTCCACCAATGATCACAACGCGCATCGGCGCCCCCCGTTCCGTTCAAGTGTTCTCTTACAGCCCGCCAATGAACGGCAACATACCATTGCCTTCCCATGGCGCGCAACTCCTCAAACCAGAAGACGAAAAAGACGAGATTTGAGTCGCGGTAAAGTTTGAGTTCGGAGCGGCGAGTTTATCTCGCCAAATGGCGGCTTGAAGCCGCCTCTACGTCAGACTGCGTCACCACCACGATTTGACACTCCACCGCGATTGCAGCTATTCTGGGTATAGCCTTGGCGTACGGGGACGATCCTGTGCCGCCGCCAGGACGCTGGGTAACAGCCTCGAAAACACCGCGGTGTTCAGCTCCCCGGCAAGCAAACGGGACTCTCACGTGATGACTTCAATATTAATGGCTTTGGAAAGGAAGACGCGCCAGGCAGTGGGCCTGATCGCTCTTCCCGTTCTGCAGGCGCCGGAAGAAGCGCTCATGGGTGGGCAGGCGGTCATCGAAGGCGTGATGATGCGCTCGCCGCATTCTTACGCAGTGGCGGTTCGCCAACCCAGCGGATCCCTGGCGGTGACGCAAGCGTACCTGGACCGTCCTTCGGAAAAGTACCGTTGGCTGAAGTACCCCGTCCTGCGCGGGTTGGGGGTGTTGGGGCAGGCCCTGGTGCTGGGAACGCGTGCCCTCCGGTACTCTGCCGAACAGGCGCTGGAGGAACCGGGAGACGCTGGTCGGGACTCCGCCAAACCCAAGAAGAGCGCGGAACTCAGCGGTTGGATGCTGGCCGCCAACATTGCCTTCTCCCTGGCCTTCTTTATCGTTCTCTACAAGCTTGTACCGCTTTACCTGGCCACTGCAATTACGCACCACTACCCCAAGGTCAACAACAACCTCGCCTTCAATCTGCTGGATGGGGTGATCCGGATCACCTTGTTCCTGGGCTTTCTGTTCCTGATTTCGCAATGGAAGGAAATCCAGAGGGTGTTCGAATATCATGGCGCCGAGCACAAGGTGGTATGGGCGTTTGAAAAGCGCGGCCCGATTGATGTGGCGACGGCCCGCGCTTGCACGCGTTTTCATCCCCGCTGCGGCACGAGTTTTCTTCTGGTGGTGATGGGCATTGCTATGGTGCTTTACATGTTTCTGCCCTTTCATTCCTTCTGGTTGCGTTTTCTGGGGCGGCTCGCTCTCCTGCCGGTGATCGCCGGCGTTTCCTATGAGTTCATCCGCTTTGCCGCGAAGTCCAAGGGGCAGCTCTGGAAATGGGCGTCGCAACCCGGCCTCTGGCTTCAACGCGTGACCACCCGCGAGCCCGACGACGGCCAGTTGGAAACCGCGATCAAGGCCCTGGAAACAGCCATGACATTGGAACAAAGCCGTGGGGGAGAACTGATAGTCGCGTGAGACGGGAATAGGGAGTAGGCAAGAGATTGGCTCCTTATTCCCTACTCCCCACTCCCCACTCCCGCAATTACATCTTTATATGCATTACCTGGACAAGCTGGCCGAAATCGAAGCGAAATACGAGGCGTTAACGGAGCAACTCGGTAAGGCCGAGGTGTTGGCCGATCCCAACCTCTATCAGAAGACCGCCAAGGCGCGCGCCGACCTCACCGAGATAGTGGAGAAATTCCGGACCTGGAAAGCCATCAGCAAGTCGGTGGAGGAAACGAAGGCACTCGTGGATGAATCCTCTTCCGATCCGGAAATGAAAGCCCTGGCGCATGAAGAACTCCTTGAACTGGAGAAACGCCAGGACTCGGCAGAGCAGGAACTGAGACTCCTGCTTCTTCCCCGCGACCCGAACGACGAGAAGAACGTGGTGCTGGAGATCCGCGCCGGAACGGGGGGCGATGAGGCCTCGCTGTTTGCCCAGGATATTTTCCGCATGTATACACGGTACGCGGAGTCGCAGCGCTGGCGCGTGGAGGTGCTCTCCACCAGTATGTCGGGAGTGGGCGGGCTGAAAGAAGTCATTGCGCTGGTGGAAGGCCAGAAGGTCTACAGCAAACTCAAATACGAAAGCGGCGTCCACCGCGTGCAGCGCGTTCCCGAAACCGAGCAGCAGGGGCGCATTCACACTTCGGCCATCACCGTGGCGGTGCTGCCGGAAGCCGACGAGGTGGAAATCCAGATCGACCCCAAGGACATTCGCATCGACACGTTCTGCTCCTCGGGGCCGGGCGGGCAATCGGTGAACACCACCTACTCGGCCGTGCGCATTACTCACATCCCCACGGGAATGATCGTCTCCTGCCAGGATGAAAAGTCACAAATCAAGAACCGCGCCAAGGCCTTGCGCGTCCTTCGCTCGCGACTCTACGAGATGGAGTTGCAGAGCCAGCAGAAACAGATTATCGAGGAGCGCCGGTCGATGATCGGCTCGGGCGACCGCAGCGAAAAGATCCGGACCTATAACTATCCGCAGAACCGCGTTACGGATCACCGCATCGGCCTGACCCTGCACCAACTCGATCGGATTATCGATGGTAAATTGGACGAAATCATCGACGCCCTAATTGCTTATTACCAGGCCGAGAAGCTGAAACAGCCTCCCAGGCGCGAGCCCGGTGAGGACCAGCCGCCCGCCGCGCTCGCGGGGTAGAAGCATTGACGATTTGCGATTGAAGCTCAGTTTTTCAGTCTTCAGTTCTCAGTTATCAGTAAGGTCTGGTTTTACCGACTACTGATAACTGAGAACTGAAGACTTCCTTCCGTCAACCATCAATCGCAAATCATCAATCGAAAATCTCCGATGCCCTCCCTCCGCGCCACACTTCGGCAAGGGCTTGAAACCCTCCTGGCCCATCAGGTGCCCTCCGCGCAACTCGCCGCGGAATTGCTCCTGATGCACATACTGGGACGAGATCGGGCGTATCTCTTTGCTCACCCCGAGGAGGAAGTTCCTCCGTCGGCCATCCAACTCTATTCGCAGTTGATTGCGGAGCGGGGCACCGGCAAACCCACCCAGTACATCACCGGCCACCAGGAATTTTGGGGACTGGATTTTGAAGTGACACCTGACGTGCTGATACCGCGGCCGGAGACCGAGCACGCGGTTGAATCCGTTCTCGATTTGGCGCGCCGGCAGGGCCATGCCCGGGACGCGCGATTGCGGATCGTGGACGTAGGCACGGGGTCGGGGTGCATCGCCCTCGCACTGGCCTCAGAATTCCCGCGCGCCATCCTGATTGCCGCGGATATATCGCGCCCCGCGCTGGTGGTCGCCTCGCGCAACGCGGTGCGGCTCGGAATGCCGGAGCGAATCAAATTCCTCGAGAGCGATCTCATGTCCCGATTGTTGCAGCCTGACTTTGCCGGAACATTTGATTTCGTGATCTCCAATCCACCCTACGTCGGGAAACAGGAAGTTGAC
Organism: Terriglobia bacterium; assembly: GCA_035501695.1. Classification (GTDB taxonomy): domain Bacteria; phylum Acidobacteriota; class Terriglobia; order UBA7540; family UBA7540; genus Bog-366. Next base: position 3,552 of record DATJVT010000329.1, on the reverse strand, counting down.
AAGGTGCAGCGCGAGGTGCGCGAATTCGAACCTCGCATCGCCTGGGGTGGCGACCTGGAGCGCGGCGAAGCAATTTACGCGCGGCTCTTCCCGCAAGCGCTCCAGGTGCTGAGGCCCGGCGGGTATGTGGTGGTCGAGATGGGTTACAGCATGCGGGACCGCGTGTTGGCATTGCTGGGCGAGGATTGGGCGGAAATCCAGGTGACTCCGGATTTGGCAGGGATTCCGAGAGTGGTGAGCGCAATGAAGCGCCAGGGAAATATTCCGCTGGAGCATGAAGGGCGTATAGTGGACTGAACTGAGACAGGGCATGAGGACGGCATGACGATCGAACAACAAGTCATAGAAAACTACGCGACTTACCTGCCGAAAGGGAGAAGGAAGTCCTGGAGTTTTTGGACTCCCTGAAGGAGAAGAACCCTTTAGGGAATCCGCGTCGTAGCTTGCGGGGACTTTGGAAGGGCCTCAACGTTGACATCACAGAAGAAGATATCGCTGGGGCCCGGCGCGAAATGTGGGGGAATCTTCCGAGAGATCTTGTTCCCGAAATGCCCGACCGCATCATCGCTGCGACTGCCTTGCACCTGGGCCTGCCGTTGGTCACCCGTGACCGACGACTCCAAGCTGCCGGGATCCCCACGATTGGGTAAGCTTCGTGGCACGTACCCAGCCCCTAGCCCCCAGCTCCCAGTCCCTGTATCATTCAAGACACGATGCTCCACCAAATCCTCCACGTCGACATGGACGCGTTCTTCGTCTCCGTCGAGGAACTGGAAGATCCCTCGCTCAAGGGTAAGGCCGTCATCGTGGGGGCGGACCCGGACGGGCGCGGCGTGGTGGCGGCGGCAAGCTACGAGGCGCGCAAATTTGGCGTGCATTCCGCCATGCCGATTGGAACCGCCAAGAAGCTTTGCCCGCATGCGATTTTCCTGCGCGGCCAACACCACAAGTACGGCGACTATTCGCGCCGCATCCACCGCATCTTTGAGGAATTCACCCCCGTCGTCGAGATGGTGTCCATCGACGAAGCCTATCTTGACTTCACGGGCTGCGAGCGCCTGCACGGATCGGCATTTCACGGCGCCGACCGCTTGATCCGCACCATCAAGGAACGGACGAACCTTAACTGTTCCGTCGGACTATCCACCTCCCACCTCGTCTCCAAAATCGCCTCGGACCAAGCCAAACCCCACGGGCTCCTTTACGTTCTTCCCGGTTGCGAAGCGCGGTTCCTCGCGCCGCTCCCCATCCGCCGCATGCCAGGCATCGGAAAGGTCACGGAGCCGGAATTGCGCTCGCTGGGCATTGTGACCATCGGCGACTTGCAACAGGCGGGGCGGGAAAAGCTGCTCGAGCGGTTCGGGAAATTCGGCGAATGGCTCTACACCAAGTCCTGCGGGCTGGACATTGAGGCTTACCAGTACGAGGAGGAACCCAAGTCGATCAGCCATGAGACCACCTTTGACACGGACATCAATGATGGGGGAGAGGTGGAGCGAACTCTCTCCTATCTGGCGCAACTGGTAGCACGCCGGCTGCGCGACCATCGCCTTTTTGCGCGGACAGTGGGGCTGAAGCTGCGCTTTGCTCCCTTCAAGACGCTGACGCGGGACGCGACGCTCGACGAACCCACCAACCTCGATTCCATCATTTTCGAGAATGTTCTGCGGCTGTTTGAAAGCGCCTGGGACGGCAAACAGAAGATCCGGCTGGTGGGAGTGCGCACTTCGCATCTGGACCGCGCCGTGTTCCAGCGCAGCCTGATCGACGCGGCGCAGCACGAGAAACTTGATAAGGTGCTGAAGGCGGCCGACAAGGTGCGGGAGAAGTTCGGATTTGATGCGGTGCAACTGGCGCGCTCCGTCGAGCCGGAACACCCCGCCAAGCCGCGCAAACGGCGCGAGTTCCTGGGGAGGGAGTAGCGGCGCTCGGTCTTGCACTTTTGAGAAATCTAAAGTCCAATTTTAGATATCTCACCACGGCTTGTCCGAATCAGGCCGAAAGTCCTCCGGCTCTGCCAGGGAATGCGTAAATAAGCAGGCCAGCAGGCAATCTCGCGATTCAGCCTCCCGGGAGGGAACACCATGAAAACCGCCTACCTCGATATTGAAACCAGCTACGCCGGGACCTTCACGGATCAGCGCCTCTTCAGGGATTACAAGAACCACCGCATTACGGTGATTGGCATCAGGATTCTGGATGGCGAGATCGATGCCTTTGTCCAGTTGGTGGGGAAGGACGTGACACGGGCCAACCTGCTGTTGGTGCTCAAAGATGTGGAGCGCCTGGTGACCTATAATGGGCGGTCGATTCCCGACAAGGTCAAGGGTTATACAGGGTTTGACTTTCCCGTAATTGCCGCGCAGCTCGGTGTTGTGCTCGATAAGGAGTTCGCCCATGTGGACCTGTGCCCGGAGTGCTGGCGAAGAGGCCTGTGGGGCGGGCTGAAGACCGTCGAGCAGAGCTTGGGGCTCAAGCGCCAACTGCCGGGCAAGGACGGCAAATGGGCCGACGAAACCTGGAAGAAGTACGAAGCGACGCAGGATGAACGCCTCAGGAAGGAAGTGCTCGCCTACAACCAGGAAGACGTCATGATGCTGCGCCGCATTGAAGAGGCTTTGCAGAGGAAATAATCCCGCTTGCGTTCGCACGCGCGCGGCGATAAAAGTAAATGCGACCCCATGCCACGCCCACGTGATCCCGCCTATTTCCAATGTACGCGCCACCTGGAATCCCAGGCGATGCGCCAGGGATGCCGCTTCATCGCCGGATGCGACGAGGCGGGGCGCGGCGCCCTGTTAGGCCCGCTCTATGCCGCCGCGGTGATCCTCGACCCCGCGCAATCCATTCCGGGGATCGATGATTCCAAGAAGCTCGCTCCACGCCGTCGCGAGGAGTTGGCCAATGAAATCCGCGCCAAGGCGCTGGCGTGGCAGGTGGTCGCGATCACTGCCGTCGAAGTGGACGAACTGAATGTCTACGAGGCTTCGCGGCAGGGGATGCTACGGGCGCTCAAGGGGCTGATTCCCGCTCCGGACTACGTCCTGACGGACGCCATGCCGCTGCGCTACGCGGGCGAGGCCTACAGCATTCCTCATCGCGCCATCATTCACGGCGACGCGCGCTCGGTTTCGATTGCCGCCGCCTCCATCCTGGCCAAGGTGGCGCGGGACGAGCACCTGCGGAAACTCGACGGCGTGTTTCCGCAGTACGGCCTCGCCAAAAACAAAGGATATGGCACGCAGGACCATCTGACGGCGCTCAGCCGCTTCGGACCCTGCCCCGAGCACCGTAAGACCTACCGGCCGGTGAAGGACTGTCTGCTGCCCCTCTTCCCCTGGGCGTCACCGGCATGATGAGGACCACATGGCATCCCTGCTGATCAAGGGTGGACGCGTTTTGTCGCCGGAAGACAATCTCGACAGAATGCTGGACGTTCGTGTCGAAGGCGGGGTGATTCGCCAGATCGGTGCGAACCTCGAGGGCGGAGCGGATGAAACCCTTGACGCGCGCGGCAAGATCGTCGCGCCGGGTTTTGTCGACATCCACGTG
>DATJVT010000328.1:0-4687 GCA_035501695.1 Terriglobia bacterium | reverse complement strand
GGATCGGCCCTGCCTCGCCGGTTTCGTTGGCCGGTCGCGGGGCCTTCGACGCCGCCTCCCCGTAGGACCGGAGGAGAGGGAAGAGCTCTTGGACTTCGGCCGGGGGAGCGTCCCCGAAGGCGCCCACCAAGGCCTCGATTTCCCCAGGCCCGGGGGTGGAATCGTCACGGTCAAGCATTCTGCCAATGTCACACAGGGCCTCGTAAATATCATTAATGCGAATCATCCTGGGGCCGGCCACCAGTTCTTCCAATTGCAGCCCGCTTTGCGCGCGCTTCACGGCCAAGCCGTCCTGCATCCGCTCGGCGCGCTGCATCCGCCACAGCGCGCGCCCCATCCGCAAGACCAACTCGTTTTCCAAGCCCGCGCGGGGTTGCAAATCATCGACAAGGGATTTCAGCAGCCGCGCGTATTGCTTGGGATCTTCCCCCAGGGCGACTAACGCCTCGTCCCGCGCCTGGGAATAGAATCCGTGCCGCAGCCTGGCCGCGGCGGAACGAGCTTTGCCGGCGGGCGTCGCCGCCCCCCGCGCTTGGCCCCCATTTGAGCGCTTGGCGGCCAGATTTTTCTCCGTCAGGTTTTGTTTGCGTATCAACGACATAAGAACCTCCATATAGTAGCCTAGCACATTGGCGGCCAGGGGGGAGGGGAAGGCCCGCCGGAGGGCTCAAGAGACCAACATTAAGTCTGATTTAACTTTCGCATTTCCTGCCGGTAGGAAACGGCAGCGCGGGGTTTCCCATTTCCGAGACTATCGGAAGCGGCCAATCCCGTCCCCAGGAGGGGGGACACACCCTTCGCAGCCGCTCCGCCGCGTTGCGGTGCGGAAGGCTCCGCACTTCCGGGCCAAACCCCCCACCGCTTTCCCCTCCGCGCTGCCGACGAGGTTTGGGGGGTGAGGTCACGCCTCGGAAAGGCGACTCCTAAGCAGAGGCTAAGAACCAGTGCGAGGTTCCGGCGAAGGTCGGATGACGGCCTGCGAGTGGTTGTCGGCAGCACGAGTTGGTATTTCGAATCGGAAGGTGTATGCTCCTTTTACGAACAACTCGTCCTTGCGGGGGATGCATGATGCCCCGAAGTAATTTCCTCCTTGCTCTTATCCTCCTTGTACCCTTTGAGCGCATGGATGGTCAGCAGTCTCAAGTTCAAGGCTCGGAGCTTACCATTCGCGCTGAAGTGGACCTGGTTTCGATTGCCGTCCGAGTGACCGATCGTAAGGACAACGAGATCCACGGGTTAACGGCCAATCAGTTTTCATTATACGAGGATGGTATTCGGCAGAAGATTTCGTTCTTCGACGCGGAGGAACAACCTGTCAGCCTGGGGATCCTCCTGGATGTGAGCGGCAGCATGGCGTCGACTGGAAAACTCGATCACGCCAAAGACACGCTACCCCGCCTGATTAGCACCATGCGACCCGACGATGAAATGTTCTATCTGCGATTCCATCGTCAGGTCGATAAGATCGTAGACTTTACCAACGACCCGCGTCGTATTCTTTCGACGATTTCCGAATCCACCGTAACGCAGGATGGCACAAGCCTGTACGACGCCGTGGCGAGAGCGCTCTGCTACATGCGGAAAGCCCGCTACCACAGGCGGGCGTTGCTGGTAATAACGGATGGCGCTGACCAGCACAGTCATAGGTCGCTGGAGGAACTCATCCCTATAGTTCAGGCATCTCAGGCTCAGGTGTTCATCATCGGCTATCTCAGCGCGGCCGAATATGATTTGTACCGAGGTTCCCGCTCTCAGAAGGTCGCCCTGGTAACCAACCAGGAGATCGACAACCCGCTGGTGGCCTTCCGACGGCTGGCCAATGAATCGGGCGCAGAGTCCTTCTTCCCGCCTTCCCCAGCCAAACTTGAGGAAGCGGTCGATGCCGTGGCCCATCAACTTAGGACTCAATACACCCTTGCCTACTATCCTAAGCCGGGCGCCGGCGGTTTCCGTCGCATCGAGGTGAGGGTAGCACAGCCCGGTGCACGGGTCCGGGCACGTCGCGGAATCGGAGGATTAGAACTGGCAACCGCAGGAGGCCGTCCCGGACTCTCAGCGGGCTGTGAACAGGAAACTCTCAGGCCATACCCGTACGAGTCGAAGGTTACAGTCAAGGATGGGTGCACCATTTACTATGACGATTTTAAGAGCGGAGCCAGCGGATGGCCTGACAAGGAGCGCTTCCATTACAATGCTGGGACGTACCAGATAGCCAGTAGCAAACCTCCGGCGCGGGTGTACACCGACTCGCCTTACTCGCTATCGCCAAGCCAATTTCCCCTCGAAGACACTGCAAGCCTCATCCCGCAAGAAGGTGTCCTGGTTGCCAACGGCCCGTGGTTTGATGACTTCAATGCATCAGTCAGCGTGGAGTTGAAGTCTTCCGGGGGGGCCGGGGACCGAGCGGCCTCCGCCGGATTGGTTCTCCGCCTCAATGACCGCGGATACTATGCCGTTGTCATCCACAAGGGGGCCGGATCTCGGGAGATCGAGTTTAAGCTTGTAAAGAAGTTCCACTCTGAAGCATCGCCACGAGATCTTTTACCCTGGACGCAACTGCCCCTCAGCGACCTGATGGGGGGAAGTCAAAACAAGATTTCGGTCCAATGCCGGGGAGCCGTTACTACCATCCTACTTCCGGGCCACTCCTCAATCAAAGTCGAAAACAGTGACTTCGAGGCAGGGCTGGTGGGAATGATTTTGTACGGACGGGGACGCGCTATTTTCCGAGATCTACTCGTTGAAGAGGCGTGCAACGGCGGGCGAAAGTGATCGAGCCAAAGGGCGCGTAGCGCACGCATTTCTTTTCATGTGCGCGCTCCGGCAACACGCGCAACATTTCTGCCCACGCTTTCTAACCCTGGCCTGTATCGGTTTCATACGCCACCACCGCCATACTCGCCGTGGGCGATGTGCTGGCTATGGCGGTCTTGGAAGGGCGTGGCTTTGACGAAGAGGATTATGCCGCCCTCCCTCCCGGCGGCGGCCTGGCTTCATCAACAAACCTACGATTCCGCACATAAGTTGTGAGTGCCCGCCGCCGGAATGTCAGTTGACAGACTGGTTTTGCCCCTTCTATACTCTAATTCGATATCGAAACAGGGCATCGAAACTCATTATGGATGATAAAAGTCTCTATTCGGGGCTGATCCGCTTGCACATCCTCCATCACGCGGCGGAGGAACTCATTTACGGAATCGGCATCGCCGAGGAATTGGCCCGGCACGGGTATAAATTGAGTGCCGGAACCCTCTATCCCATTCTGCACGGGTTGGAAAAGAAGGATTACTTGCGATCTCACTTGCAGCGCAACGGCAAGTCGGCGCGCCGCATGTATGCGATTACGCCCTTGGGCCGCAAGGCGCTGCGCACCGCGCGCCGGCGCGTGCAGGAGTTATTTGGTGAAATGTTCGGGGTTGATGAGAGCAAGGGCCGGCAGTAGACAGAAAGGGCTACCGGAGATGGGGCCTGTATGAGGCGTAAAACTCTTGCGGCAATCTTGGGCTTATTCCTGGTCTTCGCGTCGGGCCGAAGGCTGCCCGGGCAGGCGCTTCCTGACCATCCCCTGACGCTGGGCGACGCGATCGACTATGCCCTGGCGCACTACCCCGCCGTGCGTGCCGCACTGGAACAGGTGGAAAGCGCGCGGAGCGGCGTGGCCTTGGCGCGGACGTCATATCTGCCGCAGTTGAACCCCATCTACCAAGCGAATCGCGCCACGCAGAATCAGGTGGCGGGCATCTTTCTGCCGGCGTCCATAATCCCGTCGGTGGAAGGTCCGGTTCAGCCCTATTCGGGAACGAGTTACTGGAACACGCAGGCCGGCGCGCTGCTTTCCTGGGAACCGGTGGATTTCGGATTGCGACGTGCCGCGGTGGAACAGGCACGCTCCGCCGAGCATAAATCGGATGCCGACGTGGAACTCACGCGCTTGCAGGTTGCTTCCGCCACGGGGGAATACTTCCTCAACTTCGTCGCCGCTCAGCAGGCCGTAGTGGCGGCCCAGGCGGATGTGCATCGCTGGGAGGTGTTCGATAAGACGGTGCAGGTCCTGGTCCAGCAGGAACTACGCCCGGGAGCGGACGGCTCGCGTGCCGACGCCGAGCTGGCCATGGCGCGCACCCGCCTCTTCCAGGCGCAGGCGGCGGAGAAACAGACGCAGGCCATCCTTGCCTCGCTGATGGGAGCGGCGGGGGCTTCCCTCGAGGTCGAGCCTCACCCGTTGCTCGCCTCGCCGCCGGCGGAATCGTTGCCGCCCTCCCCGCCCTCCGCTCATCCTCTGGCGCTTGACCAGCAGGCCGGCGTGGAGGAATTGCGCGCCAAAGAACGCATCATCAACCGCACCGATTATCCCCACCTGTTTGTGGAGTCGGAGGTGTTCGTGCGCGGCAGCGGAGCGAATCCCGATGGCACCAGCGCCGGCGGCGCGAAGGGGCTGGGTCTCGACCGCGGCAACTGGGTGGCGGGAGTTTCCGTGGTGTTTCCCAATTTGTTCGATTTCTCCGCGCGGCGCGACCAGAAGCGCATCGCTGAGGCGCAAGAGCGCAGCCAAGAGGCCCGATATCAACAGACGCTGCAAGACCTCAACGGGCAGGCGGCGGCCGCCCAGGCTGCGTACCAGGCAGACGCGCTGGTTGCCCAAAACACTCCCATTGCCCTGGCAGCGGCTCGCCAGGCGGAGACCCAG
>DATJVT010000327.1:0-3184 GCA_035501695.1 Terriglobia bacterium | reverse complement strand
TAAATGTGTCACGCCGCGATAGAAACAAGATGTGCCGGCTGTCGGGAAGCCAGGTGATGACCTGGTTGTTCGGCCCCATGCGCTCCGGCATGGGTGCGACGTCGGGTTCAAAAGTCAGTTGCTTGGGCTCGCCGCCGTCGGAGGGCATCACGTAGACGTTGAAGTTGCCGTCGTATTGCCCCGTGAAGGCGATCCACTTGCCGTCGGGGGAGACCTTGGGGAAAAGTTCCAGCCCGGGATCAGTGGTGATGCGCCGCGCCACACCCCCCGTGGAAGCAGCCAGCCAGAGATCGCCGGCGTAACTGAAAACGATCTTGTCCTTATAGATGTCGGGGAACCGCATCAGGCGGCCTTCCGGCATTTCTGCGGCAATCATATAAGGCACAGCCAGGACGAATATGAAGGCCAGGAATTTGCAGATCCGATTCATGAATTTCTCCTCAGAGTATTCTCAAGGCGGCAGACAGCCGAACGATCAGGAGCGCCCGATCCGGGCAACCGTATGTTGTGCTCCGGCATTATTGGAGCGCGCCGCCAACCACGCGCCGGTGCCGACATTGTAACTGATTATCCACGATGTTTCGTGGCAATCTGGACGTGGCAGGATGAATCCCATGGCAATCCGAACCTTACTGACCATCGAACAATACAATGCTTTGGAAGACCCCCCCGGCGTACGGTACGAACTCGATCGCGGAGAGCTTTTCGTGACCCCATCTCCGGTTCCCCGGCACAATATCATTAGCGGAGATATTTACCGGCGGCTCTATGAGTGGGTCGAGGAGCACAACCTGGGGCAAGTCATTTATGCAGTCGGTGTAAAGCTCGCCGAGGATACCGTCCGCAGGCCGGATGCTATGTTCTTTCGCGGCGAGCGAGTGAGGGATGTCGAACCGGATCAAGTGCCTATCGCGATTGTTCCTGACCTTGTCGTTGAGATCGTGTCTAAGTTCGACCGGCCCGACGACCTGATGCTCAAGGTTCGACAATACCTGAGGGCGGGCGTCCAAGCCGTTTGGGTCCTCTACCCCAAATCGCGGGAGGCTTACCGTTACACTCCCAGGTCCCTTCAACCCACTGTCCTGGACGCGGATCGGGGTGATAGATTAGAAGAACCCGAATTGCTCCCGGGATTCTCTCTGTCTCTTCCTGAAATCCTCCGTAGACCCAAAGTTGCTGAGGTACCTGTCAAGGCCACTGTCTCAAATCGGCGCCTTCTGCCAGCATCTCCAGAACGAATACAAGTCAGCGCGCCTCCGCCGCGATCTTCAGGGCGAAGTTACCAACCATGCGGAAGGAAATCGGCGATCGCACTCCGCAGTATAGTGCCGGGATGGTCCACGAACACGCCTAACTCGCTCCTCGCGCTTCAGGCGATAGCGCCCGCCACCTTGAAAACAATGGCGTGATCGCAGGGCTTCTCCTGGGGCAGGATTACCTTCAGGCCGGAAGCGTCCTGCATCCAATCGAGCTTGCCGTTGAAGCCCAGCAGTTCCACATTCTGGATCTTGCCGACGCGGAGTCCGGTGTTGGTGGCCAGGGGCTTGATCACGGCCGCGTAATCCGGCCAACCCATCACGAAGGCGTAGAGCGTATCGCCTTTGGTCGTGAAGCGCACGTCGGCCGCCGTCAGGTCCTTGCGTTTTTCCTCGTTGAATGACGCTTCGGCTTCTGTCTTTTCGTGCGCCGGGCTCTCGCCGAAGATCTTCCAGGGCCGCGTGCCGGAGATGGCGCTGCTGTTGACGCTCATCCACCTCGTGACCCCCTCGAGGACTTCCATCTCTTCCAGGTCCAGCATGCCGCGCGCGGGCAAGGGGAAATTGAGCATCAGGTTGCCATTGCGGCTGACGATGTCCACCAGCATGTCGACAACGGTTTTGGGCGTCTTGTATTTCTGGGCGCGCAGGTAGTGCCAATCTCCAATGCAGGTGTCCGTCTGCCAGGGGCGCGGCCAGATGTCCTCCACGATGCCGCGCTCGACGTCGAGCACTGCCGCGCCATTCAGCGAGTCGCCTATGCGCTTGCACGTGTAAACTGCATCCGTCTTGCCGCCGTTTTTCTTGGCGCTCACGTTGCGGAGATGCGCCACGACGCTGAGGCCATAGTCCTCAAAGGGCAGGGGGCCATCGGTGTAAAGCAGGTCGGGCTGGTACTTGTCGATCAGGTCCTTCATGCGCAGGAACCAGTGGTGCCTCCACCACAACGGAATGCCGGTTTCGTCCCAGTCCAGGTTCTCCCCCCAAACCTGGTCGGAATCGACGTACAGACTCGCGTTGGCGGGATCGGCCCCGTCATAGGGAACCCCCGCGAAAGGACCCGTGGCATCGTGTCCATGATTCACGGAAAACCACTTGTAAGTGATCCAGAGATGCTCGCTCACCGCAAACCTCAGGCCCGCATCTCGCGCGGCCTTGGCCCACATGCCGACAATGTCCTTCTTCGGCCCCTTGTTGGCCGCGTTCCAGGGTTGGTGAGCGGAGTTCCACATGTCAAAGTTGTCGTGGTGCACGCCCATGCTCATGAAGTACTTCGCACCGGCCTTCTTGTATAAGCCGATAAGATAGGCGGGGTCGAACTGCTCAGCCTTCCAAAGTGGGATGGTGTCCTTGTAGCCAAATTTGGAGGGATGCCCATAAAGCTCGCAGTGGTAGAGATTCTGTTTCGACCCTTGCATATACATATTCCGGGCGTACCAATCCCCGGCCTCGATGGCGGATTGCGGGCCCCAATGCGCCCATATGCCGAACTTGGCGTCCTGAAACCACGCGGGAAGTTCATACTTGCTCAACGACTCGCGTGTGCCCGCAAAGGGCCCGGTTTCAATTTCAATCCCCGGCGACGATTCGTGCTGCGCCGCGGCAAGTTTCAAGGCGGGGAGCGTCCCCGCGAGCAGTCTACACGCAGTCCTTCTCGTCATCTTCATCGAATTGATCTCCCTCTGGGGCTATCTCCGGCTGGCATCAGGTCTGTGAAACGCAGCAACGTTATCACGGCGGTGGGAGCTGTGCAAATAGAGAAGAGAGGCCCCAATCCGTCGATAGCGGCATGGGGAGCCGGGGAGAGTTCGCCGCAGTCGGGAAAGCAAGGCTCGCGTGTCCTTTCGCGGGGAGGGGATGCGAAGCCCTCCGCGGTCCGACCCCTCCTGTGGGTTGGCGGGGCTTGTCAGGGCGGCTTTCGAGGCAGA
>DATJVT010000326.1:0-6324 GCA_035501695.1 Terriglobia bacterium | reverse complement strand
GTTGAGTGATTGCAAAAAACTCACAATCTGCCAGCGTTCGGGTTCGGGGAGCTTGGACCAAACGGGCATGCCGTGTCGGGCGACCCCGTTCGTTACGACAAAGAAAATCGCTCCTGGCGTCGCCCTTCGCATTTCCGCGACACGCAGGCTTGGGCCCCTATTCCCTCCGACCGCATCCGCGCCATGACACTCCGAACAATGTTGCCCGTAGAGTTTCTTTCCCGCGGCCATGGCGGTGGGGTCATCCGCATGGGGGTTTGGCATGGACTGAGCTTTCAGGGGAACCTCCGCCAATGCCCCGTATTCCCACGACCTCTTCGTGGGGGCAGTCGCTTGGCCGGGCTGGCCCATTGCAGGGAAGTGAGCAAGGATTATGAGGCAGGCCAGGATCGGCAACTCAGGAAGGGTAACACGAAGGGATGGCTCGTTCATTGTCTGCCTCCGAGCAGGCGGCTGATCATTGGTCCGAAGCTTGAGAATTCCCGAGATACCCCCCAACGCAGGAGCAGCCGATGACTGTTGTCGTTCAAGCCGAACCCCGGCGAAAGGCGAACCGTCCATCCGGAGGGAAGGTTCCATGCCGCCACCGGGGCAAGGTAATGCGAGGTCTCGTGCAGTCCAAAGCTCTCGGTGTCTCCCAGGCCGCCATACAATTCGCCGCCGACAATGAAATTCTCACGGCAGAGGTTACAATGATTCGGAGACGCCCTCATCGCCAGCGGATGGCTCCCTCCCAAGGCATAGCCGAACTCCCAGGGATTGCTCGGCGAGAGGTTCTTCGTGGCGAGTGGGTTTACAGCCACATTCCACCCCCTGAAGGTCTTGGAAAGCAGGACCTTAAATTCAATCTCATGGTCGTGTTCCTGGCGTAGCACGGAGTTGGGATCCGCGTGGTCGGATTCAACGTCGTGCCCCTCCACTTCCTTGATGATCTTGTCCGCCTCGCTGATTTGTTCATATTCGATATAAATGACCGGGTTGATAAAATGCTCCCGCGCCAGGGGACGGAATCGGTTCTCCCAACGAAATCCAGTGAAAAGCGTACTGTCGTTGACCGTCGTCTGCCCGTCCACATAAAGCTCGGTGGTCCACCACGCCTTTGTGCCGTACTCAAGTTCGAGCCAGAACGCGTGGAATTCATTGCCCCCGCGCTGGGTGCCGAGGGTGGAGAAATACTCCACTTCGAGGCTTCCCGGTTCTTCCAGGTAATGGTCGTAGGTTACGATGTAGGGGCTCTCCTGGGCGAACATCCGACCCTGGAATAAGGTCAGGCACAGGATGGAACCCATAAGCCAGGCACAGCCAGGGAGGCCGTGCCCTCGCGCTTGCCCTCCGAAAATGTTCCGGTGAGCGGTTGGACCCCGAAGCACTCCGGGAAGATTATGTATTCGCGGTGAGGTGACACCTCTAGCGATGCGCCCGTCGGCCATCTAATCTCCTTGCAACGCCCTGGGTGCCGCACCTAGAATACAAATTGGTCGCCGGCCCTCCGGGCTGTCGATTCCCGATCCCCGCGGTCCCTTCGCCAAAGGCTCGCCGTGGGGATCGGCTCTGTGTTAGTTAGAACTTTACTTCGCGGATTGGGTCCCGCTCTTCATGGAGCGGTCGGCCCGCGCCGGCAGCGGCCGCATACTCCACCCACCTCCAAACGAACTACTTCCACTTGAAAAGAATTCTCCCTCGCGATTTCCGCTTTTAGCGCCTCAAAGCCAGGACTTGAGTATTCCAGGATCGCGCCGCACCTGAAGCACGCGAGATGGCAATGGCCGCGTTTTCTCTTCGGTTCAAAATAGTGTTTCTCTCCATTCAGGTGCATGAGGTCCAGTTCGTCGATTAACCGGAGCTTCTTCAGAATTTCGAGAGTGCGATAAACCGTGGCTCGATCAATCGCAGGGTCTCGTTCCCGGGCGAGTTCAAGCAGTTTCGCGGCATCGAGATGCTCGCCGGACTCCTGGAGCGTTTCAATGAGCACCCGGCGTTGGCGGGTGAGCCGAAACCCTTGGGATGCAACTTGCCTGATGAGGTTCTTTGGGGTCGCAGAATTCATCTCTTTAATGCTTATTGCGACAGAGTCGCAAGTAGCGAGCCAATTAAAAAACTGCCCACTGGCAGTTTGTACATCCTGTCACAGATTATGAATGGAGTCGCATTGTGTCAACCATTTTCATTGGGCGGTCCACATCCGGAACCGAACGGAATTGTGAAAGGGATGAATTGTAATGCCACCAATCCCCTTGCCTCGCCAGCACCCCGTTCAATTCATTTCGTGGGGGTCCGTGGATATTCGCCGCTCCGGTTCGGCGCGATTCGCTGCGCGTAGGGTTGCAAGGGCGGCGCTGGGTGAGCCCCTTCCTGGTACCAATACGCCACGCTGGTGTAGTCATCGTGGCTGTTCACCTGTTGCTGGCCTTCCACGCGCTGGTTCTGAATTTCCACCTTCAGCGATTTCTGAAAGCGCACGGGGTTCGCCAGATACCAGCGATACATGCGGTTCTGCTCCTCATCCATCTGAATATATCCGCTGTACAGGTAGATGAAGGTATGGCCGAAGCCCCAGCACGACGCGTATTCGTCTTCCGTGCCGGGCGTATGCGTCATGGGGTTGCCGTCGACGTGGAAGATCGTGTCGCCCTCTCCCCACCAGCCCGCATACCGGGTCGCCACTTGCAGAAAGTTGCCGATGTATTGGCCGCGCCCGGCGACATCCAGCAGAGTGTGCATGCCCTCGACGGTGGGATTGGAGCGGTTCCAGGCGGCGTGCAGACGGCTCTTTTCCGTGGCGTAGATGGGGTCGTTGTCGCAATCGACGCCATAGGCCACCGAGCGGCCGTACTCTTGGTCGCCGTCATTGGCCAGCACCAGGCGGGCGTGCTGGGAGAAAGGCATGGGAAGGTAGCACATGAAGTTGTAGTGGTTGACCTGCATGGGAATCGACTGGTAATCGATTGCCTTGCGGTTGAAGGCGCCGAAGAAGTCCCAGAGCGGCACCCGGACGCTGGGTTCGGGGGCATTGTCCCAATAGACCTTCAGCACCAGCCCGGCGTAGTGTTCGCCGCTACCCTCCGTCGCGTGGTACTGGCTGTCATCGGTAATGTAGAAGTAGGTAATCTTCGCGGGACCTGCCAGGTCTGCCAGCACGAACTCTTTTCCCGGCAGGATGTCGATGCGGTGGTACTCAACGTGAGTTGAGAACGCGCCGTTGGTGATGCGGTAGATGTCACCAGCCTGAGCCTGGAACCCGGCCCCCGCGCCCGCCGCCAGCATCCATGCGGTTACGAGCAGGCCGGCCGCCGTCAGCCGCGGAGGCGCGAGCCTTGTGTGCCGCAAAGGCGTGTGCTTGGAATGAAGCCACCCCAATGGGTCTTCGCAAGGCATGATGGTTCCCCCCTGGGAGGTGATGGATAGCAGAGACGGGGAAGGAACGCAACGTCATATTCAAAGTGGAGGAAAGGGCAAGGTGACCTTTTCTGCCCATCAAAAACCCGTTTGCGTCACTCCATTGTGACGGTTTACGTCAGCGCGGACTGATGCGCGCCGCGCTGATTTCACTCTTTTTCCCGATTGACAATGGCAAAAATCGCAACGCCACAGCGCAGCCGGGAAGAGGGCTGCCCCGGGTGGCGTGAGTTCGGGCTTTTTAGCAGCAAAGTGTCCCATCCGTGGCCGGCCGGACCCGATTTAGATGGGAGTTTGCCGCGTGCTTTCGCAGCTACGAAATTTATTGCCTGTGGTATTAAACTTGCCCGTGAAGAGTCTCGATTGAGGCTTCAGTCCAGCCCCTTTCATCTTAGCGACGCTAAGGTGGCACTGGCAGTGCCGCCTCGCCGCGCACGTGTACACAATTGAGCCCGCCCTTTCAGGGAGGAGATTACGGCCGAGGATGCAGCAACCCATCTCGTCGTCGTGCCACGTGTGTCTGCGCAAGGAGGGCACGACGCACCAACAGGGAGAAACAATGCCAAGGGACATCGTGAAGGTAGCCAGGCAAGGCGTCAGGATAGGCGACAGGGTCGTCACCGTGAAGAAGAAGGGAATCGTTTACCTGCTGATCGATCTCTCGGACAGCATGAACATACTCGTGGGGACGAAGGAAGAGCTGGCCCTGCTAAGAGGCACCCCTCGGCGCAGCGCAGACGGGTTCACCGGGATGTGCGTGGGCAAGAGCGAGCACATGCTCAGGCTCAAGACCAAGCTGGATGTGGCTTTGGCCGGCATGCAACGGTTCGTGGACCGGGCGCTGGCCACCAAGATGGTCGGGATCATCCTGTTCGGCTCCACGGCGGCGCTGCACCACCCGGCGTCCCACGACCAGGCGGCCTTGCGCAAAGCCATCTCCGCGGTGGAGCAGCACCCGCTGCGAGGCGGGGGCACCAACCTGGCGGACGCGCTCCAGATCCTGACTACGATGGAGGGCACGGAAGCGGCGGTGGTTGTCACCGACGGGATGCCGAACAACCCGGCAAGGGCGCTCGAACTGGGACAGGTCCTGAAGAATAAAGGAACGGACATCCTGGTCATTGGCACCGAGGACGCCGACTGGCTTTTCCTCAGCAGGCTGAGGTCAAGGCCCGACCTCTCCGTGCGCACTTCGGATGAAAAACTGGCGGAAGCCATCACCGACGCCTGCAGGTTATTGAACCCATGATTACCCACTACGAGGTGTTGGGGGTAAAAGAGGACGCCACTGGCAAGGAAATCAAGGAAGCGCACCTCAAGCTGGTCCTGTGCCTGCACCCGGACAAGAACGTCGGGGTGAACGATATGGTGCACCAACTTGTCCTGGAAAGGTTCCTGGAAGCCCAGGATGCGTACGCGACCCTCTCGGACAGCGCCAAGCGAAAGGAGTATGACGCGGCCCTGGCGGCACTTCGCTCCGAAGGCGAGTACTACACGCCCGACGCTTCGAAGCCCCCGGTGGAGCGGAAGGAGCCGGCAAGGTGCGACAAGTGCCAGAAGGTAGTCGGCGAAAGGGTGCACTCCTTTTGCGAGGTCTGTCTAAAAAAGATAGCGGCTCTTGGTGCCCATAAGTTTGCCGTCTGCACCCATATCCGGGGCGCAGGAGGATTGTTGTGCTGAATCTCCCACTGAATCCCCGATTGTGAGACAAACATGAAAGCAGGGCGAATCACTTGGATATTGTTAGTCCTGGCAATCCTGCTGGCTTGGGACGCGATTGACACATGGGTTGGGTCCCTGCTCGGCGAGCCCGCGTCCCTCAAGACTTTCATCATGGATGGCATTAGACTTCTGGGACTCGTATTCGTGTTGGTGTTGCTGGTGGGCATCCTGATAGTAGCCTTCGCCATCGTCACGGGCAGCCTGTGGGGAGAATAAAATGCGTCCCCGCGGCGGGTGCATGCGCACGCCTGGTTCATCATGATCGGCGGGGTCAGCTTTGTCGTTATGCCGGGTGAACCGGCTTGGCAACGCGCAGCTCAAATCCGATCGGGCCGGGAATGATCCGGCACGATCCGAATTGGCTCTCCTGGGACATGCGCAGGAATTCGTCCTGGGTATAAGCGCGCTTTTTCAGCCAACGGAAGGTTCGCTTGGTTATCCACGCGTCGAACCGGCTGCGCCCGCTCTGGTTCACGTAGGTGTCGATTTCTTCCAGCGACGTGTCCTTGCGCAGGTCCACAATCACCGCCTCGCCGCCGGGACACAGGACGCGGTGCATCTCATCCAGAGCCTTCACCGGCTCGGAGAAGTTCTTGAAAGCCGCTGAGCAATAGATGAAATCGAACGACGCGTCGGGGAAAGGCATGGCGGAGGCATTCCCCAGGCGGAAGTCGATCTTTACGCCCGCGGCGCGGGCATTTTCCGTTGCGATCTCCACAAAGCTGTGGCTGGCATCGAGGCCCGTGATCTTGAAGCTGCCCAGCCGGGCGAGCTCGATCGCGAAAAAGCCCGGCCCCGGCGCGACTTCCAGCACATCGGAGCCCGCGCGCAAGCGCGGCGCGACGCCCGCGGCTTGCCGGCGAAAGTCCTCCATGTCGTTCCTTCGGGTGCGCGTGTACCAGCGCGCCATCCATCCGTTCATCCCGGGTCCCTTCCAGGGCTTCACGTTGGTCGCAGGCATAGTTTGCTCCTTCCTTCGATTTGCGTTATCATCTCAATAGCGCAGTATCTTAATAACGCAGCTACATATCTTACAAATGCAGGTAGATAATGTCAACCCGAATCTTGAAGAAACGCACGCGGCGCGAATTACTGACCCGGTTGTGGGACCTCGGCAGGGAAATGAGCACCCAGACAGTCTTTCTTCATCAGGCGATTGCCCAGACGGTCGGCCTGAATGCCACGGACACGAAATGTATGGATTTG
>DATJVT010000325.1:0-5238 GCA_035501695.1 Terriglobia bacterium | reverse complement strand
TTTCCAGCCAGGAACCAGCGCCGACGCCGACGTGACGGAAATCTCCAACCTGGCGCTGGCCGATCTCAAGCGCCTGCCGCCGGGCACCTTGCCGCCCGTGGTATTGAAATTCGACGCTTCCAGCCTGCCGGTTTGCCTCGTTACGGTGAAGGGAGAAGGACTCACGGAGACGCAGCTTCACGACAACGCCCAATTTGCCATCCGCAACCAGATCGCGGTGGTGAAGGGTGCGGAGATCCCGCCACCCTTCGGGGGAAAGTACCGGCAGGTGATGGTGTACGTGGATCCCTACAAGCTGCTCTCGCGCCAGATGACTCCCATGAACGTGGTGGATGCGGTCAACGAGTCGAACTTGATCCTCCCCGCCGGGGATGTGAAGATGGGCCCCTACGATTACTACGTCTACTCCAACAGCTTGGTGGAACGGGCCAAGGACCTGAACGACATTCCCGTCAAGACGGAGGGCACGTCGTGGGTCACGGTGGGGGATGTGGGGAAGGCGGAGGACGCCAATCAAATCCAATACAACGTGGTGCGCGTCGACGGCCAGCGTTCCTGTTACATCCCCATCATGAAGCAAGGTGGCGACACCAACACCATTGAGGTTGTCAACGGCGTGCGGGAACTCCTCGGCCATCTGTTCGACATCCCCAAGCAGATGGTGGCCAGCCTAGTGTTCGACCAGTCGGTATACGTAAAGGAAGCCATCCACACGGTGCTGCACGAGGGCCTCCTCGGCCTGCTGCTTACCAGCATTATGATTCTCCTTTTTCTCGGCAGCTTCCGCGCCACCTCGGCGGTGTTGCTCTCCATTCCCATCTCCGCCCTGGCCACGTTTGTCGTGCTCTCCCTGATGGGCAGCACGGTGAACACCATGATCCTGGGAGGGCTGGCGCTGGCCTTTTCGCGCGTCATCGATAACTCCGTCATCTCGCTGGAGAACATCTATCGTCATCTGGAAATGGGGGCCTTGCCGCGCATCGCCGCGGAGGTGGGAGGAGCGGAGGTGAATCTGGCGGTCCTCGCCGCCACCCTGGTCGACGTCGTGGATTTTCTCCCCGTGGTCTTTCTCTATGGGGTCAGCAAATTCCTCTTCTCGGCAATGGCTTTGGCTTTCTGCCTGTCGCTTCTGGCTTCCTTTGTGGTGGCCATGACCGTGATTCCGCTTTTCTGTTCGCGCTTCCTCAAACAGGTGCCGCACGCAGAAGGGCACGGACAGGACGTAGGTCCGAACAGCGTTCGGCCCGGGGCCAGCGCGGCTGGCCCCTACAACGTCTTTTCCTGGGGACACCGGTTCAACACCTGGTTCAACCGGATGTTCGGCAGGCTCCTGGATTACTACGAGCACTGGGTGCGGCGCGCCCTGGTGCGGCCCGGACGCACCGTGGCCCTCTTGACGGGCCTGTTCCTGGCCAGCCTGGGGATTTACTATTTCCTGGGGTTGGCCTTCTTCCCCCGCACGGATGCCGGGCAGTTTACCATTAATCTCAAAGCTCCTACCGGCACGCGCATCGAAGTGACCGAGCAATACGTCGCCAAGGTGGAGAACCTGATTCGCCACGTCGTGGGTCCCCACGACTACAAGCTAGTGGTCTCGAATATCGGCGTTGTTCCAGACTTCTCCGCGCTGTACACCTCCAACGCGGGACCCTATACCGCCACCGTGCAGGTGCAGTTGCAGGATGACCACCGGCGCAGCAGTTTCGAATACATGCAGGAAGTGCAGGAGGAGATTGCCAAGCATTACCCGGAGATTCGAACCTTCTTCCAGAGCGGCTCGATGGTGGACGCCATCCTCAACATGGGCATGCCCGCCCCCATCGACGTGCAGGTGAGCAGCAGCGACCTGAATCAGACCTACAACCTCGCGCAGGGTCTCTCGCGGCAGATTCGGAAGTTGCCCGGCGTGGGCGAGGTTTACATCCCCCAGGACATGAACTATCCCGGACTGCGCCTGGACGTAGACCGCGTGCACGCGGGGGAACTGGGGCTGAGCCAGAAGGACGTGGTGGACAACGTCATCACTGCCCTGAATTCCAACCTGATGATTGCGCCGAATTACTGGGTGGACAGAAAAACCGGGAACGACTACTTTCTCACCGTCCAGTACTTCGAAAACGGCACACCGGCAATTCACGATTCCCTCGACCTGAAGAATATCCCCCTGCGGGCGCCGAACCTGGTCCAGCCCACCACCCTCGACAGCGTGGTGAAACTGACCAACATTCAGACCCCCACGGAGGTGGACCATTACCAGATCCAAAGGATCTCGGATGTGTATGTGACTCCCAAGGGAGAGGATCTGGGGAAACTCACGTCCGCCATCCGTGGCGTTGTGGATAAGGCCAGCATTCCTGCCAACGTGCGGGTCAACCTGCGCGGCATGGTGGAAGGCATGGAGGCGTCGTTCACGAGCTTCGCGCTGGGATTCCTGCTCTCCTTCATGCTGCTGTACCTCATCCTGGTGGCGCAGTTCCGCTCCTTCGTTGACCCCCTCCTGATCATGCTGGCCATTCCCATGGGCTTTGTGGGCGTGCTCATCATTCTACCCCTCACCCACAGCACGCTCAACGTGATGTCGCTGATGGGGGTACTAATGCTGGTTGGCATCGCCGACTCGAACAGCATCCTCATTGTAGACTTCGCCCATAACCTGGAGAGTCAGGGATTGTCGCCCAAGGATGCGGTGATCACGGCGTGCCGGGTGCGGCTGCGGCCCATCCTGATGACCTCGCTGGCCACCATCATCGGGATGATCCCGATGGCGCTGAAGTTGGGCACCGGAGCCGAGCAATACACCCCCATGGCGCGAGCGATTATAGGCGGCCTGACTTCTTCGGTCATTTTGACCATTTTCATCGTTCCAGCCGCCTATCTGCTCGTATACGGCCGCAAGACAGGAAGTCCAGTGGGCGGGTCCAAGGAGGTCACGGAATGAGACATTGTGTCACTCGGCTTGAGCCCCGGTTGTTGCTCTCCTGCGCCATGTTGTGCTTTGCCGCGCCGAAGGCCATCTGTTCCGCGCCACCCCAAGTGCCGGCGCAAAAACTCAGTCTGAAGGATGCCGAGGCGATGGCGTTGCGCAACCATCCCTTGGTGCAGGCCGCCTCCTTTGAAGCAGAAGCCGCCAACCAGGTGACTCGCGAGGTCAAGTCGGCTTATTACCCCACCGCGGCCGGCAACCTCACCGGAGCGGGGGGACTGCCGGGAGGCAATAGCCGCATCGCCGCGGGGTTCATCAACAACCCTAGAGTTCTAAATCGTCAAGCGGACGGCTTGCAAGTCAATCAACTCATCACGGATTTCGGGCGAACCTCCAACCTCGTATCTTCCTCGCGGTTGGATGCGCAGGCTGCCTCCAAGACCGAGCAGCAGACGGAGCAGGATGTGCTGCTGGCCGTCAATCGCGGTTACTTCGGCGTCCTGCGCGCTCAGGCTCTGCTCAAGGTAGCGAATGAAACGGTCAAACAACGTCAGATTCTGGTCGACCAGATAACCACCCTCGAAAAGAACAAACTGAAATCACTCGTGGATGTGGCGTTCGCAGATGTTGACTTGGCCAAAGCCCAATTGCAACTTGTGCAGGCCCAGAATGGCCTGAAGGCGGCTTATGCCGACCTGGCCAATGCCCTCGGCTTGGCAGCCCCGCAACCTTTTGAACTGGAGGATGAGACTCTACCTCCCCCACCTCCTGCCGATCCCACCGATCTGGTGGTTCAAGCCCTGCAAAGCCGGCCGGATTTAGCGAGCGCACGTTTCTCCCATGATGCTGCCCTCAAGTACGCCCGCGCCGAACGCGATTTGTGGATGCCTACCATCAGTGCCGTCGGGGTGGCTGGCCTGATCCCCGCCAATCAGATCCCGCTTGCCGACCATTACGCAGCGGCCGGGATCAACATGAATATCCCCATCTTCAACGGGTTTCTCTTCTCGGCCCGCCATCAGGAAGCCAACCTCCGAGCCCGCGCGGCAGACCAAGCTCAGCGCGATCTCGCCGACCGCATCTCGCGCGACGTGCGGGTTGCCTGGGCCGATACCCTAACCGCCTACCAGAATCTCGACGTCACCGCCCGATTGCTGAAGCAAGCCAATCTGGCCCTCGACCTCTCCCAGGGCCGCTACAAGCTGAGCCTTGCCTCGATTGTTGAATTGTCGCAGGCGCAATTGAACCTGACCCAGGCCCAAATCGAAAATACTAACGCCACGTACGATTGCCAGGTCCAGCAGGCGTTCCTGACCTACCAGACCGGGCAACTGCGTTGAGGTTTGATTGCAAGACACCCCAGGAGCAGATTGACCTGGCCGGCTTTCCGGATGCCCGCCCAGTATTGGAAACGCTGCAACAAACCCTGCGCATGCGGGTGATGAACTCGCGACGCCCTTGGGCGGGCCTTTCCTACTTGCAGCCTATCGGGCTGGGCACTCCGATGCTCCCCGGCGGCCAGGATTCCGACCTGCTTGAGAGCCTGCCGTACAAATAGTCTATATATGTATGCTTTATCTTCAAGCACCCGGAAGTCTGGCTCCTACCTCCGGGCTTCCACCACCTCAACTCCATTCACGGGAACCGCCCCATTGCGGCCGAAGAGCCTTTTCATCCATCTCTGGAACGAGTCGAGGTAGGTGTAATAGACGGGTGTGATATAGAGGGTAATGAGTTGGGAGAAGACCAAGCCCCCAACAACGCAGAGACCCAGGGGGCGCCGCGCCTCCGACCCCGCGCCGAACCCCACCGCGATGGGCAGGGTTCCCATGAGTGCCGCCATGGTGGTCATCATAATGGGCCGGAAGCGCACCAGGGCGCCGTAGTAAATGGCTTCCTGCGTGGTCTTGCCGGAGTTGCGTTCCGCATCCAGGGCAAAGTCGATCATCATGATGGCGTTCTTCTTGACGATGCCAACAAGCATGATGATCCCGACGAACCCGTAGAGGTTGAGTTCATAGCCGAAGTACATCAGGGTCAGCAAAGCTCCCAGCGCCGCGGAGGGCAGGCCGGAGAGAATTGTTAGTGGGTGGATGAAGCTCTCATACAGAATCCCCAGCACAATGTAGATCACCAGGATGGTGATGATCAGCAACACGCCCAGGCCGACCAGCGAGGACTGAAACTGCTGCGCCGTGCCTTCGAAATTGGCGCTCAGGTCGGAGGGAAGGGTCTGCCGGGCAATCTGCTCGACTCGGTTCACGGCATCACCCAGCGCGGTGCCGGGCAACAAATTGAACGAAACTGTGACGGAC
>DATJVT010000324.1:0-4828 GCA_035501695.1 Terriglobia bacterium | reverse complement strand
ATTCCCGACAACAGGATTCCCGCCAAAAGATTGGCCAGGATTATGAAGAGAAGATTATTGCCGGTGTTGAGGCCCGCGATGGCGATGACCATGATAATCAGGAAATAGGCCACGCCCTCGCGCGTGAACTCGTATTCAACTTTTATCATCCAGCGCTCGAGCGCTGTGCGCTTGGCGAGGTAGGGCACCACCTTGACCGCTACGACGGCAGAGATGAGCAGCGACAGCGCTGCCGAGGCAACGGCAGCATCCGTGTGACCTGACTCGCGAAGGGCGGTGGAAGATAGCGCAAGAAAGAAGGCCATTGCCAAGCCAAAAAGGGCCAGAAAGAACCGGCGCCAAGCCGTCCGGTCTGCGTGCTCCATTTGATATCGTGCCATAGACCGGAGGTCGCGCCACGTGCCGCGGCCGGTAGGTTGAGGGATTGTCGCCATGGGGGGCATTGTAACTCACGTGAGCGGAGAGCAGAAGGCAGAAGGCAGAAGGCAGAAGACAGAAGGCAGAAGACATTAAAACCTAGATGGGTCTTTTCGTTCACGGCCTGTTGTTCTTCACAGCGGCACGGGGGTTGACTCCACGATTTCCCGCAGGATGGCGTCCGACTGATCGGACTTTTTCAGGGTGGAGAGGTAGCGCGAGCTGACAATGCAGCGGTGAGAAAACACGGGAATCGCAAGGCGCTTGAAATCGTCGGGGATGCAGTAATTGCGGCCTTCCATGACGGCCATGGCTTGGGCAGCGCGATAGAGTGACATCGTACCCCTTGGGCTGACGCCCAGGCTGAGGTACTCGTGGTGGCGGGTCTTTTCCACGATCGCCAGGGTATAGTTCACCAACTCTTCATCCACCATCACCTGCCGGACGCCTTTCTGGACCTCCAGCACCTCATCGGCACTCATCACCGGCTCAATCTTGGCGAGCGGTTCGGAGTCGGCGAAGTTGCGCAGAATCTCCTTCTCACTCTCCGCGTTTGGGTAGCCAACGCGCACCCGCATCAGGAAGCGATCCATCTGCGATTCTGGCAGCGGATACGTGCCATGGTGTTCAATGGGATTCTGTGTGGCCACCACCATGAAGGGCCTCGGGAGCTGATAGGTGCGATTGTCCACCGTCACCTGATTTTCGTTCATAGCTTCCAGCAGGGCGCTTTGGGTTTTGGGCGTGGTACGATTGATTTCATCGGCCAGCACAATGTTGGCAAAGATGGGCCCGGGGCGGAATTCAAAACGCTGCGTGGATTGGCTGAATACACTAATGCCCACCACGTCGGAAGGCAACATGTCGGAGGTGAACTGGAGGCGTTGGAAAGTGCAGTTAAAAGAGCGGGCCAAGGAATGGGCCAGGGTTGTCTTGCCGACGCCGGGAACATCCTCAATCAACAGATGCCCGCGCGCAAACAGCCCCACGAGGGTCAGTTGGATGACTTCGTCTTTCCCCCGAATGACGCTTTGCACGGATTGTTGGACGCGCTTGAGGAGGTCCGGAGCGACCACGCTGCGGTTGTTCACTTCGGTTTGTGCCATGCGGTTGGGTCCCGACGGACCGGTTCTATTTCAGTTCTACACAAAAGCGGCTTTGGCTGCCACGCGGCGAGCCGAACGCGCCGTTGCAAGTTGCAACTGTACCATTATCGAGAATCCGGCGTCTGTAAGATTTTCGATCGAAACCGGGAGTGGGATTACGAGGCTGGCTCCGATTCCTTGACACTGTTTTCGACTGCCACCTATAATGCCCGTTTAATCCGTGCTTCAAAACTCTTCGCAGATTGCAGGTAAATCCCGTGTCCGAACATGAACTTTCCGACTTGATCCAGCAGCGCAGGAAGAAGCTCCAGGCGATTGCCGACCTGGGCTACGAGGCTTACCCGCGCAAATACGAAGTTACGCATAACATCCCTCAGATCGTGGCGGAATACGCCCCGGTTTCTGGCGAAGATCTTGCCGCCCGAAAGGTCGCGGTTCGAGTGGCGGGCCGCCTCATGACGGTTCGCCCGCACGGTAAGGCAGGATTTGCCCACCTGGCGGGAGGGGGGAAGCGCCTGCAAGTCTACGTCCGGCTGGACGCGGTAGGGGAGCGCGACTTTGAGCTATACAAGCTTCTGGACTTAGGAGACCTGGTGGGGGTTGAGGGGTACCTGTTCCGAACCCGCACGGGCGAGTTGACCGTTCACGCCGAATGCCTGCAATTCCTGGCCAAAGCGATTCTGCCGCTGCCGGAGAAGTGGCACGGACTGACTGACGTGGAAATCCGCTACCGCCAACGTTACCTTGACCTCATGGTCAACGAGGAAGTCCGCACGGTCTTCGAGCGCCGCGGCAGGCTGGTGCGTGCCATCCGCGATTTCCTCGAGGCCGAAGGGTACCTGGAAGTAGAGACCCCCATGATGCAGCCGCTGGCGGGCGGGGCCATGGCTCGGCCGTTCATCACCCATCACAACGCGCTCGACATCAACCTCTATTTGCGTATTGCCCCGGAGCTTTACCTGAAGCGCCTCATCGTGGGCGGCCTGGACCGGGTTTATGAGATCAACCGCAACTTCCGCAACGAGGGGATCTCCACTCAACATAACCCCGAATTTACCATGCTGGAGTTCTATCAGGCCTACGCGGACTACCAGGACATGATAGATCTCACGGAGCGACTGCTGCGGCGCGCCGCGGAGGCGGTTTTGGGAACCCTGGAGTTTGATTACTGTGGTCATCGCATCTCATTTGCGAAGTTCGAGCGGCTGACCATGAAGGAGGCGGTGCTGCGTTATTGGCCCGCCGAGGCAGAAGGGCTGACGGCTGACCAATTGGATAACCGTGAAGCGATGGCCCGCCATGTCCCGGGCCTCAATCAGTGGTTGCAACAGCGCGGCGTCGCACCCATCCCTGCGCAAGAGGCTGAAGACAAGCGATCAGGGGAACTTCTTGCTCTTTTCTTTGAACTGGTAGCGGAGGAGCACCTCATTCAACCCACCTTCATTGTGGAGTATCCCCTGGAGGTGTCTCCTCTTTCCAAGCAGAAGCCGGACAATCCCAACTTCGTCGAGCGCTTTGAGCTTTATATAGGGGGAATGGAAATCGCTAACGCCTTCAGTGAGCTCAACGATCCGGAGGAGCAGCGCAACCGCTTCCAGTACCAGCAGAACCTGCGGGAGAAGGGCGATCTGACCGCGCACGCCATTGACGAGGATTATATCCGCGCCCTCAGCTACGGTATGCCGCCGACGGGTGGTGAGGGTATCGGCATTGATCGTCTCACCATGCTGCTCACCAACTCGCGCTCGATCCGCGACGTCATTCTCTTTCCCCTGCTCCGCCCCGAAAAGCGCGGCGAGTGACCCCTATGAAATTCGAGAGCTTTGTAGCGCTCCGGTACCTCAAGGCCAAGCGGCGACAGGCGGCTATTTCCATTATCACGGTCATCTCCGTGCTGGGGGTTATGGCGGGCGTCTGCGCGCTGGTAATTTCACTGGCCGTCAACAATGGTTTCCGCGAGGAGCTGGAGAGCCGCCTGCTGGGCGCCACGGCGAATATCAACCTGGTACGGAAGGAGAATGATGGCATACGTAATTTCGATGAACTTTCCCGCCGGTTGGCGTCCCTGCCGCGGGTGGTAGCCACGGCGCCCTCCCTCTATGAAGAAGTCTTGGTGTCAAGCCGCTCGCGGGCGCAGGGAGTGGTCTTGAAGGGAGTCGAGCCCGGGAAGGAAGTCAGGGTAGGGACCCTCCTGCGGCACCTGCGCGAGGGCAAGCTGGAGGGTTTGTCAGAGACTTTTCCGAATGCCGATCCCATTATCATCGGCAAGGAGCTCGCGACGGCACTCGGAGTGTACGTCGGCGACACGGTGCTGGTTACCAGCCCGCAGGGATACCTGACCCCTCTCGAAGTGGTGCCCAAATTCCGCCACTTTCGGGTAGTGGGAGTCTTTGATTCAGGTTTCTACGATTTTGACGCCAATTGGGCGTTTACGAATCTTGCCGCCGCCCAGCGACTATTTGACCTTGCCGACGTGGTCTCGGTGATCGAGTTCAAGATTGATGACATCTACCGTGCTCCGGAGGTGGCCGAGGAGATTCGCCGCGCTGCGGGAAACGGATTCGACACGACCACCTGGATTGAGCAGAACCACTCCTTGTTCAGCGCCCTGCGCCTGGAGCGGCTGGTCACCATTCTGACCATCGGACTCATTGTCGTGGTGGCAGCGCTGAATATATTCACTGCGCTGGCGGTGATGGTGATGGAAAAGAACCGCGACATCGCGGTCCTAATGTCCATGGGGGCCCGGCAGCGACAGGTTTGGGGCATCTTCACCCTTCACGGGCTGGCGATCGGAGCCGTGGGAACCTTGCTGGGGTTGGTTTTGGGCTATGGAATTTCCTGGTTGGGCAATACCTATCAATTAATCCCCCTCCAGGCAGACGTTTATGCGCTCTCATCGGTGCCGTTCCATGCGCACCCACTGGACGGAGTGTGGATTGCCGCCGCGGCCATCACCATCAGCTTCCTGGCAACTCTATACCCTTCGCTCGCGGCGGCGCGATTGAATCCGGTGGAGATACTGCGATATGAGTGATAAACCCTGATGAATATTGGGGACAATCCGTTGATCGAGAGGACGCATGGGATTCCCGTCCTGTCCGCCGTGGGCCTGACCAAGATCTTTAGTTCCGGCAGTGAGGAAGTACAGGTCCTGGATGACCTCAGCATGGAGGTACAGCCAGGGCAGTTTGTAGCACTGGTGGGAGAATCGGGTTCCGGCAAGACAACGCTGTTGCATCTCCTGGCTGCGCTGGACACCCCGACAAAGGGTGAGGTATACTTTGACGGCAGGCGATTGAGCG
>DATJVT010000323.1:0-6561 GCA_035501695.1 Terriglobia bacterium | reverse complement strand
CCGTCCTCGAAAACATCGTGTCCATGCGCCGGCGAACCCTGGAGGAAACGCGTGCCGCCGTATCCTTGCAGCGCGTGGAGCGAATGGCCGCTGAGCGCCAGGAGCGCCGCGATTTCGCAGGCTCGATAACACCCGGCAACGACCCTGACACCCCCATGGGTTTGCGCGTGATCGCCGAACTCAAGCGCGCGTCACCTTCCCGCGGGCTGCTGCGCCACTATTATCGCCGGCGCGAACTTGCCCGGGGGTATGAACGCGGGGGGGCCTCCGCCATCTCCGTGCTGACGGAGGAACAACATTTTCTTGGCGCCACTCAGGATCTGGCGGAAGTACGCCGCGCCGTTGGGATTCCGATCCTGCGAAAAGACTTTATCTTCGACGCCTATCAGGTTTATGAATCGGTGGCGGCAGGCGCGGACGCCTTGCTCCTGATCGTTGCCATCTTGGAAGAAGGGGAACTGCGCCACTTGCTTGATTTGTGCAAGCGACTGTGCATCGCCGCGCTGGTGGAGGTCCACACGGAGGAGGAGTTGGGCCGGGCGGTAGCTGCGGGCGCTCGGATTATTGGCGTAAATAACCGCAATTTGAAGACCCTGCAAGTCAACCTGGAGACATCGTTTCGGTTGCGGGAAAAGATGCCTCATGACTGCCTGGCCGTCAGTGAAAGCGGCATCAAAACCGCCTCGGACCTTTGGCGCCTCCATGACGCGGGCTTTGATGCTGTTCTCATCGGTGAGCGCTTCATGACGGAACCCAATCCCGGCAAGGCCCTGCACCGGCTTCTAACTGAATTTGGGCAGGCGGCTGTATAAGAAAGCCAGTTGCGTCCCGGGAGATGGCGGCCGCGCTGAGGATCGGCGACCGAAAACGATGCCGACACGTGTAAAAATCTGTGGCGTCACGCGCCGGGAAGATGCCCGCCTGGCTGTTGAACTGGGTGCTGCGGCGTTAGGTTTTAACTTCTTTCCGCCTTCGCCACGCTACCTGGAGCCGGCTGCGGCGCGGGCCATCATTATGGAACTCCCCCCGCTGATTACCACGGTGGGAATTTTTGCCAACGAGTCGGACGGGCAGCACGTGGCGCGCGTGGCAAGGGAGGCACGGGTCGGGGCGGTGCAGTTGCACGGGCCCGCCTTCCCGCCACTGGATGGGCCCGTGGGGGAGTTCGCGCTGATTCGCGCCGTGGCGATCGGGAATCTTTTTCAGCCTGAAATGCTCAGCCGCCTCGAGGGTGATGCTTTTCTGCTGGACGCCTTTGACGAAATGCTTCCGGGAGGAACCGGCAAGCCTTTCAATTGGACCCTGGCCCGAGAAGCAAACCGATTTGGGACAATCATCTTAGCGGGAGGGTTGACGCCCGAAAACGTAGGACAAGCCATTCGGGAACTTCATCCCTTCGCGGTCGATGTGGCCAGCGGAGTCGAGGCTGCGCCGAGAAGAAAGGATCCGGCGAAACTTCGGGCATTCTTTGCTGCGGTGGCGGAAGCGGACACGCCGATTGATGATTCCCTGTAAAATGGGACGAGTTCACTCGTTGAAAAGGCGCTACTGATATCATGCCAAACCACGGAGACATAATGAGCTGGCCCGATGCGAGGGGCCGGTTCGGTGAATTCGGCGGCCGCTTCGCGCCGGAAACACTGATGGCGCCGGTGGAGGAGTTGGAAGCCGCTTATTGCGCGGCGCGCCGGGATCCGGCGTTTCAAGCCGAACTGGCGCGTTTGCTCAAGGACTTTGCCGGCCGGCCGACTCCCCTCTTTCACGCCCAACAACTTACGGCCCATCTGGTCGGCGCACAGATTTACCTGAAGCGCGAGGATCTGTTGCACACCGGGGCCCACAAAATCAACAACTGCCTGGGCCAGGGATTGTTGGCGCGGCGGATGGGAAAGACGCGTCTAGTAGCCGAGACCGGAGCGGGTCAGCACGGAGTGGCAACTGCCACGGTAGCGGCTTTGCTGGGTATGGAATGTGCTGTTTACATGGGCGAAGAAGACATGGCCCGGCAGGCCCCGAATGTTTTCCGCATGCGCCTTCTCGGCGCCAGCGTGGTACCCGTCTCCTCCGGAACCAAGACGCTTAAGGACGCGATTAACGAGGGGATGCGCGACTGGGTGACCAACGTCCATAACACTCATTACCTGATGGGATCCGTACTGGGGCCGCACCCTTATCCGTTGATGGTGCGTGATTTTCAGCGCATCATCGGGCAGGAAGCGCGCCGGCAATCGCTGGAAAACCTGGGGAGGCTGCCGGATCTGCTCTGCGCCTGCGTGGGCGGCGGAAGCAACTCGATCGGCCTCTTCTACGACTTCATCCCAGACGCCACAGTAAAGATGGTGGGAGTGGAAGCGGGGGGGCGCGGGCCGAAGCTGGGCGAACACGCCGCGCGCTTTGCCGGAGGCAGGCCGGGGGTTCTGCACGGGGCTTACACCTATGTATTGCAGACGGAGGACGGCTTAATCTCGAACACGCACTCGGTTTCCGCGGGGCTCGATTACGCCGCGGTGGGACCGGAGCACTCTGAACTCCACCGGCGGGGACGAGTGGAGTACACTCGTGTGGACGACCACGCGGCGCTGGAGGCAGCGCGCACGCTGGCGCGAGTGGAGGGGATCATTCCCGCCTTGGAGTCGGCCCACGCGCTCGCCGAGGTCATTAAGCGCGCGCCCACGATGCCGCGCGATGAGATTATTATTGTGAACCTCTCCGGGAGAGGCGACAAGGATCTGGGAATATTTCAATCGACCGGAATTCTCTGATTCTGTATTTTCGAATTTGGATTCTGGATCACTTGGGCAGGGGCGCATAGAGGTTTCGCCAGCCTGGGTTCGGGAAATCCAAAGTCGGAAATCCCAAATCCAAAATTGCTGAACATGCCAATACCATGTCCCACTCGCATTGACGCCCGATTTTGCGACCTGCGAGCAAAGAACGAGAAAGGCCTGATTATCTATCTTACCGCGGGCGATCCCGACCTCGACGCCACCGGGGATCTGCTTCCGGCGCTCGACCGGGCGCAAGTGGACGTGATTGAACTTGGCGTGCCATTCTCCGATCCCTTGGCGGACGGGCCGGTGATCCAGCGCGCTTCCGAGCGGGCCCTGCGCTCAGGCACAACGCTGCGCCGGATTCTGGAGCGATTCCCTTGCTGGCGGCAGAAAGTACGCGCCCCCATCATACTCTTCAGTTACTTCAACCCTATTCTGCAATACGGGCTGGAGAGATTTGCAGACGACGCAGCGCGAGCAGGAGTAGACGGGGCGCTGGTAGTGGACCTGAGTCCGGAAGAGGCGGAAGACTATGTGCACGCCATGCGTGGCCGGAATCTGGATACCGTGTTTCTTGCTTCGCCCACCTCCACAGATGCACGCCTGGAACGGGCGGCGCAACTCTCATCCGGCTTTTTCTACCTGATCTCGCGTGCTGGAGTCACCGGCGAACGGAGCGAGGTCGCTTCCAGTGTCCGTCCTCTGGTCGAGCGCGTGCGGCGGTTCACTTCCCTGCCGATGGCGGTCGGGTTTGGAATCTCCACTCCCGCGCAGGTTCGCGAAGTACAATCATGCGCCGACGCCGCCGTGGTGGGCAGCGCCATGGTGCATACGATCGAAACGCAATTTGAGCGCAAAGGTGTTGCGGAAATCGAACGTTTCGCCCGCAGCCTTAAGATCGGGACGGAGGCTGAACCCGCATGAGCGATATGGCGGGGTGGCGCAAGCGCATCGACGAGATTGACCTGCAACTGGTGAAGCTCCTCAACCAGCGGGCGCAATGCGCGGTGGAGATTGGGCATCTGAAAAAGGCGCTCGAGCTTCCTGCCTGGCAACCGCAGCGCGAGGCCGAAATCCTGCGCAATGTCGTGGAATCGAACGGAGGGCCCCTGGACAATGCCGCCATCCGTCGCCTCTTTGAACGTATCATCGACGAGGCACGTTCCCTGGAGCGGCATTCCATGGAGGGCGGAGCTTCCTTCCGAAAGGAGTAGTGCCCGATGGTTGTGGTAATGCAGGAAGGCGCGACGGAAGACGAAATTCAGTATGTCATCAATAAATTGATGGACATGGGATTTGATATCCACCGGTCCACTGGGGCCCGGCATACTGTGCTGGGAGCGGTAGGGGCGAAGGTGGACTTCGACACTCGTGACATCGAACTGCTTGCCGGAGTGGAGGAGGTCTTACGAATCAGCGCGCCTTACAAGCTCGCCAGCCGGCATTTCCGGCCGGAAGGGACGCTGGTAAGTTTGGGGCGGGGAGTCACGATCGGGAGCGATGACGTGGTGGTGATGGCCGGCCCTTGCAGCGTCGAAAGCGCGGAGCAGATTGAAGCCGTTGCCGCCTCTGTGGCGGCGAAGGGCGCGCGCGTATTGCGGGGCGGGGCTTTCAAGCCTCGCACCTCTCCCTACACTTTCCAGGGGATCGGCCAACCCGGGTTGGAGTTAATGCGTCGCGCTGCCGACTTGCACAATCTCTGTGTGGTTTCCGAGGTGATGGACCAGACCCAGATTCCCATGATGCTCGACCATGTAGACATGCTTCAGGTCGGAGCTCGCAACATGCAGAATTACAATCTGCTCAGGGAGCTCGGCAAGGTGGCTAAGCCCGTATTACTGAAACGGGGAATCTCCGCCACCATCGAGGAGCTGCTTCTTTCCGCCGAGTACATCATGGCGGGCGGAAATTACAACGTGGTGTTGTGCGAGCGTGGCATCCGCACCTTTGAAAGCTACACTCGCAATACCTTGGATATCTCCGCCATCCCGGTGATCAAGAAGCTCTCGCATCTGCCCATTGTCGTAGACCCCTCGCATGGGACTGGCCGGCGCGATAAGGTTGCCCCCATGGCTCGCGCCGCCATAGCCGCAGGTGCCGATGGTTTGCTGATTGAAGTTCACAACGATCCGGAGAAAGCTTTAAGTGACGGCGCGCAGTCCCTATTTCCAGAGCAGTTCGAACAACTGATGAAAGAGCTTCGCATGATCGCCCCGGCCGTGGGGAGGAGAGTCTAACTCGAGACTCGAAATCCGAAAATCGAAACTCGTGCATGGAACAGTTCCCGAGTCTCGAATTTCGAGTTTCGACTTTCGAGGGTTTCAGTTCTCGAGTTCATTCCTTGGATATCCTGCCTTCACACCCATTTCGGCGCGTCGCGATTATCGGCCTGGGCCTGCTGGGGGGATCGTGGGGCCTGGCGCTGAAAAAGGCGGGCTTCTCTGGCCGCACCGTGGGATACGCGCGGCGTCCTGAGACGCGCGAACTCGCTCTCCGCGGAGGGGCGGTGGACGAAATCTGCGCGGAAGCCCCTGAGGCCGTACGCGGGGCCGACCTGGTGATCCTGGCGACGCCGGTGGCGGTGATATTCGACCACCTCACGCACCTGCAACCGCACTTGCCTCGAAGTGCTCTGATCACCGATGTCGGCAGCACCAAGCGCCGGATTTGCGAGCGAGCGGCGGAACTCTATGCCGAGCAACCCCTGTTTCTGGGCGGGCACCCCATGGCAGGCAAGGAACGCTCCGGCCTGGAGAATGCCGATGCCCGGCTCTTTGAAAACGCCCGTTACGTCCTGACCCCGCTCAAGCCGGAGCATCTTGAGGATGAACGCGTGAAGGCATTCGGCGCGCTCGTGACGGCCATCGGGGCGAGCCCGCTTACCATCGATCCGGCCACTCATGATGTAGCCGCGGCGTACCTTTCCCACCTGCCCCAGATGATCTCTTCCGGCCTGGCCAGCTTGATTGAGGAGAAGCGTGCAACTGACAACCTGCATCTGGCAGTGGCGGCCACAGGTTTCCGCGATGTGACGCGGTTGGCCGACAGCCCGTACTCAATCTGGCGCGATATCTGTCTGACCAACTCCGGCAATATCCAAATGGCGTTGGATGCCCTGATCCAGAAGTTGGAATACGTCAGGGACCACCTGCGCGACCGCGAATTGGAACGTGAGTTCCTCGCCGCCCAGCGACTGCGCGATCGCCTGCGTGAGTCGAACTGATTCAGCAAGATAGGAGGAACGCATGCTTAAAATGGTCATGGAGATTTTGACTACGACTCCTGCGAAGTTGAAACAGGAGATTTCCCCCCTGTCACGGCGGGAGATGCATACCCGCCCGGCGGCCGAAAAGTGGTCTGTGCAGGAAGTGCTGGCGCACCTGGCGGATGTGGAAGAGATCGGCATGCGGGCGCGGGTGGCCGCCATGATCGAGCAGGTTGACCCCGCGCTGCCGGCCTTCGATCAGGAGTCTCGGGCAAGGGAATTAAAGTACGATACGATTCCCCCCGGGCGGAGCCTGGCTCGCCTGGCAGCGCAACGGCGCGCCAATCTCAAGTGGCTGCGCAAGCTTCGTCCCGCGCAATTGAAAAGGCGAGGCACGCATCAGAAAGTCGGGGAGATTTCGGCGGAGGAACTGATCACAGAGTGGGCCTTTCACGATCTGGGCCACTTGAAGCAGATTCTGGATATCAAGCGTTACGTCCTCTACCCGCGTATCGGAAACATGCGGGCTTTCTACGAGCTCAAGTAGGTGCGCCGGTGATGCAACGCGCAGGATTTGAATTCTAG
>DATJVT010000322.1:0-5556 GCA_035501695.1 Terriglobia bacterium | reverse complement strand
CACGATGGGAACGATTACCAGATCTACTACCGACTGCGGAAGAAGAAGGTCATTACCGTCACGCTAAACACCAATCACGACGTGCACTACTTCCCCATCGACACCACGCATTGCCGCAGCCGCTCCGTCGCCACGCGCATTGCAGAAGTTGTGGATGCCGACCAGCCGGGAGAGCACGAAAAACCGGTCGGGCATGACGGGGGATTCCTGTGGCGGCTGAACTCCTATTGGCGATTCGAAGAGAAGGACCAGGGTGTTTACGTCGAGGTGGAATCGATTTCCCTGACGCGCGACACCCCGACGGGCCTGGGATGGCTGATCCGCCCCTTCATCACCGGCATTCCTAGCGAATCGCTGCTCATGACCCTGGGCTCTACGCGATCAGGCGTGGAAGCGAGAATCCGCAGGCAGTAGTCAGTAGTCAGTCTTCAGTTGACAGCGGCCAGTTGTCAGTGGTCAGTTGTCGATGGTAAATTACCCGTGGTCGGTTAGAAGTCCAACACCCTTTGCCAACCTGCTGCTTCCGCAAACCACCACGCTTGCCCGATTCTCGCTCCGCGCTCCCGACTTCTGACTCCTATCTCTTGTCCCCTGGCTCCTGACTTGTGGCCCCTGCCTCCCGTCTCCTCCATCAATCACAGTGGCAACGTCACCGGCCGCTTCTCGCGCGCGGAAATCTGCGACGCAAAACAGATTTCGTGGGTCACGGCAGCGTCCTCCAGGTTGGCGTGCGATTCGCGGTCGTTCAGGATGCAATCGACGAAGTGCCGCACCTCATCGCCGAAGGGGTGATGCGAAACATCGCCGCTGTCGGGCATGATGGTGGGGAACGTTGCCCAGCCTTTCTGGCCCGCCCAGTGTTTGGAGAAGACCTGGTTGTTGCGAATCGTCCCCTGGTCTCCAAAGAGGGAAATATTGAAGATGTAGGGTTGCACGCACTCGATCGAACAGGCCACCTTCCCCATGGTTCCATCCGCGAACTTTACCAGCGTCACGCTGTTCGGCTCGTATTCATAGTGCAAGGGATTCCGCGGGCTCACATTCCCATAGGCAAACACCTCCACGGGGCGGGCGCCGACAAACCAGCGCAGGCCGTCCACGGCGTGGCATCCGGCAGTCAGGAGGTCGCTGCCGCCCATATCTTTCTTGATATTCCATTCGTACTGGCCGTACCAGGGTCCGAGGCCGTGGAAATAGTCCAGTTCGGCAAGGAAGAGGTTGCCGAGCAGGCCGTCCGCCAGGAATACCTTGATCATTTCAAATAGCGGATTCCAGCGCAGCACAAAGCTGACCACCGTTTTGACCTTTGCCGTGCGCACGGCGGCCCGGACTTTGCATAACCCCGCCAGATCCAAGGCGACGGGCTTTTCCAACACCAGGTGCTTCCGGGCCTGGGCAGCGGCGATGCTCTGGGAAACATGCAAATTGTGGGGGGTGCAGATGACCACGATATGGATCGAGGAATCCGCGAGCATGTCATCCACCTGGTCGTAAGCCCGGCACCGGGAGGCATGGCAGGCGGCCGCCTTGGCCTTGGCGCGCGCCTTGTCGCGGCTCACCAGGCCCAAGACCTCCGTGTGGGGATTGGCCTCAAACGCTCGAATGTACTCGCCGGATACCCAACCTGTTCCAATGATGCCTACCCCTAGTTCCTTCATCATGGCCTCCCCGATGGCTTTAGATTTTGGACGCCGGCGTTGATGCTGCCCCGCACCGCCCTCGACCTTGGGGATTGTAGTGCATATCTCACGCAACTGTAAGGGGTTGGTTGGCAACAAGGTCGCTAATCCACTCTGCTGTGCCTTGGCAGGTTTGCGCAGGCGGCGGCCCGCACTATTTCCCACTCTCCACACTGCCACCTCCGAAGAGACTGAGATATTCCTCCGAAGCCTTTCGCAGTTCCAGCCAACTGGGGAAGAGGTCCGGGGTCTCCAGCCATACCTGGAACCAACGAGCAATTTCCTGTTTCTCCCGGCGCTTGGCGGCTTGGACGCGCGGATTGGCGGCGAGGCTCTGGGCGCGCATTCTACCCTTCTTTACCAGCGCGCGCACGAATTTGACGCCGAGAACGTTAGCAGCCGCTTTATATTCCCGATAAATCATGTCGATTTTTGACAACGATTGTTCCGCGCTCAGGAGATCGTGGAATTCCAGGACCCCTTTCAATCGGCCAGCATAGGGCTCCGGCATAGCCGGATCGGAGAAGCGGTCCTCATACCCGACCTCGTACCCGGCCTGACGCAGGATCGAGGCGATGTATCCCAGCGAGGTGCGGTCCTCAGCGCCGAGTTGACGGCGAAGTTCGGAGCGTGCGGCATGCAGATCCGCCGCCTCGATGCGCTGCCCGGCCCGGGACTGGAAAAGGTCGAGAGTGAGTTGTTTTTTGCTCGTCTTGGGTGACATGGTTAAGTTCAGGAGTCAGGAGACGGTCGTCAGTAATCAGTTTTCAGTTTTCAGTTGTCAGTAATCAGTTGCGCTTGATCCGTGCTTAGAAACCCACACTCTGGCTCGGATCTCCCTCGCCTTCTTTCACTCCTACCTCTCGACTCCAGCTTTCTGACGCCTGGTTCCTATCTTCTGACTCCGGACTCCTTCCGGTACCGCGCCACGTTGTGCTGGTGCTCCGCCAGTGTCTTGGAGAAGACGTGGCCGCCGTGGTTGTTGCTCACGAAATAGAGCGCGTCGCCGCTTTCCGGATGTAAGGCGGCGCGCAATGAACTCTCTCCCGGGTTGGCGATCGGCCCCGGCGGCAAACCGGCGTGGCGATAGGTATTGTAAGGCGAATCGTAGTTCAGGTCGCTGACATGGATGACTCCGTTGTAACGCCCCGCCAGTCGTGCCGCATAGACCACGGTGGGATCGCACTGGAGCAGCATGCCCTTCTCCAGGCGGCGGGTGAAGACTCCGGCCACGACGGGACGCTCCAACGGGTCCGGGGTCTCCTTCTCCACCAGGGAGGCCAGCGTGACCACGGAGTGGAGGTTCGTTGATCCCGGCGCTATTTCGTTCGGGAACTTCGTCCGCAGCACGTGGCGGAAGCGGGCCAGCAGGGTGGCAATCACGGTGTCCGCCGTTACATGGCGGGGAAATCGGTACGTATCCGGGAAGAGGTAGCCCTCGAGCGAAGGGGCCGCAGGATCCAGGTCATGGATCAGCGCGGTTTGTCCCATGCGTTGGAGAAAATCAGAGGGGGCAATCGACATGCGATCGGAGAGAATGCGGGCGATATCGAACTGGTCTGACCCCTCGGGAATCACCACCGGGTAGAGATAAACATCGCCCGCCACCAGTTTCCGGTAGACATCGATGGGGCGTAGGGGACGGTCGAAGAAGTATTCGCCCGCCTTCAGCCGGTGGCGACGATAGCCGATCCAGTAGCGAGCGAGGAAGGGCCATCTATGGGCCAGGACGCCGTGCGCCACCAGCAGATCCGCGATGGCGGGGGCGCCAGTGCCGGGAGCAATTTCCAGCATGGGCGGCGTGGCAAAACCGCGGTAGGGACGGTAGAAGTCCCAAATCATCCATGCCGCGCCCGCCAGGGCCAAGACTACGAGGATCGCTGCAAGAGTTCCCTTCATCCCTCCGCCCCGCTCCCCCGGCTGCGCTCATTGGCGAGATAGTCCAGGTAGCTTTGCAGGAGCAGCACCGCCGCCACGCGATCCACCGCGCGCTGCCGTTTGCGGATGCTCATTCCGGATTCCCGCAGGGCTCGATTCGCCTCGACGCTCGTCAGCCGCTCGTCGCGCAATTCCACGGGGCAGGCCAGGCGGCGCCGGAGCTTTTCCGCAAACTCCCCGGCGAGTTTGGACATGGCCGTCTCACCCCCGCCGTGACCAATGGGATTCCCCACCAGCACAAGCCCAATGGAGTACTCCTCTGTCAGCGAGCGCAGCCGCTCCAGATCGTCGGCAAGGCGCGTCCGTTCCAGTGTCGGCAGGCCCTGTGCCGTCACGCCGAGCGCGTCGGACACTGCCAGGCCCATGCGCTTGGTGCCGAAGTCGATCGCTAGGATGCGTGAATTCACGATCGTGCGTTCCCCTTCATCCTATAGGCGCAAAAACAACGGATCAAGCGACCCCCTTTGGAGTGCGGGAGTAGCAGCTCCCACTTTCTCTCGTCAGTTCACACGGCCGAGTATGAAGCGGCGGGGGAAGGCGGGAGCTGCTGCTCCCGCACTCCAAAGAGAGGCTCACCATGATTCCCCCTTACTCCAATGCCTATCCCCCCCATCAGGGTCCTCGCAGATGATCGAAGGCGCTTATTGTAGGCGAAAATGCCACAAGGTGAGGGTTAAATCGGAACTTCCACCGGG
This sequence comes from Terriglobia bacterium, assembly GCA_035501695.1. Classification (GTDB taxonomy): domain Bacteria; phylum Acidobacteriota; class Terriglobia; order UBA7540; family UBA7540; genus Bog-366. The sequence goes on along the minus strand of DATJVT010000322.1, from coordinate 1,244 downwards.
TCATTGAGGAATGCCCTTGCCTTCGGCGTCCACCCCGCAAGGTCGAAGGTCCATGCCGTCTCGTTACAGCAGGTGTAAAGAGCACAGCGCAGGCAGTCCTGCCATACTTTTTCGGGAAACTTCTCCCGCGGCGTCAGGTGGAATCCCAGCCTTTCAAAAAAGGTGGGCGCAATGGTGAGGGCAAATACGGTCTTGAGGCAAAGGACTTTGGCCTCATCCAGGAGTTCTTCCACCATCTGCTTTCCGATGCCGAGGGACTTCAAGGATGCGTCCACGCCCAAGGAACGGATCTCCGCCAACTCACTGCTGTACAGGCGCAACGCTCCACAACCCACCACACTTCCTTTCTCCTCGGCGACGGTGAACTCCCACACGTTTACGTAAATGTCGCTTAGAGGCCGCGGCAGCATAAGGCGTTCAGCGGCATAGTGAGAAACCAGCCGATGGATTTCCGGAACATCCGCAAATCGGGCCTTGCGAACCGTCACTCGCGTCTCCTCGGCTTAGAGAATAGGGGGTAGGGAGTGGGGAATGGGGGACACCACCCGACCTCTTCCATTTCAGCCTTTCCCTACTCCCAATTCCCTACTCGCTATTCCCTGACCCACAGCCCCTAGCCCCCAGCCTGCATCAACAGAATCATAAGCGCCTTTTGCGCGTGCAGGCGATTCTCCGCCTGGTCGTACACCACGGACTGAGGCGAATCGATAACCTCGTCGGTAACCTCTTGGCCGCGGTGGGCTGGCAGACAGTGCATAAAGGCGGCTCCGGGTTCGGCGGCGGCCATCAGGTCCCTGGTTATGCGATAAGGAGCGAACACCTGGTTGCGCAGATGCGCGGCGTGCTCCTGGCCCATGCTGGTCCACACGTCCGTATAGACGGCTTGCGCCCCTGCGACCGCCTGCCTGGGATCATGGGAGGCCCCCACCGAAACACCCGTCCCAAGAGCAATGGCGCGTGCCGCTTCCACCAGTTCCGGCCGGGGTTCATAACCGGGTGGCGTGGCCACGCTCACCGATACTCCCAGCTTGGCGCCCAGGATCATCAGCGAGTGGCACACGTTATTGCCATCGCCGACGAAAGCCAGCTTCAAACCCTTGACGTTGCCGTATTTCTCGTGCAGCGTGAAGTAGTCTGCCAACGCCTGGCAGGGGTGATAAAGATCGGTCAGCGCATTGATCACCGGGATGGAAGCGTTGGCTGCCAACTCCAGCACCGATTCGTGCGCGAAGGTACGGGCTACG
>DATJVT010000321.1:0-8740 GCA_035501695.1 Terriglobia bacterium | reverse complement strand
GCCCATGCCCATCCTCACCGCCCGCCGGGTGCTCGCCAACCTCATCCGCATTGTAGTCTAGCAAGGAGGCCAGCAGCTTGGTCAAGGGAAATGTGGCGAAAAACCGCCTTTCCGCAGAAAGATCGGTCGCCTTGTCCCTGTCATTTCCTACCAGTAGGAAACGCCTTTTTTAAAGCCACGATTTCGGAAAGATATAGGCAGCGGATCGTTCCAACGCCTGGCATCTCTCATGCCGAGCGTCAGCCATCCGGTTGCGGCTCTACCAAATCAACCACAAGCCAAGTTGCAATTCCCGCGGCTCGCCCGGGCCGCCCGAGGCCAGTCCGGCGACCGGTTGGACGGTGTTGAAGATCTGGCCAAAGCTGGCCGCATTCAGGGTACGCTGGGGAATATCGAAGTTGGCGCGGTTGAAGATATTGAACATTTCCCCCCGGAACTGCACCTTGGCGGACTCGCTTATGCGAAAGTTGCGGAGAAGGGAGAAATCGGTACTTCCCGATCCCGGTCCGGTCAGGATATTCCGCCCGGCATTGCCGAAAGTGAACTGGGTGGGAATGCTGAAAGCCGAGGATGAAACCCATTCCTGCGGGGTCTGCTTGCTGGGGTAGAAACTCCGGCTCGCCACGTTGGGGCGGTCGGTATCCGATGGGATCCCCGACTGCACGGCGGCGTTATTGATCTCATCCGCTCCGCTGATATTGCCGCTTACCACGGGGGTAAAAGGCGGCCCGGAAGCCACGGTGATGACACTTCCGACCTCCCAGCCCTGCACCAGGTAGTTAACGCTAGCGTTCTTGGATTTCATATTTCCGGACCCAAAGGGCATGGCCCACAGGAACTCCAAAGACAGCCGGTGCGGGAAGTTGAAGTCCGAGGGCGCTTTCTCCGCCGCCAGGTCATAGGAGTTCTGTGGGAAGTTAGCGTTGCGGGAATTGCTGACCGGGCCCGACGCCGTGTCAATCGACTTGGAGTAGGTGTAGGCGGCCAGAATGGAGAATCCCTGGTTGAATCGGCGTTCCACCTTGGCCTGCAAGGCATGGTAGATGGAGCTTCCCGCCGACTGGGTGTAGGCGAAGCTGGCAAGGTAGGGAATCGGCGCCGGGCAACTGCCCGCCGAACAAGCCGCCTGGATTTGGCTTTGCATCGCGGCGGGGGCGCTGCCGCCGGACGTCAAATTGTACGGCTGATTGGGATCCGACATCTGGACCAGGTGCAAACCGCGGGTGCCGACATAACCCAGGTCAAAGAGCCACGTGGTCCCCACTTGCCGCTGGACGTCGACGGTCCACTGCTGAATGAAGGCATTCTGGAAATTGAGCTGGAAGGGGCTCATGCTCGGGTATGACGTGCCCGTGACATTCGTGAGGGCGTTTTGAATCAAGAGTCCGCTACCGGGGGGATACGTCCCGGATTCAATGTAGGGAAAGGCCAGCCCGACGTTCCCCTCATTGAGCCGGACAAAGGGAGGGTTGGAGGCCTTTTGGAAGTAGACATCGCCAAAGGTCTGGTCATAGAAGATGCCGTAGCCGCCGCGCAGAACCGTCTTGCCATTGGCGAAGGGTTGCCACGCCAGTCCGAACCGAGGCTCAATGTTGTCCCGATCGGGATATTGCAGCGACCGGTTGCGCGAGGTGCCGCCCAGGTTGATGCTGGTCTGAGAGCACGTCTGCGCCGTGCAGGGTTGAGGGTCGATCTGATACTGGCCGGTGATGGGATTGGTGGTGGGGTTAAAGGTCCACAAGTTGGCGGCGTTGGTCCCGGCCACCATCAGGTACCCGTTGTTGAAGTCGAAGTTGGAAAACTCGTTGTTCTTCTCCGTCACCAGGCTCTTGTACTCGTATCGCAGGCCGAAGTTCAACGTCAGTCGGGGGCGAATGCGCCAATCATCCTGGGCAAAGAAATCGTACTCGCCGAAAGTGCCGGAGATGTACTCCTGGAATCCGTTCAGCCAATATTGGGGAAGTCCCAGCAAGGCATCGGCGACGCTGTTCCCGAATTGGACGTTGCCGGTAAGTCCCATCATCTCTGCCAGCCCGGCCTCCTCCTGCGGGTTCAATTGTCCCAAGCCGCCGGTGATAAACCCGGTAAAACCAAAAGCGCCCCGGATGTTGTTATCAACGGAGAAATTCCCGCGCTTGACGGAGCGGATGTCGACTCCATAGCTCACGGTATGATTTCCGGTGACCTGCGTCAGCGTATCACCGATTTGGAAGGTGTTCACGGCCCCATCTTCCGGGACGGCTGTGTCGCTACCGATGGCGGCATACCCGGAGTAGGTCAAATTGGGGACGCCGGCGGGGGCGCCGTCAATCTGGGTAACGCCCATTATCCCTAGGTTCGTTGCCAGAGGGTCGCCCAAATCCTCGTTCCATTGGCGGAGTTGCCAGCGGTTGTACCCCAGCTTAAGCTCGTTCACCAGCTTGGGGTTGAAGATGTGAATCCAATCGAGCCCTGCCATCTGATAGGAGTTACGGGAGGTACGGCCGTACCCCGGAAGCGTCGTGGTGCTCTCCGGAACCGTGCCCGATGGCCAGAACTCGCGGTCAAGGTTGAGGCTGTAGCGCACGAAGAGTGAGTTCTTGGTGTCAAACTGATGGTCGACGCGGGCGGTGTAAGTATCGTAATTGACCTGACGGTTGACCAGTTCGGTGTAATTCGCCGCCCCGCAAGAGGCACTGGCAATGTTTGGCGCCGGGTACTGGTCAACCAACCCCTGCCCCACGGGGTCCGCTTGCGGCAGAATCTGGCTGATATTAGTAAAGGGCTGGACTTGGCCCTGCATCAATGCAAAGGGGTTAAGCAGCACCGTCTGGCTGGAACAAGACGGATTCAAAAGGTCACTGAAGTCACCCTGTTGGTTGGCGACGGAAGGAACCAGAAAATTATCGTAAAAGCCACGGTGTTCGCGCGTGCCCTCATAGGCGAAGAAGAAGAAGCTATGGTCGTGGCCGTCGTAGATCCCGGGGAGAACGATCGGCCCGCCCAGCGTGGCTCCAAATTGATTGCGGTGCATGGGGGCGACGGAGGGATCGAAGAAATTGCGCGCGTCAAAAGCCGTGTTACGCACGTATTCGAAAGCGGCGCCGTGGAGATCATTTGTCCCGGACTTGGTGACCATGTTGACTTCGGCCCCGGCGTGAGCGCCGAATTTAGCCTCGTATACCCCGGTTTCCATGCGGAATTCCTGCACGGAGGCCAGGGGGGGAGCTACAGTGTATTGGCCGACGCCCACCGACGTGTCATCCAGGCCATCCAGCCAATAGGAATTCATGGAGTCGCGCATGCCGTTGACGTTGATAGAGCCGCCGCCGCCCCGGGTGCTGACGGGGCTGCCCGACGTTCCAGGGGATACGCCAGGCACCAGCAATGCCAGCGAAATGAAATTCCGCCCATTCAGCGGAACATCATTAACCTTCTGCGCGTCAAGCGTAGTCCCGATGGAAGAGGTTTGGCTCTCCAGCATGGCGGGAGAAGCCTCCACCGAGACCGTTTCACCGATGGGACCCAAGGTCAGCTTGATGTCCTCGCGCAGGTGCTGGTTGACCAGCAGCGTCGTGGGGCCGCGCTCAAATTTGCGGAAACCCTCCTTCTCCGCACTCAAAACGTACTGTCCCGGAGGAAGAAGGGGAATCTTATAACTGCCATCGTCGGAAGTGGTTGAATTACGCGTAAAGCCCTTGTTTTTTTCCGTAATTGTGATGAGGGCGCCCGGCACGACCGCTCCCGAGGGATCAGTTACGGTCCCGGCAAAACTACCCTGAAAGGTCTGTCCCCAGGCCACCATGCAGCCGACGCTTAGAAAAACGGTCAGGCTTTGCACTGCCCGTCGGATTACTGATGACATGATTTGGATCTTCCTCCCAATTAAAGTCCGGAATACTCGACTAATGAGGCAAGGCGAAAATCCACCCTTGAGCCTCTTCGAGAGGGGAAGCTGGCCCGTTTCCCGCAGTATATTAAATCGCAATCACAATAGCATGAATTGCTTGTCTCGAAAAGTTGTTGTGCGGCTCGGCGCCGAGGGCTTATGCATGCGTTCGGCCCCCTGCGGGGACCACCCCCGGCTATTTACCTACCAGGTTATGATAGCTGGTTTCTGGCCGCCGGCGAGGGGAGACAAGGGGTCCGGCTGGAGGGCGGCGCGCAAGTGTGGGGGCAGTGAATCTTTGGAGTACGGGACTGCCTACGAAATGTCATACAGAAAAATGTAACTCGTATTCAAAATTTTGTATCACCCTCCCGTCTTTTGAATTCTGAAATGCAATCGATTGTATTAAAAAGACTTAAATATTTTAGTTGTGCCGACGGCTGGAAGCCAACGTGCTATAATCACTGGGGAGTTAGTGTTCTCGGCGGTACTTCCCGGACTCCAGTATGACTACGAACCCAGCTTTTCGGCTAACCACACTATCGCTCGCCCTGCTGAGCTTGGTTTTGGTGGTTTTCGGGTTCGTAGATTACCAGCAGCGCGGGATGTATCAGGTTGCAGGGGATGGCGTTTCCTGGATCGAGACCGCTCAGGGTGTAACGGCGTGGATTGTGGTGAGGGGAGGACCTGCAGACCGCGCCGGAATCCATGAAGGCGACCAACTCAGGGCCATAAACGGACAGGCAGTCACCACTGCCAGCGAGGCCGTCCAGCAGATCTATCGGCTGGGTGTCTGGTCGCTCGTTTCTTATAACTTGACCCGGAATGGCGAACCGTTTGACACCAGCCTGGTTCTGGAAGCGCAGAGCAACGCCGGCTCAGTGCGAAACTACCTGGCGATCGTCGGTTTGCTTTACCTTCTGATCGGGACTTTCATACTTTTCCGCCGTTGGACGGCTCGCAAATCCCGCCATTTTTATATCTTCTGCCTTACGTCTTTTGTTCTGTACACCTTTTCGTACACCGGAAGGCTCAATCTCTTCGACTGGACGGTCTACTGGCTGAATGTCGCCGCGACCATCCTGCAGCCGGCACTGTTCCTTCATTTCTGTCTCACCTTTCCCGAGCGTTCGAAGTTGCTCCGCGACCGCCGCTACATGGTGGTATTGCTCTACCTGCCGGGGGCTTTCGTGGGATTGTTGCACATCCTGGTGTCACAAGACATTTTGGTGCTGCCCGTACCCTTGCAACAAGTCCCCTGGCTGTTGGACCGGATCGAATACTTCTACCTGGGCGTGTACTTTTTGGCCGGCGCCCTGGCGCTGCAACTCGCCTACGCCCACGCCCGAGATCCGGTCTTGAAGAACCAACTGAAGTGGGTGACGCGCGGAACCTGGGTGGCGATTGCCCCCTTTGACGCTTTCTACGTCCTGCCCTACTTCTGCGGGTTTGTACCCAATGCGTGGATGAACGTTTCGGCCCTGACGCTGGTGGTCCTGCCGGTCACATTTGGCTATGCGATTGTGCGGAATCGGCTGATGGATGTGGATATCATCTTCCGGCGGGGGTTTTCCTACACCCTTGCCACGGCAGGCATTGTGGGCCTGTATTTTGCGGTCATCGCCCTGTTTGCCGACCTCTTCCGCAGTACGTTCCCCCTCATCAGCAGCCGCGGCGTCTGGGTGGTGGCTCTGGTCATAACCGGCATCCTCTTTCAACCCGTGGTGAACTACATCCAGCAATGGGTAGACCGCTTCTTCAACCCGGAACGGTACGATTACCGGCGCACGCTGCTCGAGTTCGCGCGCGAACTCACCTCGGAACTGCACGTCGATACCCTGCTCCAACAGATTTGCGACCGCATTTCGGAAACCCTGGGAGTGGACCGGCTGGCAGTGTTCCTGGCCACCGAGCCCACCGGCTTCCGCCTGGCGCGCTCCCGCGGCATGAATTTCAGCGGCAAGATCGACACCAGCTTTCTCAGTCCGGACCAGCCCTCGCTGGCAAAGGGATACCTGTTCTTTTTTGAAAACGTCCGGAGGACCATCGGGTTCTCACCCTCCGCGCAGAAATCCATTGAACAACTCAAGCTGCACTACTACCTGCCCTTTAAGGTTAAGGATCAAACGCTGGGATACCTGGGGTTAGGCAAAACCCGCGACGGCGATTATCTCTCCAGCGAAGACATCGATCTTTTGCAGACCATCGCCGGCTACGTTTCGATTGCCCTGGAGAATGCCCGCCTGTATGAGTCGCTGGAAAAGCGGGCGCGCGAATACCGGGCGCTGCGGGACTTCAGCCAGAACATCATTGAGTCCATCAGTGCCGGCGTGCTGGCCTGCAACCTGGAAGGCACGGTGGAGGCCTGGAATACTGCCCTGGAGCGACTTTATGGCCTCAGCCGGTCTGAGGCGCTGGGAAGAACCCTGGAAGCGATCTTTCCCACCGAACTCAGGATGGAGTTGTCACACGTTTCCGATCCCCATCACACGCTGAATCTGTACAAATTCCGCCTGCGAAATGTCGAGGACCGCACGCTGATCGTGAACCTCTCGGTGGTGCCTCTGATCGGGAATGAAAACCAGGTGATCGGCCGGCTGCTGATTTTTACCGACCTGACGGAGCGCGTGAACCTGGAGGACCAGTTGATGCAGGCGGAGAAGCTTTCCTCCATTGGCCTGCTGGCCGCAGGGATTGCCCACGAGGTGAACACGCCCCTCGCGGTCATTACGTCCAACGCCCAGATGCTGATGCGACAGATGGATCCCGACGACCAGCGCACGCGCACCTTGGACAAGATCATCGCGCAGGCGTTCCGCGCCTCCGAGATTGCCAACAACCTCCTGAAATTCTCGCGCGTCGGCGGCAGCGAATTCTCCGACCTGGATGTAAACCGGGTGATCACGGAAAGCCTCTCCCTGGTCGAACCCATGCTGAAGGCCGCCAGGATCACCGTGCGATCGAATTTGAAACCCTCGCTTCCGCCGGTGAATGGAAATGCCGGAAAGCTGCAGCAAGTGTTCATGAATTTGATCATGAATGCGCGCGATGCCATGCCCCGCGGAGGAGAGTTGAGCATTGGCACCGAAGGTGAGAATTCCACCGTGCAGGTGGAAGTCTCCGACAACGGCGTGGGGATCCCCGCCGACAATCTCAACAAGATTTTCGATCCCTTTTTTACCACCAAGGCCACCAGCCGGGGCACCGGCCTGGGTCTGGCGGTGACCTACGGAATCATCCGGGAACATTCCGGATCAATCCAGGTGGACAGCGTGGTAGGTCGCGGCACGACCTTCCGGCTGGAATTCCCGGCAGTCAGGAAACCTGTGAATGTCAGCTAAAGGCTCCATTCTCGTCGTCGACGACGAAACCGATATCCGCGAAAGTCTCGAGCAACTGCTGAAGCTCGAAGGGTATACGGCCGACACCGCCGCCACGGGGGGTGACGGGTTGAGACGGCTCGAAACGGGCCTCTTCGACCTGGTGTTGCTCGATATCAACCTGCCCGACTACAACGGCCTGGACCTGCTCCAGCAGATCAAGCGTGAAAGCCCGGAACTTGGCGTCATCATGATCACGGCCTACGCCTCGACCCAGATGGCTTTCCAGGCCTCCAAGCAGGGCGCGGACAGCTACGTCACCAAGCCCTGGGACAATGACAAGCTTCTGCTGGAGATCCGCAACACGCTCGCCAAATCTCGCTTGCAGCTTGAAAACATCCAACTTCGCCGCGCCCTGAAGCGGTATGACCTGCCCAACATCGTGGGCAGGAGCGAGCGGATGCAAAAGGTGATGGACCTGATTACTCAGGTGGCGGCAAGCCGCGCGACGATCTTGATTACCGGGGAAAGCGGCACCGGCAAGGAGTTGGTTGCCAAGACGATCCATGCCACCAGTCCCCGCAGTGACCGGCCCTTTGTTCCCGTCAACACCGGCTCCATGCCGGTCGACTTGCTGGAGAGCACGCTCTTCGGACACGTCAAGGGCGCCTTTACGTCTGCCATCGCCACCAAGCGCGGACTCTTCGAAGTCGCCAACCAGGGCACCATCTTCTTCGATGAAATCGGAACCGTGGGCGTGGAAACCCAGGCCAAGCTGCTCCGCGTCATTCAGGAGCGCGAATTCATGCGGCTGGGCGGCACGGAAACCATCAAAGTGGACGTGCGCATCCTGGCCGCCACCAACGCCGACTTGCGCAAGATGGTTGTGGAAGGCAGATTCCGGGAGGATCTGTTCTACCGTTTGAACGTCATCACCATCGAATTGCCGCCCCTCCGCGACCGCAAGGAGGACATCCCCCAACTCACCGAACACTTTCTGCGAAAATTCTCCGCCGAAAATAGCCGGACAGGTCTGCACTTCACTCCCGACGCCCTGAAGATCATGATGGATTACGCCTGGCCCGGGAACGTCCGGGAACTTGAGAACGCAGTGGAACGGGCGGTGGTGCTGTCCTCCGGTTCCTCCCTGGGAACGGAACTTCTTCCCGATCAACTGTTCAATATGGGAACCCAGAGTGGCGGGATGTTCCATGCGGAGAACTTTAACGGGCGGTCGCTATTTGAGATCATGGAGGGGTGCGAGCGCCAGATCATCCTCGACATGCTGGCGCGCACCGACTGGAGCCAGACTGAAGCCGCCGAGCGCTTCAAAATTCCGCTTTCCACCCTCAACCAGAAGATCAAACGCCTCCAGATCGACGTCAAGCGGCGAAGGGATACGTGACAGTCATCAGTTGTCAGTCGACAGTAGTCAGTAATCAGTTTTCAGTTGTCAGTAAAAGCCTTCCAGATTTCAAGCTGCTACTCAGAACCACGCGCCAAGCCTTTACTGATCACTGATAACTGACATCTGCCGACTATCTCCCGACGG
>DATJVT010000320.1:0-9318 GCA_035501695.1 Terriglobia bacterium | reverse complement strand
AAAGGCCGGGTAATGATTCCCGCCTACGCCCGGCCTGCCCACCGTAGGTTGCGGGAGAAGCTGGCGCGCATTCTGGAATGGAACGAAGCGGAGGGTCCGAACCAGGTATTCGACGGAGACCGCTCGCTGGGAATCGTTACTTCAGGAATTTCCTTCATGCACGCGCGCGAGGCGGCGCCGGATGCCGCCGTGCTGAAGCTGGGCATGACCTACCCACTGCCGCTCGAGACCATTCGCCATTTTGTAAAGAGCGTGTCCCGTTGCATGGTAATTGAAGAAGGAGATCCCTACCTCGTAGAAGCCATTCGCGCCGCGGGCATGGAAGTGGAAGGAAGAGCGGAGGAGCATCGCTTCGGCGAACTGAGCGTGGACCGCGTCAAGCGTATTCTCGCGGGTGACGCCTCGCCGGAGCCGGTCCCGCCGCCCGGCAAGCCGCCGGAATTGTGCCACGGGTGCCCCCACCGTTCGGTCTTCACCGCCCTGCGCAATCTGGATTGCATCGTGGCGAGTGACATTGGCTGCTATACGTTGGCGGTGCTGCCGCCCTTCGAGGCCGTCGATACGTGCGTTTGCATGGGGGCGGGGATCGGCGTGGGGTTGGGTTTGCGCCACGCCTTGCCCCCTGAGCAGGCCCGGCGCGTGGTCAGCACCATCGGCGATAGCACCTTTATCCACAGCGGCATCACGGGCCTGGTGGAGATGGTTTACAATCCCCCTAAGACCGGCCATTTGGTGATCATCCTCGACAACGGAACCACCGCCATGACTGGCTTGCAAGAGCATCCTGGGACTGGCCGGACCCTGGACCACCATCCGACCGGCAAAGTTGTCATCGAGGACCTGGCGCGGTCACTCGGCATCCCCAAGGTGCATGTGGCCGACCCGACGCTCAATCCTGCCGCTTTCCAGGAGCTGGTAGCCGCCTGCCTGGCGGGTGGTGAACTGGCGGTGATTGTGGCCCGGCGCAACTGCCTGCTGGCGGCCGGCAAAATCCGGGAGTACGAACGGTCCGCGTCTCACGAAGGGAATCCGGAGACCTGCCTTGAGCAACAAGACTGAGGTAACCAACATCGTGATCGCTGGACTGGGCGGGCAGGGCGTGCTGAAGGCATCCGATATCGTGGCAGATGTCGCTTTCCGTGCCGGACTGGACGTGAAGAAGAGCGAAATCCACGGTATGAGCCAGCGCGGCGGTTCCGTCACCAGCGACGTGCGCTTCGGCCAGAAGGTGTATAGTCCCATGGTGCCACCGGGAGAAGCGGATTATCTGGTGGTCCTGGCGCCCGACCAGGTGGAACCCAACCGCTGGCGATTGCGCGAGGGCGGCACGCTGATTACGCCGGACGCAATTCCCGAGGGAGCGGTGCGCGACAAGCGAAGCATCAATGTGGCCCTGCTCGGTTGCCTGAGTGTCAGTCTAGCCTTTCCTGAATCAACCTGGCAGGATGCTGTCCGCCAGAACCTGGCGCCCAAGCTGCACGCCACAAATCTCCAGGTGTTGGAGGTCGGGCGCGCCGCGGCCGCCAAATCCCCGAGTTTACCAAACCCATGACCGACGTTCCTGACGACCTTTCACTGGAGATTCATCCGGCCAGCGTACCCGACTACATGCAGGTTCCGCAGATGCGGGAGTTGCAACTGGGACGATTGCGCAGCACCGTGCGCCGCGCCTACCTGCATGTGGAACTCTATCGCCGGCGCATGGACGAGCTGAACGTCAAGCCCGAAGATATGCATACGCTGGCCGACGTAACGCGCCTGCCTTTCACGGTGAAAAACGACCTGCGCGACACTTATCCGTTCGGCTTGTTTGCCAGCCCCCTGCAAGATGTGGTGCGGCTGCACGCTTCCAGCGGGACCACGGGAAAACCGATAGTGGTCGCCTATACCCAGCACGACCTCGGCGTCTGGACCGATGCCATGGTGAGGACGCTGTCGTCGTGCGGACTCGGGTGCGGTGACATTATTCAGAATGCTTACGGCTACGGACTTTTCACGGGAGGCTTGGGTGCCCATTACGGCGCTGAGGCGCTGGGGGCAACGGTGATTCCCATTTCCGGCGGCAATACGGATCGCCAGATCATGGTGATGAAAGACTTCAACGTCACGGCGATCTGCTGCACTCCGACCTACTTTCTCCATCTGCTCGACCGCGCCGCCGACATGGGAATTGACATCCGGAAACTGCCCCTGCGAGTGGGCGTGTTCGGCGCCGAACCCTGGAGCGACTCCATGCGCCACCGCATCGAAGCTGCCGGCGGCATCAAGGCCTACGATATCTACGGGCTTTCGGAGATCACCGGTCCAGGCGTGGGAAGTGAGTGCCGCTGCCAGGCTGGACTGCACGTCTTTGAAGACCACTTCTACCCGGAGATTATTGACCCGGACTCCGGCCGATCGCTCCCGGAAGGAGAAGAGGGGGAATTGGTGGTAACCACCTTGAGCAAGCACGCTATGCCCATGTTGCGTTACCGTACCCGCGACATCAGCGCTTTCGTCCCCGGGCCCTGCGCCTGCGGCCGCACCCTTCGCCGCATCAAGCGCATCAGTCGGCGCAGTGATGATATGGTGATCATTCGCGGCGTCAATGTCTTTCCTTCCCAGGTCGAGTCCGCCTTGCTGGCGGTGGAGGGCACACTCCCGCACTACCAGATCCTCCTGACTCGCCAGGAAGGGCTGGACCAGATGGAGATCCACGTGGAAGTAACTCCGGCGGTCTTCAGCGACAAGGTGGGTGCTATCGAAAAGTTGCAAACCAAGCTTGCCCAGTCGCTCTATCAAACACTGGGGCTGCGCGTGGACGTCCGTTTGGTGGCGCCGCAGACTCTCAAGCGCAGCGAGGGCAAGGCGCAACGGGTCGTGGATCGAAGATTGGAGACGTAGCGGCGGGTTCATCCCGCCACCTTTCCTCCTGCGGGGGACAACGGTTCGAGGTGCTGCCCATGAAAATTCATCAGCTTTCGCTCTTTCTCGAGAACAAGCCGAGCCAGTTGATGGAGCCTTGCCGTCTGCTGGCCGAATCCAGTATTGACATCCGGACTCTGACCCTGGCCGACACGGAGAAATTCGGCATCCTCCGTCTCATTGTTTCCAATTGGGAGAAGGCGTCGCGCCTTCTCCAGGACGCGGGGTACGTCGTCAATGTCACGGAAGTGGTGGCCGTGGAGGTCCCCGACCGGCCGGGGGGCCTGGCACACTTGTTGGGCGTATTTGAAAACACCGGTACCAATATCGAGTACATGTACGCCTTCACGTTCGGCCGCGGGGAGACGGCGGTGTTGATCTTCCGGTTCGACAACCCCGATGCCGCCATTGAGCGGTTGCAGGCTGCCGGCGTTAATGTGGTGGGCAGCTCGGAGGTATACGGGCGAATAGAAAAGTGACTCATGAGCATTGGCAAAACCATAGCGGAACAGATGGAACACGCTTCATGGATCCGGCGCATGTTCGAGATTGGCGCCCGGCTGAAGCGTGAGCGCGGGGAAGAGAATGTGTTCGATTTCACCCTGGGAAACCCCGACGGCGAGCCGCCCGAACAATTGATTTCCGCTCTCCGGCGGGTCGTGGAAACGAATCGGCCCCGCAGCCATGCCTATATGCCCAACGCGGGTTTCGCGGCGGTGCGCGAGGTCATTGCCCGGCAACTCTCCCAACAGACGGGGCTGGGTTATACGGCGGATCATATCCTCATGACCGTCGGAGCATCCGGCGCCATCAATGTCGTGCTCAAGTCTCTGCTCGACCCGGGGGACGAAGTCATCATCCTGGTTCCTTTTTTCCCCGAGTATCAGTTCTACATTGAGAACCATGCCGGGCGCATGTTGCTGGTGGAAACGGATGACTCGTTCCAACCCAACCTCGGCCGGATTGCCGCCGCCATTACCCCGCGAACCAAAGCGATCATCCTCAATTCACCCAACAATCCCACGGGCGCGGTTTACTCCACTGAGTTCCTTCGTGAGTTGGAAGGTTTGATCTCCAGCCTGGACCATCCCGTGACGGTCATCGCCGACGAACCCTACAAGGCGCTGATCTTCGATGGGCTGTCGTTGCCGGTAGTCCCTTCGCTCATTCGCCGCACCGTGGTGACCTATTCCTGGTCCAAGGCCCTGGCCATTCCCGGCGAACGGATCGGTTATCTGGCCCTGTCACCCCTGCTGCCGGAGTTGAACTCCCTGCGCGACGCCTGCACTTTCGCCAACCGAATTCTGGGGTATATCAATGCGCCTGCGGTCTGGCAATGCGTCATGGTTGATACGGCGAATCTCCAAATCGATCCCCGCCCTTACCAGGAGAAGCGCGACCTGCTGTGGAAGGGCTTGACGCGCCTGGGGTACGAGGTCACCAAGCCGCAGGGAACCTTCTACATGTTTCCCAAGACGCCGATTGCCGACGACTTGGCATTTGTGCGCGGCCTCATGGACCAGGGTATTCTGGCGGTGCCCGGTTCGGGTTTTGGCCGGAGCGGGTACATCCGCCTGTCGCTCACGATTCCGATGGACTCGATTGAACGATCCCTGCCGGGGTTCGCGCGCGCCCTTCGATAGCCTAAGGTTTGTTATATGATGAAGTGTTGTGTAGAGAATTGAAGATCAGGTTTATATTGAAGTCATTTCGAAGGCTTTGCCCCAAGGTTGGGGCGAAAGCCCGACCCTGCTTTTTTCCCTTGTCAGGTGAAATGCGTGCTAGAATCGGCTTCGCAGTTTGGATATACCGCTGTGTCTCGCAGCAGCCTTCCAGCCAGAATGGCATCTGCTCTCGTGACCTACGGCATTGGGCGGGGTTCCAGGTATATGGCATAATCCCTGCTTCACAAATTGCCAATCCAGGGATGTGCATTTACAGGACGGGAAGGATATTTATTGGGTGGCTACCGGGTGCAGGAAGATCGCCGCAAGGGCAAGGTGAAGCGGCGGGATTTCGCGCACGCGCCGGCCGACACAGGCAACGGGTCTTGCTCTTTTCCGGAGGATGAGCGTCGAAGGTTCGGTGCCCACATACCCATCAAAGTCGTGCAAATCTAATAAGGTGAAGGTGGCGGAACGAAGCCGCCTCACCATCGGGAGCATCTCATGCCGCAAAAGCTGTTCGTGGGGAACCTTCCCCACGAAGTTACGGACGCTGAACTCAACGAGTTCGTGAGCAGCGCAGGTTTTCAAATCGCTTCTGCTATCGTGATCCGCGACAAAGCCACTGGACAGTCCCGGGGCTTTGGCTTCGTCGAACTCGCTGATGGCGAAGACATGGAACGAGCCATTGCCGGCCTCAATGGGCAATCTTTGGGCGGCCGCCGTCTGACCGTAAACGAAGCACGTCCACCCCGCAGCGATTTCGGTGGAGGAGGGGGAGGTGGAGGCCGTCGTCCGGGAGGCGGTGGAGGACGTGGCCGCGGACATGGTGGCGGTGGCGGTGGCGGTCGCCGCGACTGGTAATTTCTTCGTTTGACCGCTCTTTAATCCCGGTCCACCAACTTGCTGTACACGGTGCGAAGGCGTTGTTGTGTCTCGGAGAGTCTTCCGGCCAGCGTCTGTCCTTCTGCAAGCAGCCCCCAGCGGCGCGCAAGGTCATGGGCGGTATCCGCATCGACGGTGTTTTCGGGTAAGCCGGCCGGCGCCCTTCCTGTCACCAATCGAAGGATGTGATCCACGGAACGGAGGAAACCCGCTCCCTCCGTCAAAACTGCGGCGTCCTCGGCCGTGATGGCTTCTGCCGATCGCAGGGCGGCGATCTGCTCCGCCATGTTGGCTCCAGCCGGGGCCGCCACGCCACGCCGCAGCCGCAGGTACGAAACGGTGAACTCCACGTCGTAATAACCCCCGGGGGCGGACTTGGTGTTAGTGCTCGGGACCGTCACCTCCCGCTCCAGGCGTCTCCGCATTTGTCTTATTTCGCTCTCAATCCCCTGGTACGTTGAAAACCGGTCGTAGATCGCCTCCGGGAGTTGTTCCGCGGCCGACCCGGCGAGTTGGGGATTTCCCGCCAGGGGATGGGCCTTCAGGTAGGTCAGCAATTCCCACGCCTTCGCATCTGTACGGATGTAGTGGAGAAGCTCGTCGAGCGTTACCACCAATTCCCCTTCCTGCCCGCGCGGCCGCAAGCGCGTATCCACGGGGAACAGTGTCCCATCCCGCGTGTAGCTGGCCAGGACCTCAATGGTCTTTTCCGCCAGGCGGGTCCAATGTTCCAAATCCTCTCTTTTCGCCTCCGACCCGGCCACGAAGACCAGGTCGGCGTCGGAGGCCAGATCAAACTCCCCCAGACCCAACCGGCCCATCCCCAGAATGATGAAGGGAACGTCTTCGCCGCCGGTGGATGTCTCCTCGTGCATCCAGGAGGTCAGCGCGATCGCCTCGGCACTGGCGATGCAACGCGCGGCATTGGAGGTCCAGCGTCTCAGCATGCGAAAGGCGGGACCGCCGTGGGCAAGATCCGCCGTGGCTAACTCAAGAAGCCGGGCCCGGTATTGGCGCCGCAGCGTGGCCATCTTTTCCCGCAGATCCATCTCCGAGCCGGAAGCCCATGGATAGGCTTCGGGCATGGAAGTGGCGTGGAGGCTCATCTCCAACTGGCCCGGCGCGGCGCCATCGACGGGGGGACCGTCCATGGATTCAAGGAACTCCATGTCCTCCGGATGATGGACCAGCAACTCCGTCAGGTAGGCGCTGACGCCGGCCACCTCCAGGGCACGGCGCAGGCTGGAGGGTTTCACGTGGGCCGGGGCGAAGCGTTCCGGCGCGCCGGCCAGCGCCGACAGCAATCGAATCGTATTCCGTCGAGCGCTTTCCGGCAGACCGGCCTCGCGCACCAACCGGGCCGTTTCCGGCGCCTGCACGTCCAGGAAGCCGAGCAGCGAAGCCAGGGACTGGCGCCCGGAATCGGGCAGAAATATCGGGGCTGGCCTGAGCTCGAATGCAACTCCCGGCTCGGCAGCCGCGACTGCGGCGGGATGAATAACGCGCTGGTAGATCTCATCCACCACCCCAAAGGAATGGCGAACCTGGCGAAGCAGGGCCTCGCCCGGCCGCTCATCCGGCCCCGGTTCCATGCCTGTCCGGCGGCCCAGCCGGTCCAACGCGTGCGGATCGGTGGGCAGCCGGTGGGTTTGCTGGCCCGCATCCATTTGAATGCGGTGCTCCACCTTGCGCAGGAATTCGTAGGCGGAAGTCAAGGCGGCAAAATCGCGATTGGAAAGCCAACTTTTGTCGTTGAGCTTGCGGAGCGCGAAGAGGGTTCCTCCCGACCGCACCCAGTGGTCGTGCAACCCGTGCAGGCGCTGCAGGCATTGCACCAGGAACTCGATGTCGCGAATGCCGCCCCGATGGCGCTTGACGTCAATGGCATGCCCGCGGCTCTCGCGCAGTTTCTTGGAGATTCTCTCGCGCGAGAGCAGAATGCTCTCCACCGCCACAAAGTCTCCGGGCGAGCGGTAGACATACTCCTCCACGCCGCGCAGGAAGTCGCGCGTCAGTCTGGCCTCGCCGGCGGAATGGCGCGCCTTGATGAGCATCTGCAATTCCCAGTCGCGGGCCCGGTGTTCGTAATACTCGCGCGCCGAATTCAGGGAAATCGCCAGGTCGCCCATCTCGCCCTCGGGGCGCAGGCGCAAGTCCACGCGAAAGACCTCTCCTTGCGAAGTCGCCTGGGTGATGGTGCGGGTGATGGCATGCGCCAGACGAACGAAGTACTCCTTGTTGGTGCTGATGGACTCGCGCTCGCTTCCCCCCGCCGTCTCCCCGTCGTGGGAATAAAGAAAAAGCAGATCGATATCGGAGTTGTAGTTCAGCTCGTTCCCGCCCAGCTTGCCCAGGGAAACAATGCTGAACCCGGCGCGCGCGATGCGGCCCTGCGCGTCGCGGTATTGGGGCTGTCCGTAACGCTTCTCCATCTCGCGGTCGCAGTACAGGTAGGCGTCGGTAAGGATCACGTCGGCCAGCGTGGAAAGCTCCAGGGTCGTCTCCCCGAGTGTCGAGAGCCCCAGCACGTCCTTCAGCACGATGCGCAGGTAATTCCGGCGTTTGAAGCGAGCCAGCAGGGCCGCCAGCCAGGGGTCGGGGTTGGTGGTGGAAAACCGCGCGAAATCCTGCATCAGATCTTCTTTGGACTTCAACTTGGTAAAGTTCCGGTCGCGCGCGAATTGCAGCGGCAGTTGCGGTTCCGCCAGCAGGGTTTCCGCCAGATAGGCGCTGTACCCAAAAATGGCAATGAGGTAGGAGAGGGCGGCGGGGTGGCGCGCCAACTCGCCCAGAACCTCCGGCGGCGTGCTTTCTGCGTAGCGCTCCAGAAGGTTGAGAGCCCCGTCGGGATCGGGAGATGGCGCGAGCAGTGAGGCCAACGGCGCGAGCAGCGTGGGCGGAAGCTGCTCCTCGAGGCGCGCGAGGTTCCCGGCAGCTTTATTGTGGTCCTCGAAGTTGATCGCTGCGAATTCCGGCCGCATTCGGGTGATTATAACTTGTCTTGGGCGAATTCAGGCTTTCCGTTCGCAATCGCCCGGCCGCAGGGCTGAGGCGGCGGTCGCCTCGGAGCGGAAAAAAAGTAGATGATCGTGCGCCGCTACGCTACTCTGCCGAGTCGCATCCTATTCCGAGTCCGTCTCCACCGGCCATGACGAGCCGGCGGCGGCCCGCAGTTTCTCCGCCAGTGTTGCGCGGATCGTCAGGGGAATCTGAAGCTCGCGGCCGAGGCAGAGTCGCACCTGTTTTGCCCACAAGATCCTGGTGCGGGTCACTGAGATCTCGTTCAAGGGAATAAAGAGCGGCGGGTGCCCCAGGCGAAATAACGGGAAGACCGCCAGGAACAGACCGCGCGGGTCGGCCCCCACCGTCAAGCAATTGTTGTAACCCATGTACCAACGCATCTGACCGGACTGAAACGTCCACCGCGCCCCCTGGAAGTCCTCCCGGCAACCGTATTGACCGGCGAGCGAAGCCCAGCCTCCCAGGCCGCTGACGATGACGCACACCACCAACCAGAGGCCTACGATCAGGGCAGGAAGGGTAAGGGGAAGGTAGATGAGCGGAAGATAAGAGTTGTGCATAGTTCGTTGAACTTGCGCCTTTCAACCGGCCACATCGAGGGTGGCTTGGCGACGGGCAGCATAGAACCGATTGCGCCCGGATGCAACTCCGGCTGCGACCCCTCGTTGCGCGCCGGCGAATGTCGCGCCCATGAAACAACATCCTCGCGGGCGATGCCCGCTTTGGAGTGCCGTAGCAGCAGATGCCGCTTTCCTTTCTGGTTTCACACTCGGCCGTATAAACTGCGGGGAGAAAGCGGGAGCTGCTGCTACCGCTCCAAAGCGCCGCGCGCCGATTCGAGCCC
>DATJVT010000319.1:0-8595 GCA_035501695.1 Terriglobia bacterium | reverse complement strand
CATCCGTTCAAGACGATGCGCGCGACCTTGCTGGTAAAGAAAGTGCCGCCCTGCGCCAGTGCTTCAATCCCCGCAAGGAGGTCCCGGCCGGCGTCCGATTTCATAACGTAGCCATGTGCGCCCGCTTTCAGCACCTCGGCGACGACTTGCTCAGACTCGTGCATCGTGAGAATCAGGATTTTAGTTTTCGGCAGGGATCTTAAAATCTGGCGCGTCGCCTCGAGTCCGCTCATGGATTTCATGCTGATGTCCATAATCACGATGTCCGGACGCAATTGGTTGGCCTTCTCGATGGCCTCGTCGCCGTCGGCCGCCTCGCCGCAGATCTTCCAGAGCCGGCTTTCGGCGAGCAGCGCCCGAACACCGCGCCGCACCACCGCATGGTCATCGACGACGAGGACTCGAGTCGACTTCATGGTTTGGAATGCCTTTCTCACCAGTTCCCGTCCGCAGTTGCCAAACTGGGATGGTTACGCTCAAGGTCGTTCCGCTCTTACCCGAGGCGATGTCAAAACGACCTTTGAGCAACTGCACTCTTTCCCTGATTCCCCGGAGGCCCAAACCCTCGGGGGCGCCCCCGGCTATTCCCGTCCCCCGGTCCTTGACTTGAAGCGTGACGGCATCGGTATTGAGCGCGAGCTTGACTTCCGCCTCCCGGCTATTGGAGTGGCGCTGAACGTTGGAGAGTGCTGCCTGCACGATGCGGAACAAGGAGACTTCCGCATCCTTGGGCAGGCGGCCCACTTCGTCCGACAACCGGCTCCGGACCTTAATGCCGCTGAGCCCCGAAAAACTCTGAATATACCAATTCAATGCCGCCGTAAGACCCACCTCGTCCAGCAGCGGAGGATGGAGCTGATAGGCCATGGTGCGGACGTCGCTTACGCAACGCCTGGCCAGCGCCACACTCTCGCGCAGAGGTTTGCGGACGGCCGGTTTGAGCTCCCTGGCGGATTTCTCCGCCAAGGCCAGGTTCATCACTAGGGCGCTGAGGTTGGGCCCCGTCGTGTCATGGAGTTCGCGGGAGACGCGCTGGCGCTCTTCGTCCTGCACTTGAATGCGGCGCAGGGAAAGGTCCCGCGTCACCTTCTCCGCCTCCTTGCGCTTGGTAATGTCGCGGATGATGGCCAGAGTCTGCCTTCCCAGGGTGGTGTCGGACGGGCTCAGGAGGATTTCCACGGGAAATTCCGTGCCGTCCTTGCGTTGCGCGTAAAGGTCCATCCCCGCGCCCATGGGCCTCATGCGCGGGTCGGCCAGATACTCCCGCCTCTTGAAAAGATGTAATTCGCGGAAGCGCTGGGGGATCAGGACCTCCACGGGTTGTCCAGCCAACTCATCGCGGGTGTACGAAAACATCTTTTCCGCCATGACATTCACCCGGAAAATCCCGCCACTGCCACCCACGGTCACTATCGCATCGGGGGAAGCCTCAAACAGATCCTCGAACATCGTTTGGGTCATGTTCAGCGCCGCTTGCTTGCGTTGCCGCTCCGTGATGTCGGCCAGGGCAATCACCGCGCCCTCCACTCCCTTCTCCGGGGTCATGTAGGGTTGGATGCGCACTTGATACCAGGCTCCTTCGGTGGTCCTGGCTTCCAAACTTGCGGAGGTTGAATCGGCAATCACCCGGGCGATCTGCTTGCCCATATCGTGTACGTCGAGGCCCGGCTTAATATCCCCGATCGAGCGCCCGACATCGGCGGGAATGAGGTTGAGGATGTTGCCGGCGCGCGCGTCAAAGAAGCGCAGGCGCAGGTCGCTGTCAACCACGGCCACGCAGTCATAGACGGAGTTCAATATATTCCGGAGGTCGTTCCCCAGCTTGGTCAGCTCCTGGTTGCGGTTTTGCAATTCCTCGTTGAGGTTGGTCAGTTCCTCGTTGGTGGATTGCAACTCTTCCTTGGCGGTTTCCAGCTCTTCGTAGGCGGAGAGAAACTCCTCGTTGCTGGTGCGCAACTCTTCATTGGCCTCCGCCTGATCCTCCCGCGAGGCTTGCAGGGATTCCTTGGCGGTCTTGAGTTCCTCTTCCAGCCGATTGATTTTTGTGGCTTCCGTGCTCGGCTTTTTGTCGCGCGGCGCCGACTCCACCGCCCTGGCGCCTTCCGGCCGTGGCCCCCCGGGATCCTCGAAGAGCACCAGGAAGTGTCGCTGGCCCGTCGCACCGCCGCCTATCGGGATGATCTGAAGGTTGACCCTCCGCGGTTGCCCGTCGAACTTGACCTTAATTCCATCAATTCTGACCGGCTCATTGGTTTTCTTGGCCTTCTGCAAGGTGTTACGCAGCTCATAGAGCAGGTCCCCGCGGGCAATCTTCATTAAGCTCAGGGTGGCGACGCCCGGTGTTGGATCAAGGTAAGGTCCGGTGTACCCGCGGAAGTCCAAGACTTCCAGGTCTTCGTTAACCAAAACGCCAGGCGGAGTATAGCGGTCCATCAGGATGCGGTCCGCTTCACGGGAGACGTCCACGTTCCGTCTGGGAGGGTGCTGTGGCTCGGCGGTCATGGACTCCCATGCCAGGTCGGCGGACGAGGCAAAGGCCACTGCCAGGCGGGCAGCCGACATCCGCTTGGCGTAAATCTTGTTCTTGCGGTCCACAACGGCAAAGTAATCGGAGAACTTCCCCGCCGTCTCCGACCTCCCCAGCACCAGAAATCCGCGGGAATTCAGGGCGTAATGGAAAGCGCCGAATACGGTCTTTTGCAAAGCTGCCCCCAGAAAGATCAGTACATTACGGCAGCTCACGATGTCCAGGCGCGAATAAGGCGGGTCGCGCGTCACATCGTGCCGTGCGAACACAATGGAATCGCGAATGGACTTGTTGATCTGATAGCCGTGGTCGGTTTTGGTGAAAAAACGCCGCAGCCGCTCGGAGGAAACGTGCGCGGCGATGTTTTCCCGATAAATGCCCTGGCGGGCCGTGGCAATCGCTTTCTCATGGATGTCTGTGGCAAAAGCCTGGATCGGGACCCCGGGCGCCACCCCGTCCAGATATTCCACCAAGCTGATAATCAGGGAATAAGCGTCTTCGCCGGTCGAGCAGCCGGGCACCCACAGGCGCACAGGCAGCTTGCGGTCCCGATTCTTCAGCAGGATGGGATAAACTTCCTTCTTCAGAGCCTCAAAGGTCTGCGGATCGCGGAAGAAGCTGGTGACGCGAATCAGAATGTCCTCGTATAGGGCGTCGCACTCGGCCGGGTTTTCCCGCATGTACTGGATATAAGCGTGCAACGTCTCAATGCGCTTCAGCAGCATGCGCCGCTGGATCCGGCGATTGATGGTCGCGGACCGGTAATGGGAAAAATCAACCCCCGTCCGCACCTTCAGCAGGGTGAGGAGTTTTTCCCTATCGGTTTGATCGCTCGGCAACAATTCGACGACCTTGGCGGGACTTTGATGTGTCAGGTCGGGATGCCGGCCGATTCTCGCCAGCTCTTTGGCAATTCCCTCCGGCGGTAAAATGAAGTCCGCGGCGCCGGAGGCGGTGGCGCTGCGGGGCATGCTGTCATACTTGGCCGACTTCTCGTCCTGGGCAAAGGTAATCCCCCCCGCGGCTTTGATCGCTTTCAGGCCCAGCGTGCCGTCGGTGGCCAAACCTGACAGGATCACGCCGATGGCGCGATCCTGGCGGTCTTGCGCCAGCCCTTTGAGGAAGAAATCGATGGGCATGTGAGTCGCAGTTTCCGGCCTGGGAATCAGGTGCAAATGGCCATGTAAAACCGTCATGTTGGTGTTGGGGGGAATAACATAGACATGGTCCGGCGCGATCACCATCCCGTCCCGCACTTCTGTGACGGGCATGTTGGTGTGCCGGGAAAGCAATCCCCCCAGGGCGCTTTCGTGGTTGGGTGCAAGATGCTGAACCAGCACGAAGGACATCCCGGTATCCCCCGGGAGATGCTTAAGGAGCTCGGTGAAAGCCTCCAGACCGCCTGCCGAGGCCCCCACCCCTACAATTGGAAACAACTTGGGACGAGACTTTCCCGGCTCGGGCACGCCGGGCCTCAAGCGCGGCTGAGTTTTGGTTTTATTGTGACGCTTACGAAAGCGCCGATTCCTTTCCATTTGCGCCTTCCGTCGCCCATGGGTCGATTAGCCCTAAATTGGATTATTCATGAACCGGCGAAGGATTGCAATTGACCAGTTGGAAGAGCTCCCGGTCGCGGAATGAACCGGAGTGGAATGTTACCAATTCTCGCCTTAGAATGGGCGCGGCTTCTTGGGACCTCAAGTCCTCCGAGTGTGAGGTGGAGCGCCAGGAAACCGCTACAAAGGGAGAAGGAGGAGGGCAACGGTCTCCATGAATCAAATGAACCGCCGAGATTTCGTTTCCGCGCTGCTGGGAAGCCTGGCCAGTCAGGGTCTGGCGCAGGGGGACAATGACGTTTCCATCTTGATAGCTCCGGACTGCTCGCCTTTGGAAAAACTTGCCGCCGCGGAACTCACGAAGCATCTCGGGATGCTATTTCCGGGGCACGGGTTTAATGTGCGCGAAGGCGAGCCGCAAGGCCGTTTCTTCATCCGTCTAGGCAGCGTGGACCGTTCTCCGCACCTTCGCGGGTATGTTCCAGATGTCGATCTCACCAAGCCGGACAGCTACGTGGTGACGACGGCGCGCGAAGGTGAGGCTTCAGTGGGAATCATCGCCGGGGCGGACGCGCGCGCCACCTTGTATGCTGTGTATGCACTGCTCGAGAAACTGGGTATTGGATTCTACCTTTCTTACGATGCGCACCCCGATCCCCAAACCGTCGCTTTCACCCTCGATGCCTGGCGGCTGGACGATGCTCCCCTGGTGGGGGAAAGGATTCTCTTCAACTGGCACAACTTCCTGAGCGGGTGCTCGGGGTGGGACCTCGCAGACTGGCGAAGTTGGATCGATCAAGCGGCCAAGATGCGCTTTAGCTCAATCATGGTTCACGCGTATGGGAACAATCCCATGTTTTCGTTCACCCACAACGGCCAGACCAAGCCAACCGGTTTTTTGACATCCAGCGCGCGGGGTCGCGATTGGGGCAACGAGCACGTGAACGACGTCAGGAGGCTCCAGGGTGGCGACGTGTTCGAAGGCCCAGTATTCGGATCGAGCGCCGCCCTAGTCCCCAGCTCCCAAGCGGTGGAGGCCGCGACCAGCCTGATGAAACAAGTGTTCGCCTTCGCTCACAGTCGAGGGCTGGGGGTGAACTTCGCGTTGGATGTGGATACGTACTCGGCCAACCCTCAAAATGTTATCGCCACGCTGCCGGAAAGCGCCCGGTTCGTCAGCGGCAAATCCCTGCTGCCGAATCCCGACACTCCTGAGGGACGCGCCTATTACGCGAGCCAGCTTCACAAGCTGCTGGGGGACTACGGGGAAATCGACAGGATCGTTATGTGGTTTCGCGGGGTCGGGAGCCCCTGGAGCCCCTGGCGGGACTTGCCCGTGGCGAACTTCCCCGCGACGTGGAAAACCGAGTACCAGGCGGCCGTGGCCAAAGCTCCCGCCTTGGCGAACGATCGGCAGTCGCCGGGTCTTTTCGCCATCGGCAAAATAGGTCAAGCGTTTCGGGCATGCCTCGACCAGATGGGGAAGCGCAATGTGCGACTCGCGCTGGGGAGTTGGGAGTTTGAATACCTTCATGCCGCCGACGTTTTCATGAGCCCCGAAATCGCGATGATTTGCATCCACCAATGGAACGATCTCGGGAAGCAGGGAATCGGGGAGGCGATTGGCGCGGTCAGTTCGCGCCGCCCGGTGATCACCATCCCCTATGCCCAGGATGACGACGGCCACTATGTGGGACGCCCCTACACTCCCCCTCGCGATTTTGCCTCGTGGCTCCTGGGGAATCGATGCGCCGGTTTTGGAATTCTCCACTGGATGACTCGGCCGCTGGATCTCTACGTCAAAAGTCTCTCCGCGCAGGTATGGAAGAATTCTCGCGATGTGCCGTTGGCGGAAACCTGTGACCAGATGGCCGAGCGAACCTTCGGGAAGGGGACCCGCTCCGCGGGAGGTCAGTACTTGGCACGATGGGTCACGGAAGCTCCGATGTTCGGCCGCGAGACGACGGACTTCTTCATCGATCGCCCCCTCTCCGATCCAAAAGACGCCATCAGCCGCGCCAGGCAACGACTCGAGATGCTCGGAGCCATCGCGCCCGCGTCGGTATCGGCGTCAAATGCCAAATGGTTGGACTACATCAAGGAATGGGAGGGGTGGGTTATCGACTTCCACCGCTCTCACGCTGCCTTCGAGCATGCGGCGAAGGCCTGGAAGGCGGGTGACCTGGCTCAGGCAAGGGAGCAAATTGCTCAGAGCAGACCCGAGGAGATACTGGAACAGTTCGCGCGCCTGACTCGTCGCGCCGGGATCAACGCGGGCGAAAAGGGCTTGCTCGTCTCGATGAATCTCCGTTGGCTACCCTACATTCTTTCTCTGCGACAGGCGCTGGGCCTCGAGAGCATCCGCTGGAAGTTCGGACCCACTGCGGACGAACCCCTCGCCCAGTTGCCTGGGACCTATACATTCTTCGTTGACCGGGATCACCGCCTTTGGCGCACGTGGGGTGAAAAGGAAACTGGCTGCCGTGCGGTTTCTCAAGCCGACCCCTTAGCGGACGTCGGCGACGCCTATATCGAGGTGAACAAGCCGGCCTCCCTGCGTCTGTCTTGCATCATGGGTGAGCGACTGCTGAAACAAAGTTATAACGTCGAGTTGCTCTTTGCTCCTGCTGTCCAAAAGGGCTCCAGCATTGATCTCGAACTTCGGGGGGCAGCAGGCGGAACGCCGGTGAGGGAACACATCGCCCTGGGCGGAAAGACTGCGGATAAGTCGGGTGTGATTTCCGTGAGCTATCGACTCGCAGTTGATCAGGGCTTCCTTCCGGTGGGGATTGAGCCCGGGAGCGGCAGCGCCCGCCTGTGTGGTGTGGTCCTTGAGCCGGCCGGCGGGATGGCGTGAGACCGTGGGGGCTCTGCGAGCCATTTTGGAGTGCGGGAGCAGCAGCTCCCGCTTTCCTCCGTCGCCTCATACTCAGCCCTATGAACTCACGGGAGAAGGCGGGAGCTGCGGCTCGCGCGCCCTGGGCATTCATGCTCCTTCATACGCTTGCCGCAGGAGTATTTTCAGACTCTGAAGATCACGTCCGGCAGCGGCCATCACCGCATCATCTTTTTCAGATGAGAGGGCGATTCCCTGATCGTCGGACACGCCCGGAATCTGGTACTCAACGTGAATGGAGATGGGGCCGTGGAAACCGCCCGCCGCCGCCATTTTCAGGAATTCCTGGTGTTTACACATCCCTTCGCCCAGTGGGCAGGTGGTGGCGCGCCAACCTTCCTTTTCGGCCTTCTCCCAGAAGAAATCCTTGACCGCCATCATCTTCATGCGGGGCATTACCAGATTGGCGTCGATTCTCCAGCCACCTAATCCCCCCTCGATCGTCGCATGGGTGAGATCGAAGTAGTATCCCGCCCACTTTGGGTCCAGGGTATCCATCACCCGGGCTATATCCCAGATCTGGCACCCGAGGTACCCGGAGTGGTTATGAAATCCCACCTGCACCCCGTACTTCGCTGCCAGCCCCACCAATCCCCGGAATTGATTGCCCGCCTCAGCCAGTTCTTCGCGAACGTCAACGAACTTGTAGTGGTAGTAGCCCGGCTTCAAGAAAGGAATGCCGAGCCGGGCGGCAGTGCTCAAAATCGGCGCGGCGTTGGGATCGTCGGGGCGCACAAGTTCCGTGGTGATCATCGGGACCTCCAAGCCTTCGGCTCGGATGGCCGCGACGGCCTGGGGAAGGTCCTGCACCACACGCTGCGGCAATACATGTCCCCCTGTGCGAACTGTCAGATCGATCCCCTGGAAACCGGCGCGCTTGGCCTTCTGGGCCAGAACCTGCCAATTCATGTGGGGAACCGGTTTCGAGAACAGGCAAAGGGTGCCCGGAAAGGGGCGAGGAGCAGTTAAATGATCCTCGGAACCGGCAGAGAGCGCTGCCAAGGTGGCCGCGGACGATGCTTGCAGGAATTCACGTCGAGAGAGTCCCGTTTTCATGGACATTTCCTCGCATCACACGGCGCCGATGCCAACGCCATTCAAGTGAGAAGTATCCATCGTCCCGTCGGTGACATGAAAGATGCCCGGAAACCGCTTTTCCCAACCCTGGTTGGCAGCGGGCACATACTGCCGCGAATTGGCTTCGATCGCCTGGACACCCGGCACGTGCGCGGCAAGGCTGGCGGATTGAATCAGGGAAGCTCCGGGGCATGTCAAGTCCTGCACGCACAGGAACATCCTATTCTTCTCCATGACCGGAACGAGGAGCATCATGGTACTCTGTCCCTTGCAGGCTTTCAGCGCCGCCCCCGTATAACCCATTTCGCGGGAGAGCAGCAGCGCCTCGAGGTCTGTCAAGGACTCATCGATGACCACGGGTTTCAGTTTGGCTGCTTCAAACATCACATTCTGCCGGTGAGTTTTGAGGTCGCGCGCCGTGGGCTGCTCGACGTACTGAATCCGCGCAAACCCCCCGGGCGACTTCTCCTTCACCCTGTGCAGGAAATCGACGAGATACTGAACATCGGGGCAGCGCTCGTTGAAATCGAGCGAGTAGA
>DATJVT010000318.1:0-13152 GCA_035501695.1 Terriglobia bacterium | reverse complement strand
CTGGGCATGATTCTTGCCGCCATGCTTTTCTGCGCGGGGCTCCACCTGCGTTACTTTGCGGCGGCAGCGGCTCCCGCGCTGGCGGCTTTGTGGGTGGTGGTTTTCCACACCCAGTACCGCCATGACCGCATTCTGGCTTTCCTGAACCCGTATGCCGATCCCCTGGGCAAAGGGTTTCAGATTCTCCAGTCTTATATTGCCGTGGCGACCGGAGGCATCACCGGCATGGGACTGATGGAAGGCAAACAAAAGCTCTTCTTCCTGCCCGAGCCGCAGACGGATTTCATCTTCGCCGTAGTGGGAGAAGAACTGGGATTGATTGGCACAGTGGCGGTTATGGCTGTCTTCGCGCTTATCCTGGTGCGGGGACTGAGGGCCAGCGGCGCCTGCCGGGACGATTTCGGACGCCTGCTGGCGGTGGGATTGACGGTGATGATCGTAGGACAGGCCCTGGTGAATATGAGCGTTGTGCTGGGACTGCTGCCCACCAAGGGAATTCCCCTGCCGTTTGTGAGCTATGGAGGATCGTCGCTGCTCGTCAACCTTGTGGCTGTTGGAATCCTGTTGAACATTTCGCAACATGCGAGTTAAGAGCGAAATGCAAGTCAAAAGTCAAAACGCAAAGCCAGATCCAAAAACAAGTCAAAAGGCAAAACGCAAGAATGCCAAGGCAAAAGTAAGAGGCAGAGCGGAGAGCAGCTCAAAAGTGAAAAGGGATCGGAAACAGAAAAGGACCAACCGCAATGGTCGAAGAGAAGCGTGACCTCGCAGAGCGGCTATTGGAATATGGGGCGGCCATCATCGAGTTAACTGAGTCCTTGCCGAACACGTTGGTCGGACGACGTGTGGGCGATCAACTCCTGCGTTGTAGCACCTCGGCCGGAGCCAACTACGAAGAGGCCAGGGCGGCGGAATCGAAGGAGGATTTTATCCACAAACTCCAGATCGCACTGAAGGAGTTGCGGGAGTCTAATTACTGGCTTCGCTTGCTTAATAAGTCAGGAAAAGTTACGGATGAGCGCATTACAAGGCTGCTGGATGAATCGAACCAGTTCGTGCAATCCTCTCCAAGTCAGTCGCCACCGCCAAAGGGCGCGCCAAGGAGAAGAACTGAGAACAAGTCAAAAGGCAAAGCGCAAAGGTCAAAAGACAGAAGTGAAAGAATGAAAGGGCTTGGTAAGTACAAGCTAAAGCACAAAGCCCTCTGGAGCGAGTGCCCCGAACGGACCGCAGGCGGCTTTGCCCCTTATGTTTTGCCTTATGTTTGCACCGGCTTTGCGTTTTGACCTTTGCGTTTTGCCTTTTGACTTGTTCTTCGCTCTTGTTCTTTGCACCGGCTTTGCGTTTTGCCTTTTGACTTGTTCTTTGTTCGTCGAGGATGACGTGGATGAGAACGGCGCACCTTCAATCGGTCGTGTGCTGATGGTCGCGGGCGGCACGGGGGGTCACATCTTCCCGGTTCTGGCCGTGGCGGAAGAACTGCGGAGGCGCGGCGGCTACGAGATCGAGTTCCTGGGCACCCACCGTCCGCTGGAGGCGAAACTGATTCCCGCGGCGGGCTTTCCCTTGCGCACCGTGGACGCGGCGGGATTGAAGGGAATTGGTGGCCTGAAGGGGCTGCAGAATCTCCTGGTCTTGCCGCGCACGGCGATAGCGGTGGGGAAGATTTTGCGTGACTTCCGTCCACGCGTGGTGGTAGGCGTGGGCGGCTACCTGGCGGGTCCGGCGATGCTGGAAGCGGCGTTGATTAATATTCCCACGGTTTTGATTGAGCCCAATGCGCGCCCGGGTTTTACCAATCGCCTGCTGGCTCCGGTGGTGCGCGCCGCGGCCGTGGGGTTTGCCGAAACGGCGGAGTTTTACGGGGAGAAGGCGTGCGTCACCGGCCACCCCGTACGCCGGGCGTTTTTTGAGGTTCCCCCACGCTATCCTGTAACACAGGCACTCCTGCCTGTGCCTTCTGCGACACAGCCAGGAGTGGCTGTGTCACGGCCGTTCACAATTTTGGTGGTGGGAGGCAGTCAGGGTTCAAGCGCGATCAACCGGGTGGTGGCGGCCTGCGTGCCAATGCTGATCGGCGAGGGGAGTGTAGCGCCGACCTTGGGGTCGGCACCGGGCGGCATGGCCGCCCCGCACGATGTAGGGGCCAGCAGCGCTGGCCCATGGCCGAACGCTGTTCGGCCCTCCAATTCCAGCCATGCCGGGCCCATGCCCGGCTGCGAAGGGGCCGGGGTCAGGATCGTCCACCAGACCGGCGAACACGACTATAATGAAATTCGGCGGACCTATCAGGAACGCGGCTTGCCCGTTGAGGTCCACGCGTTTATCGACGACATGCCCGGCACGCTGGCCCAGGCAGACCTGGTGATATCGCGCGCGGGCGCCATGGCGGTGGCGGAACTGGCCGCGGCGGGAAGAGCGGCCATCCTGATTCCATTTCCTGGCGCCACGGACCAGCACCAGTTGGCGAATGCGCGTGCCCTCGAGCAGGCCGGGGCCGCCCGCGTGCTGGTGCAATCGGAACTGACGCCGGGACGGTTGGTGGAGGAGATTGGCAGATTGATGGCCAACCCCGCGACGCTTGAGAACATGGAGTTAGCCGCCCGCCGCCTGGCGCATCCGGATGCGGCGGCCAGGATCGCGGATATGGTCGAAACCTTGGCGAGGTAGGGGCACGCCATGGCGTGCCCGTACGTAGGGGCGGCCCTCGTGGCCGCCCTTGGGCAACCACAAGGGTTGCCCCTACGACCCGATTTTCGAGTTTCGATCTTCGAGTTTCGTCTGTTTCGAACTACGGACGACGGACAACGGACCACTGACACATGCTTGGCAAAATTCGCAAGATCCATTTCGTGGGCATTGGCGGCATCGGGATGAGCGGCATCGCCGAGGTGCTGCTGAACCTGGGCTTTGAAGTTTCGGGGTCCGATCAAAAAGCCACTCCCGTTACGCAGCGGCTGGCGGATATGGGCGCGCGGGTGTTTGAAGGCCATGCCGCCGAACACGTCAGCCAGGCGCAGGTGGTGGTGGTGTCATCCGCCGTGCGTCCGGACAATCCTGAAATTCAGGAAGCGTACTGGCGGCAGATTCCCGTCATACCGCGCGCGGAAATGCTGGCGGAATTGATGCGCATGAAGTTCAGCGTGGCGGTGGCGGGGGCGCACGGAAAAACTTCCGTCACTTCAATGATTGCGGTCATGACGGCGGAGGCAAAGCTCGACCCCACGGCGGTAATTGGGGGGCGGCTGGACGTTTTTGGCTCCAGCGCGCGGCTGGGCAAGAGCGACCTGATGGTGGTGGAAGCGGATGAAAGCGACCGCTCCTTCCTCCTCCTGCTGCCGGCGATTGCCGTGGTGACCAACATCGACCGCGAGCATTTGGACCACTACCGCGACCTGGATGAAATCGCCTCCGCGTTTGTGTCGTTTATGAACAAGGTTCCGTTCTACGGAGCCGTGGTAGTGTGCTTTGACCCTCCGTGGCGCGCCATGATGCAGAACCTGATTCCCACCTTGCGCCGCCGCGTGGTGACGTACGGGATCGAACCCGGCGCCGACATCCAAGGCCACCTTCGGGAACTCACGCCGGCTGCATCGGTATTCGATGCCGTGGTAAAAGGGGAGCCGCTCGGGACGTTTTCCATCCACGTTCCGGGGCGTCACAACGTACAGAACGCGCTGGCGGCGGTGGCGGTGGGACTGGAACTGGGTTTGACCGCCGAACGAATCCGGCAGGGATTGGAGAAGTTTCGCGGGGCGGACCGGCGATTCCAGATCAAGGGGGAAATCAACGGCATTACGATTGTGGACGATTACGGCCACCATCCCACGGAAATCCGCGCCACGCTGGATGCGGCGCGCCTGCGCGCGGCCAAACGCGTCATCGCCATTTTCCAGCCGCACCGGTACACTCGCACCAATTTCCTGCTGGACGAACTGGCCGGCAGCCTGGCGGGCTGCGACCGCGTTTATGTGCTGGATATCTATGCCGCCAGCGAAGCGCCCATCCCCGGCGTGAATGCCGAGCGGTTGGTGGCACGCATGCATGAGTTGGGCGTGAAAAACGCGCAATACGCGCCCTCGGAAGAGCAGATCGTGAAAGAGCTCGCGCACGATGCGCAACCGGGCGACCTGATTATTACCATCGGTGCCGGAAGCGTGTGGAAGATCGGGGAGGCGCTGGCGAAGGAGCTGGGAGTCAGGAGCCAGGAGTTAAAACGAACCAAGGAAAGTCAAAAGGCAAAACGCAAAAGGCAAAAGTCAAAAGTAACGACCCCGAGCCCGCCGGTCGGGCGCATGCCCGGAAAGTGACGCCGGGTATGCCTTTTGCCCTTTGCCTTTTGCCTTGCTTTTGGTTTTTGCTCAGCACTTTGTGAGGGTGTGGTAAAAGAATATGGAGATGGTGGAAGAAGAAAATCTACCCGTGGCGGAGGGGTTGGACGCGCCCGAAGAGTCCCCCTACCTGCGGCGGCAGAAATCGGTTCCGGTGCGGCGTGGCCGCATCTCGCGGCGGCTGCGCTTGGCGCTGTTTGTCGTCGCCGTGCTCGTTCCGGTGGGCCTGGCGGGCTATGGCCTGGCGATCTTTGCTTTGACCTCCTCGCATTTTGTCCTGACCTCGCCGGAAGACATTGTGGTGACGGGAAACCACGTGGTGGCGCGCGAGGAGGTGCTGGGGGCGTTGGGCATACCGCTGACGCGCAACCCCCAGAGGGGAACCAACATTTTCCGAATGTCTCTTGACCTCCGGCGGCGCGGGGTGGAGACCTTGCCGTGGGTGCGCTCGGCGTCGGTGACGCGCATCCTCCCGCACGGCCTGCTGGTGAACATCACGGAGCGCGTTCCCGTCGCCTATGCCAATGTGGGCGGCCGGGTGAGCCTGATCGACGAAGACGGCATGTTGCTGGAGAAGCCCGATAACGGGGCCTTTGATTTCCCCGTGCTCTACGGGTTGGAGAACCTTCCCAGCCTCGATGAGCGCCGCGCCCGGCTGGCACTTTTTATGGAGTTCATGCGGCAACTGGGGACGGAAGCTCCGCGCGCCGGCTGGGTGATTTCAGAAGTATACCTGGCGGATCCGGAGGACCTCAAAGCCCTCCTCATCCACGGACAACAGACCGTGCAGGTACATTTCGGCCAGAAGGATTTTCTCCAGCGTTTCCGGAATTTGCTGGCTTTACTCCCGGAAATTCAAAAAACCAATGATAAACTGGATTCGGTAGATCTGCGCTATCGCAACCAGATCATCGTGGACCCGGCGGCGCCGGCTCAGCCGGCGGACCACGCGACGTCCGCCAACAGGGAGCCGAAGGAATAGGCGAGTTTTCAGTTGTCAGTAATCAGTTAGGGCAGATCGATTGGGAACGGGAAGCCGAAACCTGGTGGCTGAGAACTGAAAACTGAGAACTGAGAACTTCTTTATGTCCCGCAAGGACCAACTTATCGCCGGTCTCGACCTGGGCAGCGTGAAGACGTGCGCCCTGGCGTGCAGGCCGAACTCCGAAGGAAGGCTGGAAGTGGCAGGCCTGGGAGTTGCGGAGTCCAAGGGCTGGCGCAAGGGGATGATCGTCAATCTCGACCTGGCGTCCCTGGCCGTAAAGAAGGCGTTGGAGGGCGCGGAGGCTGGCGCCGGCGCGTCCATTGATTCCGCCTTTGTGGGCGTGGCCGGCGGGCATATCAAAGGAGTGAATTCCCGGGGCGCAATTTCACTGGGCAAGTCAGGCAGTGGGACCCGGGAAGTGGCGCGGGAGGACATGCGGCGGGTTATGGAGACCGCCCAGGGGATCACGCTTCTGGAAGACCGCCAACTTCTTCAGGTGCTGCCCCAGAAATTTGTGCTCGACGGCCAGGACGGCATTCGGGACCCGGTCGGAATGGTGGGAGGGCGGTTGGAAGTGGATGTGCACTTGGTCACCGCGTCCGCCTCGGCCTCCCAAAACGTGGTGACGGCCGTCAATCACGCCGGGGTGGAGGTTGTGGACACGGTTTTTGAACCGCTGGCCTCGGGGGAAGCTTGCCTGAGCGCCGATGACCGCGAGTTGGGTGTGGCGCTGGTGGACATTGGGGGAGGAACCACCGACCTGATTCTCTATCATGCGGGCGTGGTGCGGCACTCCGCTGTGATTCCGGTGGGCGGGGAACACTTCACCAACGATATCGCGGTGGGGTTGCGCACGCCCATTCCGGAAGCGGAGAAGATGAAGAAGGCCTGGGGCGAGCGCGATCCCTCCAAGCCCGCAGACTCCATGGTGGAGGTGCCCAGCGTGGGGGAAAGGCCGTCCCGCGTGGTGAGTTACGCCATGCTCAGCGAGATCATTGAGCCTCGCGCCGCGGAGCTGCTGGAATTGATCCGCGCGGAAATCGCACGCTCCGATTGCGAGAAGCAGTTGGGGGCAGGGGTCGTGCTGACCGGCGGGGGCGCCAAGCTGGGGGGATTTCCGGCCATGGCAGAGGCGGCTTTTGGCATGCCGGTGCGGGTGGCGATTCCGGCGGGGATCGAGGCGATGGGAGAGACCCTGCCCGACCCGGCGTTTGCCACCGTGGTGGGACTGGCGATTCACGCCTACCGCGTGCGCTTGATGCGCGACGCCACCGACTCGGGCGGATTCTTCAAGAAGCTCTGGAATAAGATGAATCATTGAATTTGTGACTGGCGATTTGTGATTGGTGATTTGAAGTGGCACAAGTCATCAGGAAGCAGTTGTCAGTTCTCAGAAATCAGTTAATGCATTGTAGGATTACTGATAACTGAAGACTGACAACTGACGATTGCAATCGAAAATCGTCAATAGCGTTGGGGGGCCGCATGGGAAGCGACACTGGCATGGGCGATCTCCGGGTGGATTTTTCGGACGAATTGCGCGACGGGGCGAAAATCAAGGTCATCGGCGTCGGCGGGGGCGGAGGGAACGCCGTCAACCGGATGATCGCCGCGGATGTGAAGGGCGTGGATTTTCTGGTCGCCAACACCGACGCGCAAGCCCTCCAGACCTCCCGAGCCTCGCTGAAGATTCAATTGGGCACGAAGCTGACCAAGGGTTTGGGTTCGGGAGGGAACCCCGAAATCGGGCGGCGGGCGGCTCTGGAGGATACGGAGAAGATCATCGAAGCCCTGGAAGGCGCGGACATGGTCTTTGTCACCACGGGCCTGGGCGGCGGCACGGGGACGGGAGGCGCGCCCATCGTGGCCAGCCTGGCTCGCGAACTGGGCGCGCTGACGGTGGCGGTCGTCACCAAGCCGTTTGCCTTCGAGGGCAAGCGCCGCATGCTGCAGGCGGAGCAGGGCCTGGCCGAGTTGAGCCAGGGTGTGGACACGGTCATCTGCATTCCCAACGAACGCCTGATGCAGTTCGTGGATAAGGGAACGAGTTTCTTCGAGGCGTTTCGTATTGCCGACGACATCCTTCGCCAGGGAGTGCAGGGAATCTCCGACATCATTACCATCACGGGGATTATCAACCGCGACTTTGCCGACATTAAGGCGATCATGGCGGGCATGGGTTACGCGGTCATGGGAACGGCAGTGGCGACGGGTGACAATCGCGCCGTGGAGGCCACCAATCGCGCCATGGCCAGCCCCCTGCTGGAAGATGCCAGCATCACCGGAGCCCACGGCATTTTGCTGAATATCACCGGCTCCAGCAAGCTAACGCTCTACGAGGTCCATGAAGCCTCCACAATCGTGCAGAAGGCTGCCGCAGACAATGCTAATATAATCTTCGGTGCGGTCCACGATGAGTCGATGGGAGAGGCGGTCAAAGTCACGGTGATTGCCACAGGTATCAAGTCCGAGAAGTTGGGGATCAAGCCGCTCCCCGGCCTTTCCCCGGCGCTTCGCACGGCCCAACAAAGCCTGAGAAATGTGATGGCCAAAAAGGAAAAGCTTCCGGTGGAAGCGCCCCCTCCCACCGTGACCACAGAAATTCAGGAAGACGACTTGGAGGTGCCGGCTTTCATCCGTCGCCGTAAGGCCGAGCAGAAATAAAGGGAATGGAATAAAACTTGCCTTGCGCGGTCAATTCACTGTATTTATCAAAATCCTGGCTTGATGGCCCCAGCATGTGGATAACCCCATGGGGGGTTGATATCATCTGAGGAAGAGGCGCGGGTCTGTACTGAAAACCACTGGGGCGTATGCCGGGATTCCCCAGGCCGCCGCGGCCGAGTACCAATCCCAGACTCAAATTTTAAGGAGACACTTGAAACGCAAGCCCCAACCCAGGCTGGCGGGGATTATCGGAGCGGTGCTATTCGCCGGGATCCTGACCAGTTGTTCTTCCAGCAGTTCGACAACGACCACGAGCAGCAGTTCCAACACGGGGAACCTGATCGCCATCGTTCAAGACGTTCCGATATGCAATGCGATTTCCACCAACGTGGTGGTGCAGGACCTCAGCTTCGAAGACACCCAAACCGGCTTCACCGCCGGATTCATCACCACGACGCCCTCCTTCGCACCGGAAATCCGCTTGAACCTTCAGCAACTTCGCGATTTCAGCACTATCCTGTATTCGTACCCGGTTAGGGCGGGCAGTTACAATCAGGCGAATCTGAGTTTTGAACTGGCCCAGCTAATCGGTTATGACCCGGCGGTAAGCCCGCCGAACCATAGTTTCCCGGTCTCGTTCACGACTTCCAAGCCCATCATCCCTCTTAATCCTCCCCTGGTCATTACGGCCCAACAGGCCAACGTGATCGTGCTGGATTTCGATGTCCTCCGCATGCTCCAGACGGATTCCTCCGGCAACCTGACCGGAAAGATCAACCCCGTGGTCAGCGTCACCCAGTTGTCATCCACCCTTCCGTCCGGCGCCACCAACCCGAATGGCTTTGCGGAGTTGGATGACCTGTGGGGATTTGTGAGAAGCATCTCGAATACCAATACCACCCCCAATCCCACTTATCTTGGGAATTTTACGTTGCAGCTCCTGTCTCCATCCACGGCCAATGCCCCCGCCCTGCCCGTCAACATGACGGCGACGACCAACAAGTATGGATTCTCGGATCTCGCTCATCTGCTTCCGAATAACTACGTGGAAGCGGACGTCATTGTCGATAGCCAGGGGAACCTTGCAGCGAAGACGGTGGAAGTCCAGGCGCTCGAAAACCCCTTCCCCAGGCAGTCCGGAGTCACCCCCAGCACGGCCCTGATTGGTCCGATTGTCGCGATCAAGACGGACCCGGCGGGGAACCCGATGCAATTGAATCTGTGGGTTCGCGATGCCGAGCCGGATGACACCTCCACGTTGACCATGGACACCATCTATCAAGTGGACCTTACGGTCAGCCCCACCTACCAGGCCTCGGTTCTGGGGCCCAATTTTGCCAATTTATCCTTCGGCGCGCAAAATCTCGCGGTGGGCCAGGAGGTGGTGGTCCATGGAGCCTACACCAGACCTCCCGCCACCGTCGGGACCACTTCCCCCCTGCCTTTTAACGTGGAACCCACGGCGATATTTCTGAAAATGCAGTCAATGCAGGGCACCATGACTTCGATGGTGCAAGTCGCATCGGACGACGCCACGGGGGTGTTTATCATCACCCCCTGCTGCACGTTATTGCAGGGGGTCCCCATCTACGTCGTCACCAACAACCAGACCGCGTATGTGAATGTAACGGGGTTGGGCGCCATCACGACGGTGAACCCTCTCCTGGTGAAGGGCATGCCTTACTACGAACCCCAGGCCAC
Organism: Terriglobia bacterium; assembly: GCA_035501695.1. Taxonomy (GTDB): domain Bacteria; phylum Acidobacteriota; class Terriglobia; order UBA7540; family UBA7540; genus Bog-366. The sequence continues at coordinate 3,468 of DATJVT010000318.1, read as the reverse complement.
CATCATCAATGGGGTTACCATTCCAGCCGGAAGCATGGTGATGCAAGCCCGCCAGGTGCACGTGCTCCAATAGGGCCGGACTTGGAATTGATAATCCGGATTAGAAGAATCCGTTCAGCGCACCAGTCATTGGCATTCCCGAGTAGTGAAGATGCACGATCCGCCAGACGCCGTCTTCCCGGTGATCGACATACGTCTCTCGAGTTACAGATTGAATCAAATCCCAAGAATGCTTCTCGGCCTGGCCGCGCTGGTGGGGGTGGTCGGCTCGGGGGTGGTCACGGGACTCTCAGGGGGTTTGGGGGCACGGTAAGCCGGCACGTAGACGCACATCCCGCGTTCATCATGCTTTGCCACGCATTCCAGGCACGCCGCTTTTTCGTGGGTTGAGCAGTAGAAGATGGCGGGGCGCTGCCCGCACATGGGGCACATGGGCATTCCCGGCGCCGAATACGTATAGACTCCCGCCTCAGACGGAAGGGCGGAACCCGCGACGTCAACTTGCTTGCCCTCGGCGCTCGGAGCAGGTGTCTCAGGCCGCAAGTTTCCGCCCAATGGCAGCTCGTCGATGACGCCCAGTTTGTTGTCGGATGGATTTAGGCACCTGATTAAGTATTCCTCCAGGGCGGCAGCTTCGAAGCTCATGCTTTCGGGTACAGCGATGGTGGCGACATAAGATGGCCGTTCCATCCAGTCATTGGAAAGGAGCCGGCACTCGTTCTTGCCCGCAAACCAGGTTCCCAGCCGCCCTCCGATCGAGGCTCCCATGGAGGCTTTGCCGATGTACAACAGCCTGCCGGTTCTACCGAATAGCAGGTAGACGCCTTTTCGGCCGGCGTTCGGGTACCGGTCGTTCCAGCGAAATTCCGCAAAATCCGGCACCCCTTCCTCCGGAAACAAGGCGTATATGCCGCTCAATTCCAGATCGGGAAGACCGGAGCGCCGGTATTTCTCACGATACACATCAAGGCATCGCCTAACCTCAGTTAACATGGAACCCCCCTCCAACATCTCTGGTCAACAATCCAGTATGACCCAAACCCCTGCCTCTTGAAACCCCTTGTTAAAGGGTATACCTGTTTGTGGTGTGCTCCTCCGGCAATGGCCATTAACATGCCATTCCATGACTGTCCGGCCGGAAGTGGGCAAATTGCCCCAGTGTTTTTCGGGGTGGGAGCGGAGCGATGACAAGAAACCCGTTCCTTCTCAACACCCAACATTCGTTTCCGGCCGAGTTGATAGTTCCCGTTCCAGGGGTCTGTCAAGGAGTGCTGAATGTCCACAATATTTGCCGGAAATGGGCCCTTTCCCAAAGGCAATGCGATCCGCCGTGCCTGGCGTTCGCTACTCGATCACATGGTCCAATCCGTTCCTCCCGAATATGCTGCGTGTGAGTTCAATTGCCGAGCCCCCCAGTGCGGCTCAGACCACTGGGAGTATTGCGAAAATCGGCTGCGAGCCAGCATCGGCTTAGAGGGGCGCCCCAACCATCGCCGTTCAGGGGACCCACCTTCGACGGCCTTATCGGCTTGGACGCGGTAAAAACTCTACAACAGAATCCACAGATTCTTCGGAAGTGGTCGGACCGAACTGAATTGCCCGGCAGGTGGGTGAACCCCCCTTGCCCCTCCCGTTACGTCGTGTACAATCGGGGGCGTTTATGCAATACGGACTGGAACCCCTGGCCCTCCTTCCCTCCACGCGCCGACCTATCGGGATATCAAGGACAACCTCCGCCGCCTATATGTGGACGACCCTCGTCCCTGGTGGGATTCAGTGGCAACGTAGGGCCGAGCGGCGCTCGGCCGGTCGTAGGGCCCAACAGCGTTGGGCCCGGGCCGAAGGCTCTTCGGCCCTACGATTGTAGCCACCACGAACGCTGGTCCAAGGCCGAACGCTCTTCGGCCCTACAGCCGCACCCAATTTGCCCGAGAGGAAAAGGCCGAAGAGTGTCACGGACCGAGGGTTGTTACCGGCTACCGCATCGGAATCGTAGGGCCGAGCGGCGCTCGGCCGGTTGTAGGGCCCAACAGCGTTGGGCCCGGGCCGAAGGCTCTTCGGCCCTACGATCGATCTGTGTCCCACCTTGTTCCCCTGGGCGCGATTCCGGCGTCGCAAAAGCGCCGTGATAGTTCATACTCTTCTGGACCTGCGCGGCAGCATTCCCATCAATGTTTATGTGACCGGGGGCAAAGTTCACGACGACAATCTCCTCGACCAACTGCTTCCCCAGCCCGGGGCGTTTTATCTCCTCGATCGTGGTTACATCGATTTTACATGCTTTTCCCGACTTCGATCACCAACAACCTCAAGACGACGTTCGTAGGCAATTGCTGTTATTCGACTTATAGTTGGACAGTACTGATCGAAAATCTAAAATGGAACGGGCACCTTGCCCGCCGCCTGGACGGCGTCGCAGTGGTACAGCACCCCGCGCGCATGGCAGATTTGCGCGATCTGCTCGACCGGAAGCAGCACTCCGGCTTCATTGTTTGCCCACATGAGCGACACGACAGCCGTGTCATCGGTGATCCCGCCTCCAGGTCCGCCCGAGTGCCGTGATTCCATCTTCATGCGGCGCGTTTACCATCACTTCACGAAGCCCGCTGACACGGACGCCAGTCTTTTCCGGTCACTTAAGCCGGGTGGGCGTTCCCCCGAAACGGGGTGGACACGGCATCCCGCAGAAACTCCTGGTGGAGGAGTTAACGGCGGCCGGCTTCCGGGTGGAAACTGTCCCTGCTGATTGGCCCGAAAAGAATTACTGTGTTGTCTTCCGCAAGCCGGGTCTCTGGACAATAGTTCCACTATCTAACCTCAAGAGATTGTTGGGTTGGCCGATGGCTCTAATATGTCGGGACCAGCCCGCAAAGCGGCTCTTTATCTCTGGACGGCGCTCGCCTTCCTGTCTTCGCCCACGCCCACGGAGGCCCAACAATATAGCTTCCGCTACTACGGCGTTGAAGACGGCCTCACCAACCTTGCCGTGAAGGTCCTATTTCAAGATCGGACAGGGTTCTTGTGGGCCGGGACCGAAAGCGGGGTATTCCGATTTGATGGGTACCGTTTTCAGCGTTACGGACCTGACGACGGCCTGCCCAGGGACATTGTTCTGAGTATTGGAGAGAGTCCCGATGGCAGCTTGCTGGCGGGGTTTTACAGTGGCTTATTCCAACTGAAGGAAGGCCGCTTCCATAGGGTGGAACTGCCCGGCGCCCGCGGCCTCGATGGCTATGGCGGAATCCGATTCGACGGTAAAGATCGAACCTACATTGCGACCGAGAGCGGCCTGGTGCTGACTACGAATCCTCACGAAACGGGTGGTTTGGTCTTTCGCAGGGTGCCGCAGGCGGCCGGGACGGGCAATTCAAGCACGCACGGTATTCTCCTGGAAAAGGAAGGGGTGTGGTACGGCTGTGGAGACGGTCTGTGCCGGATGAACGGTGGGCAAATCACCGTATTCGGCGA
>DATJVT010000317.1:0-3118 GCA_035501695.1 Terriglobia bacterium | reverse complement strand
AAAGGTTGCACCCTTTGGAGTGCGGGAGCAGCAGCTCCCGCCTTCTGCCAAGGTTACACTACACCCCGTCGTGCGCGACGATCAGGAAAGGCGGTAGCTGCTGCTACGGGGTTGTCGCGCGGGTTCATCCTCGCGGTATGGATCACAGACGGAAGGCGGTAGCTGCTGCTACCGCACTCCAAAGGAACCGCCCTAGCCGTAGATTTTGGCGCCCAGGTGATGATAGAAGCCGAGGTTGGGCGGCAAGTCTTCCATCGGCCCCATCCATTGAAGCTCGCGGTCCATGTCGGGGTGCACGCGATACTTCCGCCGCACGGCTTCCAGCTTGGCGCCCTGAATGTTGATCTTAGCCAGATCGTAGTTGCCCAGTCCCACCTGCCCGGAGTATACCAGGTAGCCCAGCCATTTGGAGTCGAGGCCCATCGCTTCCACTCCCACGCGGTCGGCCGCGATGAAATCCGTGGAGGCAATGGCGATCCGCGACGCCACGGGGTTGCCGGAGTTGGGGCCGTCGCCCTCCATGCCTTCGAAGCCGTCGATCACCGTGGCGCCCCAGTTGGGTTGCAGCTTCTGCGCGGTTAGCAGCATGTTGTAGTGGGTCTGGCGGATGCCGACGTGGTACTTGCGCTTGTCGTTCCAGTCCTCCTCGCCGCGCGGACTGTGCAGCGGCGTCCCCAGCACCATGTTTTTCACGGAGAGCGTGGCCACCACGGTGTTGTGCGTCTTCATGATGGCCGAGCAGATCACAAAGGCGTCGGGGTCGAGCAGGCGCGCGGCCAGGCGCACCGGGGTGACGTGCAGGTCAAAGTCGATGAGGGGAATGGTCTCGTACCTGGCGTCGCGATTGAGATCGAGCAGGCTGATCTTCTGGTCGCGATGCTCGTCGCGCACGCGCGCGTAGTGGAAGTTCTCATAGCCTTCCAGCGTGTCGCCCGCCGAGGACTCGGCGATGACGATGGGCCCGCGGAAGCGCGGCGCCAGGTATTCCACGATTCCCCGCAGCGCGTCGGCGTGGGTGGAGGCTAGCTGGTTAACCGTGTTGACGATGTTGGGCTTGATGACCACGTATTTCTTCTGCCGCAGCCTGGGCAGAATCTGGTCGTCGATGGCGGTAAGCGCGGCGCAGACGTTCTTGCGCCGGTCCTCGCCCTGGACGATGGCCACCTGCGAAATGCCCGGGAACTCCTTGACCAGGGGAGCCACCGGAAGGGCGGGCGGGGCCTGGGACCGCAAGCGGCGGGCCGGGGCCAGGAGCAGGCCGGTGCCGGCCGCTTGCATGAATCGGCGTCGCGATAAATTCATATTGCCTCCAAGCGTCCTATGATAACATCACCGAGACGTTATGACAGTCGTCAATTATTCGAGGAAGGATATAGACAAAATGTCTACTCGTCGCGACTTCTTATCCGCGGGACTTCTTACTTCCGTAGCGGGTCTGGCTTCTGCACCCGGCGCCTGGGCGCAGGCCGACACACACTCTTCCACCCAACTCAGCTACCGCATCCTGGGCAAGACCGGGCTGAAGGTAACCAGCGTGGGCTTTGGCTGCATGATTACTTCGGACGCCAGCGTGATCGAGCGCGCGGCGGACATCGGCATTAACTATTTCGATACGCACCGCGGCTACCAGCACGGGAACAACGAGCGCCTGGTGGGCACGGCCCTCAAGGGCAAATGGCAGAAGATCTACATCTCCAGCAAGACCGACGCCACCACCAAGGCCGACGCCCTCAAGGATCTCGACACCTCGCTTAGCGAGCTGGGCACCGACCACCTCGACGTGTGGTACCTGCACATGCGGGACAAAACCAGTCAACTGACGGATGAGCTTTTCGATGCGCTGGACGCCGCCAAGCAGCAAGGCAAGGCGCGGTTCACGGGCGTGAGCACCCACAACGCCAAGGAGATTGCTCCTTTCCTGGTGCAGAAGAAGAGGACGGATGTCATCCTGTCCGCCTTCAACTTCACCATGCAGAAGGAAGTTTCCGAGGCCCTGGAGCAGGCCAGCGCCGCGGGCATGGGCGTGGTGGGCATGAAGGTGATGGCGGGCGGCTTCCGCAAGAACGATCCGAAAGATCCCCTGGGGAACAAGCTGAAGCGCGAGGGAGCCATGCTGGCGGCGCTCAAGTGGGTGCTGAAGGGCCAGTACGTCAACACCACCATCCCCGGCATGACGGACATGGATCAGCTCCAGGAAAACCTGAAGGCCATGGCGGAGCCGTATTCGCCCAAGGAAGAACAACTCCTGGCGCGGCAACTCGATTTCATTACTCCGCTCTATTGCCGGATGTGCGGCGAGTGCGACGGCCATTGCGCCAAGGGCCTGCCCGTGCAGGACGTCATCCGCTACGCGATGTACGCCGACGGCTACGGTCAGTTCGAACTGGGCCGCGACCACTTCAAGAAGCTCCCGGTGGAACTGGCATCCGTGCGCTGCGGCGATTGCCCCACCTGCACGGTCAACTGCCGTTTTGGCGTGAAGGTGCCCGAGCGCCTCACCCGCGCGCAGGATATGTTTGCCTGAAAACAGGTGCGAGGTGCCAGGGGTCGGGTGTCAGGGGCTGGGGCTGGGTGGTTATACCGAGCGACATAAATGCTTGAGCATTCGGTTATAGCGGCGGTCTCAGACCGCCGCCGTCGATCGGAGATCGACGCTACAATCCGGGCGCGCAGAGAGCGCCGCTCCGGGCAATGCGCAGGAACTTATGCCGTCCCGTATAAAGCTACGGGGAAATCATGGTGATCCACCCCTTTGGAGTACGGGAGCAGCAGCCCCCGCACTCTCCCTGCAGTTAATATGGCCGGGAATCGAGCGCCGGAGGAAGGCGGGAGCTGCTGCTCCCGCACTCCAAAATGGCTTGCCGGTTCCGTTATTTTCAATACTTATGGGGGTAAAGGGTGCATCCCTCAAGGTTTCTTGCCGCACCCGTTCGAAACTTCGCTGGTTCCAACCATGAAAACCCTTTTTGCAGCGCTTCGATTCGTATCCTTTGGGTTAGCGTTCGCCCTGTTCACAGCGTCGCGCGTCCCCGCGGCGGAAGTAGCCGATTGTTCGCTCGTCCCCGGCTGGCGGCAGGACGGCGCGTTGCGCCACTTCAGCAGCGAAAACCTCTACGAG
>DATJVT010000316.1:0-9658 GCA_035501695.1 Terriglobia bacterium | reverse complement strand
TTCTCGAATCGATTCCTCCAGGTCGCCGGTCTTGCGCAGAACCAGACCGAGTGCTTCGTGCAGTGCCGGGTCGCCCGGTCTCAACCGGATCGCTTCGTGATATTCGCTCACAGCAGCCGGGTGGTCGCTGATGGAAAGGTATGCGGCGGCAAGTTCGGCGTGTCCATCCACGTAGTCCGGGCGCAAGCGGGTGACGCGACGGAACTCCTCGATGGAACCCCCATAGTCACCGGCCTCCCGCAAGGCCAGTGCCAGGGAGTAGTGGTATTCCATTTGATTGGGACGCAGTTGGACGGCCACGCGATATTCCTCGATGGCGTGACTCAAATCGTCCATGGTGCGCAGGGCGGCGGCCAGGCTCATGTGGATGTCCGGATCATTGGGGTGCAGGCGCGCGGCGGTGCGATACTCGTTGATACCGCCGGCAGAATCCCCCGCCTGGATCAGAGCCGCGGCGAGGCCGTTGTGGGCGTCGGCGTTGTTGGAGTCCAATTCGATGGCCTGGCGATACTCCGCTCCCGCTCCCTTCGCGTCACCGGATTGCAGCAGCGCGCTCGCCAGAGCCATATGAACCTCGGCATCGCGGGGCGCAAGATTCAATGCCGTGCGATACTCCGCGGCGGCGTCTGCAAAGGCCCGGTTTGCAGTCAGAGCGTTGGCAAGGTTCACGTGAGCGTCCGCGTTATTGGGGTGCCCGCTCACCTCCTGGCGATACTCAGCGATGGCCTCGGGAATCTGCCCGCCTGCCTCTTCCAGCGCGCCGATGTTCATGTGCACGCCGGGAAAGTCCGGGCGCAAGCGAAGCACTTCGCGATACTCCTTTAGCGCTTCCGTGGTCTTTTGTTCCGCGGCGTAAGCATTCCCGAGGTTGTAATGCGCCTCCACATACTCGGGCCGGAGGGCCAGAGCCTTCCGGTAGGCAGCGATCGCCTGGTCCCATTTGTTCAGCCGCGCGGCTTCATTCCCTTGCTTGAAAAAATCCTGCGCCGAGGGGGTCGGGACCTCTTCGGCGGTGGCGGGATTCGGGGCGGTAGTTTGGACCGGAGGAGCTTGTGCCTGCGCCACGCAATAGTTAATCAGCATGAATCCAAACAGGGAGAGGAGGGGAGTTACTCCACCCTGGCGTCTTCCCTCCGGAGCTGTCCTCTCGGGTCGCATGTAATTAGGATACACCGAACCGGCATTTCCCGCGTGTCAGCCGCACCCTTTCAATGTCTCTATTGGGGTGTGACTAGCGGGTCCGGGTAACACTGCGCGCTGGTGCCGCACTTTACGTTCAGATCGGGCGAAAACACGTACACAGTGCGCGCGTCTTTGCGCTACACTGCTCGCGTAAGTGATTGGGGTGCGTCCGCCTCGCGAAGGCACGACTCGAAGCATGGAAACTCTCCTCGAATTCTTCCGCCGCCGTCCCGAATACCGCACGGTAACGCTTCTCTCGGGGAGCCTGTTCTGGCTGGTGGGTTTCTTCCTCCTCCCTCTGGCATACCTGCTGGCGGTTAGTTTTGCCCGGCGTTCGCCTGAGGGAACCATCGACTGGACCCTGGGCTTGCTCAATTATGGCCGCGCCTTCCAGCCTCTCTATCTGAATGTCTATTGCCGCTCGTTCTGGATGGCCCTGATTGCCACGGCGTTGTGTGCGCTGCTGGGTTTTCCCGTGGCGTACACGATCGCGCTCCGGGCTTCCAAGTGGTGGAAATCCGCCCTTCTGCTGCTGGTGATCATTCCCTTTTGGACCAGCTTCCTGATTCGCACCTATGCCTGGATGATCATCCTGCGCAGCGAAGGGGTGGTGAATAACTCCTTGCTCGCCTTGCACCTGGTCCACGAGCCCTTGCGGTTGCTTTACACGCCCCTGGCCGTAATGATCGGGCTGGTCTACGGCGAACTGCCCTTCATGATCCTGCCCCTCTACGCCGTGCTGCAAAAACTTGATCCAACCCTCCTGGAGGCTGCGCAGGATCTCGGCGCGCCTAGCTGGTCCACCTTTGTGCGAATTACTCTGCCACTCTCTTCACCAGGGCTGGTGGCGGGATCCATTCTGGTCTTCATCGCTTCTGTGGGGGCCTTCGTCACCCCCGACTTGCTGGGAGGCGCCCGCACCATGATGGTGGGGAATCTCATCCAGAACCAGTTTGCCGTGGCTCGCGATCAACCGTTCGGCTCGGCCGTGGCATTTCTGCTGACGTTTGTGGTACTGGCGCTGGTTGCAGCAGGGTTGCGCAAGAGTGAAAGGACGACCGGGGAGATGCTCTGATGGCCGGCCGGCGCCGCGAAGGCTGGGGACTTACCCTCTCGACCACGACCGTCTACCTGTTCCTGTACGCACCCATCTTTGTCCTGGTGGTTTATTCCTTCAACCGCTCGCGCCTCTCCGCTCATTGGATGGGGTTCACGGGCGAGTGGTACGCGGTCCTGTGGCGGGACGAGCAGATCTTTCAATCCCTGGAAAACAGCCTGCTGGTGGGGGCCGCCGTCACGCTGGCTTGCGTACTGTTCGGCACCATGTCAGCGCTGGTCTTTGCACGGCCACGCCGGCCGGCCAAGGCGTTGTTGGACGGCGTGGTGTACCTTCCCCTGGTCATTCCGGAGATCGTGATAGCTGTCGCGGTGGTCATCTTCTTCAGCCTGCTGGCCCTGCGGTTGAGCCTATGGACCATTGTGATCGCCCACATTACCTTCTGCATTTCTTACGTCATCATCGTGGTGGGAGCGCGCCTGGCCGGAATGGATCGCTCGCTCGAAGAAGCCGCCCTGGATCTGGGCGCGAACGAGTGGACCACTTTCTTTCGCGTCACCTTGCCCATTGCGGCGCCCGCGATTCTCTCCGCCTCCCTGCTGGTCTTTACCACGTCCTTCGACGATTATCTGATTACCTCGTTCGTGGCCGGGGTGCGTTCCACCACGTTGCCTCTGGAAATCTACTCGCGGCTTAAGCGCGGCATCACCCCGGAGATCAATGCTGTCTCCACCGTCATCCTTCTCACCACCATTCCGCTGGTCCTCGTGGCACAAAGACTGGAACGCGGCGCCATGAAGTTACGCACGGCCATGGCCAGTGCCGGAGTGATTTTCCTTTTAATGGTCACCCCTGTGGTGGCGCATACCTGGCAGGGGGGCGGAAGCCTGCCGCAACTGAACATTTATATCTGGTCGACCTATATTTCCCCGCGCGTGGTTCAAGGCTTCGAGCGTGAGTATCACTGCCGGGTCAACTATGACCTTTATGACTCCAACGAAGCGTTGCTGGCCAAGTTGCAGGCCGGCAATGTGGATTATGACCTGGTCGTTCCGAGCGACTACATGGTGGAAATCCTGGTGCGGCAAGGCCTGTTGGCGAAGCTTGATAAGCAGCGCCTGCCCAACGCCTGGGCCAACACCGATCCCCGCTTCCTGGGTCTGCCCTTTGACCCGCACAATGAGTATTCCGTGCCTTACGTCTGGGGCACCAGTGGGCTCGCCTACCGTGCCGACCTGGTCAAGGGGAATATCGACAGTTGGGATGCGCTGTTTGATCCTCGCTGGGCCGGACACATTCTGCTGCTTGACGACAACCGCGAAGTGTTTGGCATGGCCTTGAAGAAGCTCGGCTACTCACTGAACTCTACGGACCCCGACCAGATCCGGCAGGCGCGAGATCTCCTGCTGAGCCAGAAGCCCCTGGTGAAGGGTTACAACAGTTCCAACTTCGAGCAGGATCTCGCCGCCGGCGATGCCTGGCTCGCACAGGCCTTCAACGGCAACCTGACCTTCGCCATGCGTGACGAACCGCGCATCCGGTATGTGATTCCCAAGGAAGGGTGTACGATTTGGGTGGACAATACCTGCCTTCCGCGTCACGCCCCGCACCCGCAATTGGCGGAGGATTTCATCAATTACTTTCATCGCCCGGATGTGGCGGCGCTCTTCGTGAACGATTGCGGCTTCAACACACCCAACCGCTACGAACTACGGGAAATTGACCCATGGCTTCTGGCCAATACCGCCGTCTTTCCGGAGCGCGCCTCCCTCAAGCGTTGCGAGTTCATGCGCGACCTGGGACCGGTGATATCCATTTACGATCGTTACTGGACCGAAATCAAGGCGCGATAGACCGTTCTCCCGAACCCGGCCGGTGGGGCCGTTAAATCCGGGAACTGAGGGGTTATCATGGCGGAAGCTGTTAATGATGTTACTAATGGACCTTTGACAGTATTGACAGAAGAAGAAAAGATGTTTCAGGCGATGGCGCGCGAGTTCGCCGCCCACGAGATTCTCCCCCATGTCGAAGAAATGGATCGGGAGGGCGTTTTCAACCTGGCCCTGCTGGATAAATTCTTTGCGCAGGGGTTCATGGGAATAGGAGTTCCGGAAGCTTTCGGGGGCAGCGGAGGCACATTCTTCCTGTCGATTCTGGCCATCGAAGAATTCTCTCGCGTGGACGCGTCGGCGGGCGTGGTCGTTGACGTTCAGAACACCCTGGTGAACAACGCTCTCCAGCGGTGGGGGACCGAGGAGCAAAAGCAGAGATTCCTTCCGCACTTGGTGCGCGACACGCTGGGCGCCTACGCCCTCTCCGAGGCGAATTCGGGCAGCGACGCGTTTGCGTTGGCGACGCGCGCGCACGAGGACGGCGACCACTTTGTCCTGAATGGCCGCAAGCTTTGGATTACCAACGCCAAGGAGGCTGGGCTGTTCATTATTTTTGCCAATGCCAATCCCGACTCGGGTTATCGCGGCATCACTGCCTTCCTGGCTGAGCGTGGCACTTCAGGTTTTACCGTGGGGCGGAAAGAGGACAAGCTGGGCATCCGCGCCTCCTCCACTTGCGAACTCATTCTCGAAGATTGCCGTGTACCCAAAGCGAATATGCTGGGCGAAGTCGGCAGGGGCTACAAGGTGGCGATTGAAACCTTGAACGAAGGGCGCATCGGCATCGCCGCACAGATGACGGGGGTGGCTGCCGGCGCGCTGGAGAATGCCATCCGGTACGCGCTGGAGCGCAGACAATTCGGCAAGCCGATTGCCGATTTCCAGGCGATTCAGTTTCAACTGGCCCGCCTGGCCACCGACGTGGAGGCAGCGCGCCTAATGGCCTATAACGCCGCGCGGTTGAAGGATGCCAACAAGCCCTTCCTAAAAGAAGCCGCCATGGCCAAATACTTCTGTTCGCAAGTGGCAGAACGGGTGGCATCTGAATGCCTGGAGGTCTATGGAGGATACGGCTTCACACGCGATTATCCGGCGGAGAAACACCTGCGCGACTCCAAAATCGGGAAGATCTACGAGGGGACGTCATTCATGCAGTTACAGACTATCGCCAGGATCATCCTGGGAAAGTAGTGCGCCATCCGCCGCTTCCACCATTCTGGAGGCGCAGACACGACTTCTGTATGCAGGCTTATCCCTACACACAATAGGGCAGGCATCCTTTTCGCGCCACGAGCAGCGTCAGGAAGCGAGTCTTCCCCCTTTTGGTATTCGCAATGTCGCTTGCGCCGTTTGGGAGGAACCGCGGGCCGCAACGGCAGCCCGCGGTCGAAGCATTATTTCTTCTTGGGAGGCACGACAGCGTCTTTGAACGCTTTGGCCAGACGGAACTTCACAACGGTCTTGGCCGGGATCTTAATGGGCTCGCCCGTCTGCGGGTTGCGGCCCACGCGGGCTTTCCGGTTGGCCTTTACGGCCTTCCCCAGCCCGGGAACTACAAATTGGCCCGAAGCTTTCGCTTCCTTGGTTGCGAGTGCTACGAGTTCTTCGATAACTCCCGCCGCCGCTTTCTTCTGAATCCCGGTCTTCTCTGCCAGGTGAGCTACCACTTGGGATTTGGTCATGACTTTCGCCATTTGCTGCTCCTCTCCTGATTACGTGTATTTTTGGAATGAGACCATGCCATGATTACCGGCCCCAATGTAGACAATTACCGGGGTGCTGTCAAGCGATTTTAACGGAGGAATGCCTGAAAAAGCCACATAAAATGCGGCTGTGATGGAATTTTTCCGCGGGGGGAACGTTTAGTCCATGGCCGGGCAATTGCAAACCTTCTGGGGTTTGGCTATATTCGATCAGGAGGGTCGAATGCCATTGTTTGAATTTAGATGCCGGGATTGCGGGACGACGTTTGAGAAGATCGTGCCCTCTTCCACGAGCCAAGTGTCTTGCAAGAAGTGCGAGAGTTCCAAGGTGGAAAAGCTGCTGTCCGTATTCGCCGTGGGGGCATCGTCGCGCTCTGCGGCGGCCCTGGAATCGGGCCCCTGCGCCTCCTGCGGCGCAGCTCAACGTGGCATGTGCGGTATGGAATGAAACACACGCAGTGTGCCGCCTGAGAGGGTCGATGGCCCTCTCGGCGGTGGCAACCATCCCCTGGCGATTGGCACGTCCCGCCTGCCATTTATGACCTACTCCTCTACCCGCAATCTTCGCTTAGGAACTTCGAGTTGGTCCAGTGAGGACTGGGTGGGTACGTTTTACCCTCCTGGCACGCCACCCGCCGACTTCCTGAGCGCATACGCCCGCCATTTTGATACCGTTGAGGTGGATTCCACCTACTACCGGATTCCCTCCGAATCCATGGTACGCAACTGGCTCGCGCGCACGCCGCCGGGATTTACCTTCGCCGCCAAATTTCCGCAGGTGATCACGCACGAGAAGGTTTTGCAGGATTGCCGCCAAGAGATATCCGAATTCCTGCGCGTCATGAGCCTGCTGGAGGACCGCCTGGGGCCGCTGCTCTTGCAGTTCCCCTACTTCAACAAGAAAGCATTTTCGGGACCGGACGAATTCTTGGCGCGCCTTTCCCCCTTCCTGGACGAACTTCCCGCGGATTTCCGCTACGCCCTGGAGGTGCGCAATAAGTACTGGGTAAACGCGCGGTTGCTCGACCTGCTGCGCAAGAGGCGGGTGGCGCTGGCATTGATCGATCACCCCTGGATGACCCCTATTTCGCAACTGGTCCGGAAGCTGAATGTGGTCACCGCCGATTTTGCCTATGTCCGCTGGTTGGGCGACCGCAAGGGCATTGAGGAAAAAACGCAGCACTGGGACCGGATCATTATCGATCGCGAAGACGACATGTTGATCTGGATCCCCATCATCCGCCAACTCCTCAAGCGCGGCATTCAAGTGATGGGCTATTTCAATAACCATTACGCCGGATTCGGACCAGGGTCGATCGAACTGTTTCGCAAAGTCTGGGAGAGGACGAAGGAAGCGTGAGGCCCAAAGCCCGTGGAAGATTCTGCCTAATTCCAGGCTTTCAATCCCTGTCGTCAGGGAGACGCTGATGCCGAGAGTCGCGATCAGGTTGGTGGAGAGCGTCGGTGAATTCCGCCAGTGCGAGCGGCTCCAGACACACGTTTGGGGCGCGCCGGGCGCCACCAGTGAAATCATGTCGGCGATCCAGAAATACGGGGGCGCGGTCATCGGGACCTTCGTCCAGAAACGGCTGGTGGGATTCATTCTGGCCTTCCTGGCGCAATACCATGGCCGCCTGATCCACTGGTCACACATGATGGCGGTGGAAACGAAATACCGCGACCGCGGGCTCGGCTTCAAGATGAAACTATTCCATCGCCAGATCGCCCTGGAGCGTGGTCTAAAATCCATCTGTTGGACGTTCGACCCGTTGCAAAGCCGCAACGCGCGGTTGAACATCTCTCGTTTGGGAGCGAGGGCGGAAGAATACGTGACGGATTGTTATGGGCGCTTTCCCAGCCTGGTGGAAAAGGGGTTGCCCAGCGATCGATGGGTTGCCAACTGGCGAATTGCCACCCCCCGCGTCCGGGCGCGGTTGCAGGGCGAAACTTTCTTGTTCGATCCGGCTCTGCCGCGAGTGAATACGACGGAGTTGAGCGCCCTGAACTTCCCCCAGAATCGGACGATTCAGCTAGACCTCACGCATCGCCGCTTGTTGGTGGAGGTCCCTGCGCAAACCGACGCCATGCGGTCCCGAGCCATGCCCCTGGCCCGCCGCTGGCGCTTCGAAGCCCGGCATATCTTTCAGCACTACCTCTCCGCGGGATATCGAGTGCAAGACTTCTTTCCAGCCGAGCCTTCCACTGGTGGACGGTGCTACTACCTCCTTCAGCGTGCCCGCAAGACTTTCTCCTGAAACCGGCAGTATGCGTGACGAGGGAGTCTCCGAGGAGCTTTGCCCGGTCAGGCGAAGGTTGGGGATAAGACAACGCGAACACCAAGTTGCTCTGTCTTTAGCTTACGACCCGCATCTGAGCCCAAGTTGAATTGGCCCATGGTTGCCTGTATACTTCCTCCTTTGGTTCTGCCGCTTGGTCGCAGTCTCTGTGGGCACGAGCTTTGGAAACCCAGCCTGATCCCTTAGTATCTGCCTGACCCGAGACCCCTGAGGGGCGGGGGGAACATCACATCTTTCCGAAACAGCCAGGCGCAGAGGATTTGATTTCCAGCCGAAGGAGGCCGGAGCACATGAGCGATTTGATGAAAGCCGCAGTTTTCCACGGGGTCAGGGATGTGCGGGTTGAGGACGTGCCGCGGCCCACGGCGGGTGCGGGCGAAGTCGTCCTGCGGGTGCAGCGTTGTTCCGTATGCGGGACGGACAAGCGCATCTTCACCCACGGGCAGAAGAACGTGGTGCCACCTGCTATTACCGGTCATGAAATTGTCGGTACGGTCTACGAGTTGGGTTCGGGTGTCAACCATGGGCTCCGCCTCGGGCAGGAGGCCGTGGTGGCTACCGTGGTGGGATGTGGGAAGTGCATCTATTGCCAACGGAAGCAATACAATCTCTGCGATTCTTTTACGGCGATCGGATACGACTACGCGGGGGGCTTTGCCAATTACGTCAAGATTCCGGCGGCCGCCGTGGCGCAAGGGAACGTCATTCCCATTCCCAACAACATTTCCGTGGAGCGCGCCGCGCTCATCGAGCCGCTCTCCTGCTGCCTGAATGGCCAGGAGTATCTCGGTGCGCACCCCGGCGACCGCGCCGTGGTGTTTGGAGTCGGGCCCATTGGCCTCATGCATGCGAGCATCCTCAAGGCGCGGGGCTGCTCCACCATCATCGTCGCCGATGTTTCGCAGGAGCGCCTGGACTACGTCAAGGAGTTCGGGCTCGGCCTTACGGTGAACACTTCGGGGGGAGACGCGGCCAGAAAGATCCTGGAGGCGGGAGGCGGGGAAAAGTTCGATATCGCAATCACGGCCTGCTCGGTCAAAGCCGCCCAGGAGGATGCCTTGAAGCTGGTCCGCAAGAAGGGCCGCGTTTCTTTCTTTGCCGGCATCCCCAAGGATGACCCCATTATTCCCTTGGACAGCAACCTGATCCATTACAACGAGATTTCCCTCTTCGGATGCTTTGCTTCCAACCTTCAGCATTACCACGAAGCCAAGGACATGGTCTTGCGCGATGACCTGCCGTGGGATCGCTTCATCACTCACCGGTTTATGCTACAGGAGATGGTAAAGGCCTACGCCGTGGTCGAAGCGGGACAAGGAATCAAGTCCGTCATTAATTGCGAATAGCGACTCACACAATGGATAAACAATCCCTGGGGCAGTTGGTTGAAATCTCCCGCGCGGTGGGCGTGCGCGAGGATTACGTGCAGGTGGGAGGTGGAAATACCTCGGTGAAGTCGCCCGACTGCCGAACCATGGCCAGGGCTTGGTGGTAATGCTGGAGGTTGGAAGCAAAGCATCCGAAGAC
>DATJVT010000315.1:0-2262 GCA_035501695.1 Terriglobia bacterium | reverse complement strand
AAAGCGGCGCGATTTCCGCAGCCCGGGAGCAAAATCTGTGTTTCCTGGCCGAGGTAGAGGGCACACCCGGAGCCGCCGGTGTGTTGTGCATTCACGATGGGATTGCCCTGTTTGCCGGTTCGGCCACGATTCCCGAGTTGCGGCGTCGTGGTCTCCACCGTGCGCTCCTCGATGAACGTATGCGCCATGCTTTCGATCACGGATGTGATCTGGCCATGATGGTGACCGAGGCAGGCAGCGATTCCCAGCGCAATGCAGAAAACAAAGGCTTCAGGATCGCCTATACGCGCACGAAATGGCGCTTATCATCCTGATCAGGCTCGCCGTTTGACGCGCGCCGAGTTACCCGAGATATCAGGTACCAGGCGCGTGTTGCTGTAAAATACGACTTCGCGATACCCCGAGGATTCGCGTCATGGCAGATAAGGTTACTGTCCCCATCGCGGCTACCATCGATTCCGTTCTCGAGGAACGGCGTAAGTTTGAGTGCCCCGAAAGTTTCCGCCAACAGGCTTACATTAAGTCCCTTCCTGACTACGAGCGTATCTACCGCGAGTCGGTCGAGCAACCCGAAAAGTTCTGGGCTGGCGTGGCCGAGGAACTCGAATGGTTCAAGAAGTGGGATAAGGTTCTCGAGTGGAACAATCCTTGGGCCAAATGGTTTGTGGGGGCACAGTTCAATCTTTCCGCCAACTGCGTGGACCGGCACGTGAAAACTTGGCGGAAGAACAAAGCTGCCCTGATCTGGGAAGGCGAACCAGGAGAAGTTCGCACGCTGACCTACCAGCAATTGCACCGTGAGGTGCAGAAGTTTGCCAACGTCCTCAAATCTCTGGGTGTTAAGCGAGGCGACCGGATCGCCATCTACATGGGCATGACGCCCGAGCTGCCCGTTGCCATGCTGGCGTGCGCCCGCATCGGTGCGGTGCACACGGTTGTCTTCGGCGGTTTTGCCTCCCATGCCCTGGTGGACCGCATTCACGATTCCCAGGCGGTGGCGGTCATTACGCAGGATGGTTGCTATCGACGCGGCGCCGAGATCAAGCTGTTTCCCGTGGTCGATGAGGCCTTGAAGTCATGCCCCTCGGTCAAGCACGTAGTGGTCTACGAACGCAGTGGAACACCCGTCCAGTTGCAAGCCGGCCGCGACCACCGCTGGCGGGAATTGATGGACCAAGCCTCGGATCAGTGCCCGGCTGAGCCACTGGACGCCGAACACCCCCTTTACATCCTTTACACGTCGGGAACCACCGGCAAACCCAAGGGTGTGGTGCACACGACCGCCGGGTATGCCGTGGGCACGTACCTGACCTCGAAGTGGGTTTTTGATCTTAAGGATCACGACACCTACTGGTGCACGGCCGACATCGGCTGGGTCACCGGACACAGCTATATCGTTTATGGGCCGTTGCTCAACGGGGCGGCGATTCTGATCTATGAAGGGGCGCCGAACTTCCCTGAGCCCGATCGTTTCTGGAGCCTCGTCGATCGGCACCAAGTCAATATTTTGTACACCGCGCCCACCGCCATCCGTACCTTTATTAAGTGGGGCGATCAATGGCCCAACAAACATAAGCTGGACAGTCTGCGCTTGCTCGGCACCGTTGGGGAACCGATCAATCCCGAGGCTTGGATGTGGTACCGCGAAGTCATTGGCCACAACCGTTGCCCTATCGTCGACACCTGGTGGCAAACCGAGACCGGCCATATCATGATTGCTCCCATTCCCGGTGCCGTCGACACGAAGCCGGGTTCCGCCACTCGTGCCATGCCAGGGGTGGTGCCGGAAGTCGTTGCCATGGATGGCAAGCCGGTCCCGGACGGTTCCGGAGGCTTTCTCGTGCTGAAACGGCCTTGGCCCGGTATGCTGCGCACCATCTACGGTGATCCCGATCGCTACGTAGCTCAGTATTGGTCGCAGATTCCCGGGGTTTATTTCACCGGAGATGGAGCCCGCAAAGACAAAGACGGCTATTTCTGGATCATGGGACGGGTGGATGATGTGCTGAATGTTTCCGGGCACCGCCTGAGTACCATGGAAGTGGAGTCCGCCCTGGTGGCGCACGATGCGGTCGCCGAAGCCGCCGTCGTTGGTCGTCCCGACGACCTCAAGGGCCAGGCTATTGCTGCCTTCGTTACCCTTGAACAAGGCCGGAAGCCTACCCCCGAATTGAAAGATGAACTTCGTCGCTGGGTTGTGAAAGAAATCGGTGCCTTGGCCAGGCCCGACGACATCCGCTTCACCGACATGCTGCCGAAGAC
>DATJVT010000314.1:0-2402 GCA_035501695.1 Terriglobia bacterium | reverse complement strand
GAACAGACTGTGTTGCCGATCGAGACTATTTTGCCTATTTATGACCAGGTCTGCGGCGCACTCGATCATGCTCACCGAAACAAGATTGTGCATCGGGACGTCAAGCCTGCGAACATCATGATCTTGCATAACGGCTTGGTGAAGGTTACCGATTTCGGCATTGCCAAGATGATGGCCATGGGCATGACCCAGGCAGGCCAAATCCTGGGGACTCCGAACTACATGTCGCCGGAGCAGGTTAAGGGCCGCCAAATTGATGGCCGGTCTGACATATTCTCGTTGGGAGTAATCCTTTACGAGTTGGTGACGGGTGAAAAGCCCTTCGGGGGCCAGAACATTACTACGGTAATCTATAAAATCATCAACGAGAATCCCATCCCGCCGCGCGAGCTGGATGCATCGATTCATGCGGGTTTGAGCTGGGTCATATCCAAGGCGCTCGCCAAGAATGTCGATGAACGCTATCAGTCGTGCCGCGAGATGGCGGAAGATCTCAGGAATTATAAGAACTTGGGTAGCGCAGCACTAGGCCAGGGCACGGTGATTCTAAAGGCAGCCCCCATGCCGTCGGCCGTAGCCGAACCCTCTCCCCCACTCCAGGTTCAAACATCGTTACCGCCAACCTCACCCTCCCCCATGGCACTGGATGAGACCCCGATCGGAGGCTCTCTCAATATCCACGCGATTCCGCCGCCGGCGCCCCGCCAGCAATCCATCCCTCAGATTGCCTGGGTACTGGGTGCGCTTTTGGTGGTGGCGATCATGGGCGGTGCCAGCTACCTCCTGGTTTTGCGGCCGCGTAGCCAGCGCGTCATACCGGTCGTTCCCCCACCGGTTGTAAATGTAGCCCCCGCGCAGAACCCGCAGCCGCCCGTTACTCCGGCCACGCAACCGGCCGCACCCGTGACGGCGACGACAGCGCCAGCCGCTGCCGCCGAGCCCCCGGCGCCCAAACCGGCAGAAGCTCCGCCCAAACCCGAGGTGGTTTCGAAACCGGAACCACGTGCGCACCCTGCGGCGGCGAAGGTCGGGCAACTGACAGTGAGCGCGAATGTGGAAGGGGCGACGATTTTGGTCGATGGACGATCCGATCCAAGCTGGTTGACGCCCCATACCATCGCCGACCTTCCTGCTGGTACCCACAACGTCACTATCTCCAAGGACGGTTACGACAACTTCCAACAGAGTGTGACAATTGAAGGCGGGCAGACAAGCAACGTGGCGGGCAACCTTTCATCCCCCCGCGCCGAACTTGGCGTTGTTACCGACCCACCGGGAATGGAAGTACTTGTTGACGGGAAATCCTACGGGCCGAGTCCCGTCCACGCTGACGTGGCCCCGGGAAAACACACCTATACCGTGAAATGGAAAGGGATGGCTCCTTCCGAGGGTACAGTTGCGCTTCAAGGCGGGCAAATCATAACCAGGAAGCTATCCGTTCAGGCGGGTACGCCAACCGGGATTGTGGAAGTCCGGACCACTCCGCCCGGCGCCACGGTGCAGGCGGATGGATCGTCCATCGGCGGGCCGACTCCGACGTCTTTTCGATTGTCCGTTGGGACTCATACGCTGACCATATCGCTATCGGGGTACGCCTCGAATCAGCAGCAAGTTGCGGTCTCAGAAAACGCCACCGTCCCCGTTAATGTCAAGCTCGCCGCCCAATAACGTGGACGTCTCTTGCAAAGTACCGGGAGGCGCTGCGAAGATTCGATCATGACGCAGTGGACAATTCTTGCTATCTTCTTGCTGCTGTCCATGCGGCCGGCACCGGCACCATGCGTGCCCGGATTGTTAACAAGAACTCCAGGGTGAAACCGGAATTTTCCGATGTAGTGTGCCTGGATTAAACGAGACTCCCTGCATGGCTCGATTCGTCATTAGCGATCCCTCAGCCCGAACCCAGATCTTCGAAATTACCAGCCCCACGATCAGCGTGGGACGGGCGGATTCAAACGATCTGGTGCTGCGTCACCCCAGTGTGTCTCGACACCATGTGCGGATCACCGTGCTTCCCGGGGATATTACCTTGCTGAATGATTTGGGGAGCATGAATGGGACATTCGTAAACAATGTACAGATTAAGGAGCACCGGCTTAAGGATCAGGACCGCGTTACGATCGGCATGTATGAGTTGAAGTATGAGATGACGCGAGCGGGCGATTTACACATTGAGGCCGGCAGTGGAACGGTAACCGATGTGAACGGTCTGGTCGACGCGGAAAATCTCGGCACGGCCCTGCGACTGACCCCGCCCACGGCGCCCATAGCTCCGGTGCCGATTCAGGAGCGGGTGAAGGGTCTGGAGAAGGAAAACAATCTCCTGAAATTGCTCCTGGCGGTGGGGAAGACGCTCTCCTCCGTTCTGATGCCTGACGAAATTATGCATCGGGTTATGGAAC
>DATJVT010000313.1:0-5112 GCA_035501695.1 Terriglobia bacterium | reverse complement strand
TGTCCCGTTGCCGTTATTGCGGTAAAGTTTCATCGTGGCGCGGTGTGCTTTGTGACCGGGGAAATCGGCGCCGTTGATCAGGAGAATGTCGGGATTGCCGTCGTTGTCATAATCGATGAAGGCACAGCCGGCCCCCATGGTCTCCGGCAGGTATTTGCTCCCGAAGGCGCCGGTGTAATGGACGAAGTTGATTCCTGCCTGCTGGGTGATGTCCTCAAAGTGAATTCCCGCCTCGGGCACACTGGCAGGCAGCAAGCAATAGGCAGCGGGCAGTAGGCAGAAAGCGGAAACAAAAAGCAAAAAGCTAGGAGGCGGTCGGCGGCAGGCCGCAGGCAAAGTAGATTGATTTGAGGCGTTCGGCAATTGTGGCTGGTTTGGCATATGTAAAGAGTTAATCCGAATCGTGACCCCTGGCCCACCCCGGTGGGGAGTGATACTTCCAAAAGATACCCCCTCACCCGTCCCGCCCCGGCTGGTGAAAGCGCCGGTTGCGGGCCACCCTCTCCCCCAAGGGGGCGAGGGCCGTAAACTCAAACTAAAGCCTGTCTCACGGGTGCCCTGGCGAAAATGGTGCCGTGCCCTGAGTTAGGTTTTCCTGCGTCGCAGGCATCGCCGTGGCAATCGCCTTTTTCATCTCCCCCTTCTGGCTTCTGACTCCTGACTTCTGACTCCTGACTTCTGCTCTCTGCCTACTGCCCTCTGCATACTGCCTACTGCTTTCCAGCGCCACGGACACGTGTTCATGCACGGGCTGCGCCTCATTATTGTCGTCGGGGTGCGCGAGCTTGTAAGGACCGGTGATGGCGCGGGAGGCCTCATCCGCCTTAAAGCGCAGGTAGAGCTTCTCCTCGCGCGTCGCCAGGGCGTCGTCATTCAGGCCACGATAGCAGAGCATGAGATTGTAATGCGCCTCCAGATCTTCGGGATCGACGGCCAGGGTTTTGTCAAATTCGGCGACGGCATCGCGGTATTTGCGTTGCAGGAAGAGCATACGGCCCATCTGGTTGCGCACCACACGGTCGCGAGGGTATTCGGCGGCCGCCTTCGAGAATTCGTCATAGGCCTCGGGATATTGCCCGTCCGCCTTGAATGCAAGCCCGCGAAAGTAGTGCGCGCTGGCCAGGCGGGGATTCACGCCCAGAGCTTTGTCCAGAACCGGTTTGGCGGCGTCGATGTTTCCTTCCTGAATGCGAGCGCGGGCGATATTCACCCATCCGTCCGCGTACTGGGGATCAAGCTTCGTCACGAACTCAAACGCCCGCTCCGCGCCCTTCAAGTCGCCCTGCAAGAGCAGGCCAATGCCGTAATCGTTCCAGCGCTCGCGGTCTTGGCCACCACCGGAAGCGTCACCGCGTTCTGGCTCATCACTACGGTCGGCACATCCGGAATCCGCCGGGGATTGGCAGAGAGATCGGCCATGCTGCCTTGAAACACCCAGCGCCCATCGTCATGGTCCTTGGCCACATCGGGATGTGGTTCAGCGGGGTCGCGCACGCCCGCAAACGCCCACTGCGTATTCCACCAGGAGAACTTGCGATAGTTGAGCTTGGCCGTCAGGGTGATCTGGTCGCCGCAATCCTCGGGAATCTTCAACCGGAAATGCACTGTATCGGCAGCGCCGGGAGGAATCAGGTGGGCATACATGGTGGCGCGCGTCGACCAAGCGTTGCGCTTGTTGATGGGATTGCCATGGGCATCCAACTGCAAGGAGCGGTAAAAGTGCGCCCCCGGGTCGACCGGGCCCTGCCCGTTGTCCGCTGCCTCACCACTCCAAAATACAACCCGGCCATGACCATCGCGTGCCTCGAGTTCCACCCAGCAATCGAAGGCGTCAACCGTACCACCCGGGAAGAAGTGGCCGACCTTCCGGGTGCGGACCACCACTTCCACACGCACCGTGTCGCCGCGGCGCACCTGGGCCTGCACTCGACCAAGGGGCGCCATCAGAGGCGCGACCGGCAAGCCGCTCACTCCGGCCCCCGCCAATCCAGCGGAAGATTCTTCCCCCACTGCGAAGGTGCTGGAAAGCTGTGGCGTTTCTCCATGTCCCGCCGCCCGGATTTCTTCGGCGCTTTCCGCCGGCTCCTGCGCCAGGGCGAAGATATCAACGGTCACGGCGCCCTTGAGGAAGTCCTCAACCGCGGTCACTTGCCCTTGGTCACCGTAAGACGTGGGTACGGCGGTATTGGCGGCGGCAAAGCGATGCGAGTGGACGAAACCATTAATATTGCCGAGATCCTGTGAGGCGACCATCGGCATGTGACAATCACCACACTGCTGCGGCTTGGGAGGGTAATAAAACGAACGTGCTCCTTGTCCTGAAACGCCACTCGCCTGCCAGTTGTCGTAATCATTGAAGCCGCGCAGCCAGCGGTAGTTGTTAACGGGCACGTCCAGGTGAACCTTGTGGCAGGCGGAGCAGAATTCAGGAACCTGCCGCGGGTCTTTATGAAATGGCTTCAGAAATGCGTTGCGGTGGGGCTTGGGGTTAAGCCCGATGGCATAGTTGGCCAGCGCATGCATAATAGGGTTCCTGCTGGAGGCAAAACGATCCAGAAATGGGTATTCGATCACGTAATTGCCCTGCCCCATTGTGCTCTTCACCTGCACGATGGCGTGGCACGACATGCAGCCTAGCCCTGCCTGTCCCTCCGGCGTATGCTCCAGTTCGCGGATGGGATGACTCTGCATCGCGCCGGGAAAGACCAGGGCGTGATCATGGCAGCCCCCGCACCATAGGGAAGGCTTGATGCCGTCCACATCCTGCATGTATTCAATGGCTTTGCGATACCACTGATTGTTGAACGATGCCATGTGGTGCATCGAGCTTTGCCATTGGTTATAGATATCGGTATGGCAGGGCTTACACGATTCGGAGTTCAGGAAGAACTCCGCCTTGATCGTCCGGCCGTCGGCGGTTTGCGCGGAACTGGGAAAGGCTAGGCTCCCCTGTCCGGCGCCTTCCTGTTCCATGCTTAAAGGAGCCGTGGGAGGGTTGCGGATAATGTACCGGGGATTGGGAACAACGCGTTCGTAAACCACCACTGTGGCATAAAGGGCCGTCGCGACTACGGCCACACCGACGCTCCAGCGCCATGCCCGCAGGATGCCATCCCTGGCGCCTACCCGCCGCGCGCGCGCGTGCAGAATCGTCAATAGCAAAAACAGACCAACGGCCGAGGCCCCCACGTGCGCGTAAAGCGCCGCGCTGTGCGGCCGCGTCATCCCTACGAACAACAAGTAGACCCCAAAGCCTGTGGCAAGCGCGAGGAATAAGGCTGTGAGTTTCGCCAGGGGACCGGTTCCCCCATAGGTAAGCAAATCGCGGTGCCGCGCGACAAAGGTCACCAAAAGAATCGCGGCCATGAACCCCAACACGGGGTGGAGCAAAGCGTTGGCCGCATAAAAAAGGGAGGGATCGCCGAAGATGGCCAGATAGGCACTATTGGCAACCAGGACGAGGCCGATAATGAGAAGCCACTGGGCGGCGCCTGAACGTCGGCTTTGGCTGTTTTCCATGGAGTTGAAGTAAATACTTCCCGGCTTTGTTGAGGGCTTTGCGGAGGCCCCTCATGGGGGCGCAGCAGAAACCTCTCCTCCAGCCCTATCCTAGCCACTTTTTCCCGCTGGGAGCTGGATTGTCACTCCGGCCCTGATACCCCGCTATTCCCTTTCCTAGTTTCAAATAAGGGGGAGATTTCCTCCATAGTTTACATGCACTACTATTGCTATTTTTTCCAATGATGGGGTTTTGAACTCGATTTGGAGTGCCCCAGCCGCGGCGTCGAGGAAGCTGCCTTCCCTTACTCGTGCCTTTGCTTAGCCCCCATTTCCTTCAGGTGCTGGCGCACCTGGGCGGAATCAGGAGCGTTGGGTGCAAGTTGGAGATAGGCTTCAAATTCCTGCCGGGCGCGGTCGAACTGCCGTTGGTTTTCCAGAGCCAGGGCAAGGTTAAAGTGAGCGTCGGCGTAGTCCGGGCGAAGACGGAGGGCTTCCTCATATTCGCGAACCGAGCCCTCCACGTCCTTCTTTTCGTACAAGGCGCTGGCCAAGCTCAGGTGGGCGCCGAAGTCCTGCGGCCGAGCTTTCAGGTACTCGCGGTAGCCCATAATGGCATCATCCATATGGCCTTGCTGTCGCAGCGCGTTGGCCAGGGCCAGGCGAGCCTCGGGGTAATCGGGTTTGTTGACCAAGGCTTCCCGGAACTCCTTGACGGCGTCCTCTACCTTGCCAAGATGAATCCAGGCATTACCCAGGTTAAAATGGGCCTCGGGAAGGTTGGGAGTGGCGCGCAGCACCTCCTGCGCTTCCGCGGCTGACCCTGCATAGTCGTTTTGCCGGGCGAGGACAGTAGAGAGATTCATGTGGGCCTCCCCCCAGTCCGGCCGGCCTTTCAGGGCGGCGCGAAAGGCATCCGCCGCGCCCGGCCAATCCCCCAACTGGAGGAGGGTGAGCCCCAGATTCTCCTGGGTCTGGGGATCCTCGTGCGACGCCAGACTGGCGCGATAGGCATCGGCAGCTCCCTTGAAATTGCCTGCCCCGAAAAGGGTGTTGCCCAGATCGCGCTTATAGGTAGCATTGGCGGGATTCAGGCGCACAGCTTCCTCATCCTCAGCCGTCGCCTCCTGCGCGTCGCCGTTGGCACGCAGGGCCGCCGCCAGGCTGACGTGCAGGGTGGGATCATCCGGCCGCAGACGGAGGGCATCGCGATAGGTGGGGACAGCCATGGCGTAATTCTTTTCCTCGGACAGCAGGTCGCCCAACGCCACCAGGGCTTCGGCATAGTCATGCCGTAGTTGGACGGCCTGCTCAAGCTGCGACTGCGCCTCGGCCTTCTCCCCCAATGCCTGCAGGACCAGCGCGGTGCGGAAATGAAATTCCGGGCTCCGAGGCTGGAGTTGCAACGCCACGCGATATTCCCCCAGCGACTTGGGCAGGTCGCCGGCGGCCTGATAGGCGTTGGCCAGGTGAGCGTGGGAATCGGCATCGTCGGGGCGCAAACGCACTTCCTCGCGATACTCCTGGACGAAACCGGCGACGTCACCGGAAGCCTGCAGCGCTTCCGCCAGGTTGCGGTGGTAATCAACCTCATCGGGAGAGATTTCCGAGGCC
>DATJVT010000312.1:0-2826 GCA_035501695.1 Terriglobia bacterium | reverse complement strand
CCCGGCATTGAAGGCCGCCTCGAGCTGATGCGCCGTGCCAATCCAGGTCAAATGCTCGCCTCCGCGAAAATCCGTGGTCATGGTATTGGGCACGCCTAATGCAGATTCCGCATCCTGGGGAGAAAACGTTGTCCGCAGCCTTTCCGGGTATAGCGGAGACTCCGCACCAACCGTCGGGGGCTTAAGTTCCCTCGTCGAGTCCTTTTCTACCGAGTCCTGAAAGAAGGCCAGAATCTTCTGTTCCCGGACAGCAGTATTTTGCTTTTCCGCCCGACGCGCCTCACGGGGAAGATAAAACTTGAAAAAACCCACCAACACCAGAAGAATCGCGGCTTGGATTACAATAAAACGCCAAGGGACACGCCCGAATGTGAGCTTTGTCATAAATCCAATTGTAACGTGACAGCTCCATGGCTGGGAAGCAGGTTAACTGGGGTGGACTATTGTACTGCTGGATTTCGCAGTTCGACCCTACGGCGCAACCGTATGGAAACCGGGACTTGGCGCTTTCAGGTACTTAGGGTCAAACCTTTGAAACTTATACCCGCAGTGGGGGCAGGAGATTAGCCCCAAGACAGGTTGGGGACTGGCTGCACGCTTGATTTCCATTCGAAACGCCTTCTTGCAGGCAGGACAACGGGAAAGCGGATAAGCACCTTGCATACAAGTTGACTCCTTGGAGAAGCAAAGCAGACAACTGCATGCTACCACCCGGCCATCGCAAATGCAACCCAGGGTACAGGTCCCTCCGGAGTCCGATTGTCAAGGCGGGACCGGGCATTCAGCGTCGCGGTCCCGCGCGCTTATGAGGCTATTGCGCGATCGTAGTTTGCTTCATGCCAACCGCGGATCGGGCTCATCTAGGCGCCATGGTGATAGACTTCCCACCCTTTGTAGTTGGCGAGAGCGTCCGCTACGGCACGACCGAAGTGGCTGCGGTTAACAGCGACGTGATGCTCGTACCCGTGGTTGCAAACGTACTTGAGCAGGGTCTGGAGACCAGGGATTTTGACCACTCCATATCCGCCGAACGTCTGAAGTTTGTCGGAAGTGATCTCGCCCTGGCCGCAGTAGGCGCGCAGTCTGCCCTGAAAGTCGTCCGTCGACACACGGCAATAGGTGAGCGGGCCTGCCTTGAGGCTCCCGACAACGGTTCCAAAAGTATTGGCCTTTCCCACCGAACCCGCAATAATTTCCTGGAAATCCATCTTCGGCGCCTCGAAGAAGTGCTTGGGCAGGTTGGAGCAGTGGAAAATAACAGCCTTGTCCGGATCCTCGCCGTAATTGTTGTTCCAGTCGACGATGGCGCTGGGTGCTTCCGCCGCGAGTTGCAAAACGTACATGCCGATCATTCCGATCATGTCCGTTTCGCAGGCGCTGGGCATCAGGTTGTTTGACATCATACTCATCAGCGTGCAAGGGACGACGCCGAAGAACTCTTCCATGGCCGTCCAGCATTGCACGGATGAACCGGCCAAGTTGTTATCCTGCATCCAGGCATCGACCACTACGCCGAACTTAGCCATTTTCACCAGAGGCGCGCCGGGAACACCCTGAGAGGGTACGTAGCCATGGATGCTCTCCAGTTTGGCCTTAACCTTCGGATCGTCGTCCGCTAGCCGGCCGATGCGGCCGAACACTTCCGAAAGATCGAGCGTCTCCACGGATATGCCGTGGCGCTCCATCAGTTTTTCGCTGAACCGCACCGTATTGAAGGCCGCAGGTCTGGCGCCTAACACGCCTACGCGCAGGTTCTTTAACCCCTTGACAATGCGGCAAGTGGCGGCGAACGCGTGCAAATCCGCGAGGAATGCGGGAGAGGCAGGCGCGGAGGTGTGCTGCGAGGTCAACGAGTATTTAATGCCGTATTGCCAGAGGTTATTGCAAGCCGAGATCTTGCCGCAGAAGCTGTCGCGGCGGGCCGTAATCAGCATTTTATTCGGCTCGTCGGGGAACGCTTGGATGAGGACCGGCACGTCCAGATCCGCTCCGCGCAATGAATTCGCCACACCACGTTCGTCGCCGAAATTGGGCAGACTAACCAGTACGCCGTCGATTTCCTCGCGGTGCTGGCGGAAAAGGTCAGCACACTTGTTGGCGTCCTGGAGCGTCTCCACCGATCCGAACTTCGTATCCTGGGGCGTCAAGCAAACACTCCGGTAGCCTTCCTTCTCCAGCATGCGGAGAATCTCTTCGCGCCCATCACGCGCCAGAACGTCAGGGAAGAAACCACGGTTGCCGATGATGACTCCAAATGTAACGGGCTTTGACATTAGACTATCCTCCTCAAAATGACGCCGGTAAGTTTCCGCGATTTGAAAGCGGCAGGCAATTCTAGCAACGGCATCGAGATAATGCGAGGCAAATCGCATCGAACGCAGGGGTAGCTGTAGCGGCGGCCTGCCTGGGAGGAGAAAAGCTGAGAAAAGATGTAAAAGTGGGAAAAGGTGCCCCAATCCGCCGATAACGGCGGGTGCAGCTTGTAGGGGCCATGGTCACACTCCCCCCTTTTCATTACCAGCCGCTATCGACAGATGGGGGCGCTAACAACTTTTATTTTCATAAACATCGCGGTGTACACCGGCTAACTGTCCCGAGGGTAAGCCCTTGGTTCGACCAGTGAGACTCGAAGAGGTTTGACCGTTCGTGTTCAGACCACCCCGCGCCAAGGGCGCAACCCCTCCTCATCTGAGGAGGGGAGCCGCGAAGAGCTCCCCGCCTGATTCAGAGCCTGCCCTGAGCCTGTCGAAGGGAGGGGCCAGCGCCGGAGGCGCGGGGGTGGTTATCGGTGCGCGAGCTTTGCATCGCCAAATGTACAAACTCGAG
>DATJVT010000311.1:0-3571 GCA_035501695.1 Terriglobia bacterium | reverse complement strand
ACGGCACATGGAACGGGTATCAGCGGAACGTCTTCTTTGCCAACAATGGCGACGGCACTTTCAGTCGGATCTCCGGAATTGCCGGCCTGGATTTCATTGACGACAGCCGGTCTTTCGCCCTTGCCGACCTGGACCATGATGGGACCCTGGAGGTCGTGCTCAAGAATCGCACGGGACCACAGTTACGAATCCTTCGCAATGTCATGGAAGGGCGGGGGGCCTCAATCTGCTTTCGCCTCCGCGGCCGGCAGAGCAACCGAGACGCCATTGGCGCATCGGTCACTGTAGAAGGTGCCGCCGGTCGGCAAGTGAAGTTCCTTCAGGCCGGCACCGGTTTCTTCTCTCAGCACAGCAAGGAGCTTTTCTTCGGGCTAGGCCGGCAGGCGGGAGCGGTGAGGGCCAGCGTGCAGTGGCCGAGCGGATTGGTCCAAGAATTTGAAAACCTCCCACCCAATCATCGCATCGAGGTGGAGGAGGGCTCCAACGAATTTCACGCGGTGGCCTTCGCACCCGCCCCGACAATTCCGGAAGGCGCCGGCTTTGAGCAGAAACCCGAACCCCCGCCGGTTTGCTGCGCAACCTGGCTCCTTGACGCTCTCCCGGCCCCCGATTTCACCCTTCCCGGCCTCGACGGGCTCTCGTACTCGCTCTCGAGTTTTCATGGCCGACACGTGCTGCTACATTTCTGGGACATGTCCCTGCCTTCCTGCCAACCCGCCATCGAGCAATTGCAAAAGAGCTACCCTGCCTGGACGGACCAAGGTGTTCAACTCCTCGCCCTCCACGCCTATGCAGCCGCGGGTGAGGGCACGGTACGGGACTTCGCGAGGAAGATGCGGCTGAACTATCCCGTCCTTCTCGCCACCGAGAGTGTACTGGGTAGCTACAATCTCCTTTACCGCTACCTGTTCGACCGCCGCCGCAATCTGGGAATTCCCACCACCCTTCTGGTTGACCCGGAGGGACTGATCGTGAGGGTGTATCAGGGGCCGTTCGACGCTTCCACGGTGGAAGACGACCTGCGACATGTCCCGAAGACCGCGAGCGAAAGGCAGAGCCGCGCCCTTCCTTTTGCGGGGAAGTATTATGGAGGTGGATTTCAGCGCAACCTCTTCACCTATGGTGTGGCCTTCACACGGGCGGGATACTACGATGAAGCCATCGGCTGGTTTCAACAGGTCATCCGGCAAAACCCGAAGTACGCTGCCGCCTATTACAACCTGGGAACCCTCTATCTCAACAAAGGCGCCCTGGCGCAAGCCGAGGAGCATTTACGGCGGGCCACGGAACTCACTCCTGGGGACGCCAGCGCTTGGAACAACCTCGGAATGGCCACGGCCCAAGCCGGGCGCGCCAACGACGCGATCAAATACTTCCAAGAGGCGATCCGGCAAGACCCCCATCACGTGATTGCACTCGAAAACCTGGGAAAGCTTTACCAAGATGGCGGGCGATTCGAGGACGCTCAGAAGATCTTTGCCCGCGCACTGGAAATTGAGCCGGACAGCCCCGAGGCGAATTACCACTTGGGGATGCTCTACGCTCAGCACGGAGATTCCGACCCGGCCCGCGAGTTCCTTGAAAAAGCTATACAGTTGCGTCCCGTCTACCCGGAGGCCCTCAACAACCTGGGAGTACTCAATTTGCGGACGGGAAACCTTACCGAGGCCAAGGCCGCACTGGAAGAGTGCATTCGTGTTGCCCCCAGCTTCGAGGTCGCTTATTTGAACCTGGCCAAGGTTTATGTGGCTATGGGAAAGCCCGAGCAAGCTCGCGCCACGCTCCAGCACCTTCTGACCCTTCACCCCGGCTACCCGGCCGCGCAGCAGGCTCTGCGCGATTTGGCGCCTTAACGCCTGTCTTCCCGAAGGTGCTCGGAAGGTTCTTTCACACCTTCGAATCCGTGGGACAACTGCCGATGAATTAAGTAAATGACATCGCCGCTCCGCGGCTTCGAAAGCAAGGATTGGTGGGAAACCCAGGCTGGTTATTTCCTGAAGCGCGACAATAATCATAACGCACTACCCTGGCGAATAACAAAACACTACCCTCGCTGAAGTGATCGGAATTAACCATGAATTCACTTAAAATGGGAAGAAAATGACCAATTGATGTCTCCTCAATCGGGACTGGTTAATAATTATGTCAACTACGGTCGAAATTTCTGCTTGACAAGTGCCTGAAGCTGCGATAAAGAGGGTTCATCATTGGCACTCCAGGTAGCGGGGTGGCGCTCATTCATGCGCGCCCTGCCATTAGGAACGCTTGAATGTTGTCAGATTGTTTCGGAAGGCCGCCAACTGTCCTGCAAGATTTGAATCCTGTGCATTACCGTCGGGTCGGGTGCTGTTTTAATCTCATCAGGAGGGAAAAGGAATGAGAAGATTGTCGATTATTGTGTTCCTGCTTACGTTGGGAACAATGGTCCTCTGTTCGGGACCGTCGGCATTTGGCCAAGCGGTGACAGGAAGTATCACGGGGTATATTACGGACCCCAGCGGCGCGGCCATTCCCAACGCCAAAGTGACCGCGACGGACGTGCACACCAACGTTGCCACCGTCCGCACCACGGACGCTACCGGGTTGTACCTTATCACCAACCTGATCCCGGGCACTTACACGATCAACGTGGAATCGCAGGGATTCAAGACGTTCAGCCAGGCCGGAATTGAGTTGGCGGTCGGCCACACGGTACGGACCGACGTCAAACTGGAGTTAGGAGAAGTAAGCCAGCGGATCACGGTCGAAGCATCGTCCGCGATCCTCGAAACCGAAAAGACCGATGTTTCGCGGGCCTTCTCGGTGCAGGAAGTGGCAGCCCTGCCCATCGTCAGCCAGAACGTGACGCAACTCTTCACGCTGGTGCCGGGAGCAGTGCGCGACACTTTCCAGATGGGTGAGGGCGAGAATCCCAGTCAGAACAATCGCGTCTACGTGAACGGCGCCTGGTCGGGAGCCCAAACCTACACTCTGGACGGCGTCTCGGATGTTGCGTACGGCTTCGCCGGCGTGCAGGTCATTGTCCCCATCCAGGACAGCGTTCAGGAAATGAAGATCACCACCTCGAACTACGATCCGGAGTTCGGCCAGACCTCCGGGATGGTGGCGCAGTACATTACCAAGTCGGGCACGAATCAAGCGCATGGTTCTCTGTTCTGGTACAACCGGAACAGCTCTACCTTTGCGGCCGATCCCATAACGGAAAAGATCGCAGGCACGGGGCCGGAGGGCAAGGGCCTGGGGGCTGCTCCTTCCAACTTCAACCAATGGGGTGGCAGCTTGGGTGGTCCCGTTGTGAAAGACAAGGTGTTCCTGTTCGGGGCTACGCAGTGGAACCGGCTCCGCAACGGCTCCTCACTGATCTCGACCGTGCCGGATACCGCCTTCCGGAACGGGGACTTCAGCGCATTTGCCTCGACCAATCCGATCTTCGATCCCAGCACCGGAGATCAGACGACGTACCTGGGGCGAACTCAGTTCTTTGCCACGTCTAATCCCACTGATCCTAATTACAACGCTGCCTGCACAAGTGCAGGGCCCTGCCTGAACATGATTCCTACGGCGAGGATTG
>DATJVT010000310.1:0-6141 GCA_035501695.1 Terriglobia bacterium | reverse complement strand
GGCGTTGATGTAAACCACGCCGAACACAACAACCTCCGCCGGACTGCGGGAGTCGAGGTTCTTAGCCACTGCTTCCCCGTTGCGAAGGGACGCAATCTGATCCTGACTCAGCTTGACGTCCTGTTGGAGATAGTTGAGCAGTCCACCACTCGCCTGTGCATGGCAGGGGGCCGGGGCGCCGGGGATCAATGCCACCAGGGCGGCCGTCACAAAGATATTGCGCATCATGTTACTCTCCTCCTGCTTAACTCAAACCACTGAACCATCCGTCTCGATCCGGACAGACCTGAATTCGCCCGGATCATCGCCTGCCGATGATTCCCAGGTCATTCTGACGGCGCCGCAGAGTTCCTTTCAATGAAGAGGTCGGGAATGCACCTCTTCATTGCCAAAGTCAACGGAACCGCCAGAATCGCGCCCGCCGGGCCAAGCAGAAACCCCCACCACATCAGGGAGAGCATTTTCTCAATGGGCGGCAGCCTCACACCCTTTTTTCTGAGCATCAGCGGCGCGATAACGTTCATCGATACCAATTGGGTCAGCACTAACCCGCCAAGGACCATTAAGGCCTTCTTCCAGCCCAGCATGAGGAGTGCCACACAAGTTGGCGGCACCAGGCTGAGAATGAAGCCGATGCTGGGAATAAACTGCAAGAAGAAATACAGGACGCACCAAACCAGCGCGAAATCCACGCCCAAGGCCTCCAACAGCACCAGGTTGGCCACCGCCGTCAGTACTCCGGCCGCGGCCAGGGAGTCGACGAAATGACCCACGTCATTGTGGATTTGGGTCAGGAGCGACCCGGCGTTCGCTCTCCCGGTACCCCCCGCTATGATCCATAGGGACATTCCTCCCAGCAGGACGATCGCCAGCCCGTCCGAAAAAAGCCGTCCCACCCCCGGCAGGATCACGTGCGCGAGCTTGACAATTTCGTTGGAGGCAGGCACCTGCGTCGCCGGCGAGCTCGCGATATCGATGCCATGAGCCTGCAAGAAAGCCGCGACGTGCTGGTACAGGTTGCGCGCGTGCTCCTCATAGCTGGGGAGCTTCTGTTTCATTCCCGCCATGTCGTGGTACAACAGAAACACCAGGACTGCTCCCAAGGTACCCATCAGACCGACCGCATATCCCAGAGCCACGGTCCTGCCCAGATGGAATTGCTGCATCATCCACTTTAGAAATGGCAGGACACTGTAGGCGAGCAGAAGGCCAAATAGAACCAGCGAGAGAACGTCAGCCGCGGCCTTGATTCCCCACGATATGATGACGATGCACGTGGCCCCAAGCAGAAGGCGAATTGACCTTGACGTCAGGTGGTTGCTCATATCAGCTTACTCACTTGGGAAAGAGTGGACTGCTGCGGCGCGGATTCCTTTTATCCTGCCTGAACGCCCCTGGACGATCATGGCAACCTGCTATTGTTCTTGTCCACCCGACTATTGATGCCGAGAGGATGGGTTTCCAGTTGCCCGGTGGCGGCAAACGACTATCGATACTGCCGAGGTCTTAATTGATCATGAGCACTATAGAGAGGGGCAGAAGAGGCTGTCTACTGCCCCTTGGGGAAGGTTGGCGAGGGGGCCGGGAAAATGCCCGCCTGCTGCGTTATCCGGGTGAGTTCCGCCACGGACTGCACTTTCAACTTGGTGGTAATGGCGGTGCGATGCAACTTCACTGTCCGCTCGTGGATGCCCAGGTCGCCGGCAATCTGCTTGTTGAGCTGTCCCTGCACGACGTGGACAAGCACCTCGCGCTCCCGCTCCGTGAGCGCATCGAAGCGCGCGAGCAACGCACGCTGCTGAGCCCGCTCCGCGCGCTCGCGGGAATCGCGGGCAAGGGCACGCGTCACCGCCTCAAACAACTTCTCTTTGGGAGCGCGCTTTTCCAGGAAATCCTCGGCGCCACCCCGCATTGCCTGCACGGATGACGGAATATCTCCGTGCCCGGTCAAAAAGAGAACAGGCAATGGATTGGGAGTCTGCGCCATAGACGATTGCAGATCGAGGCCGTTCATTCGCGGCATCCGCAAATCCGCCAGCACGCAACCGGGGGCATCGGCATCACGTTGCGCGAGGAAATCATGCGCTGACGAGTACGTCTTGACACAGAATCCCTTCGCCCGCAGCAGCCGCGCGACCGCCGCAAGAAAAGACTCATCATCGTCAACAACGTGCACGGTGGGCTGGGTTTCACTCAAGGCGGCATTTCCTTCTCCGCTACGGGCAGCGTGAATCGAAGCAATACCCCACCCTCCTTGTTGTTTGGCGCCCAGAGCCGGCCGTAGGGTGGGTGAGTCCATGGGAGTGAATGGTTGCGGCTTCGTGCTCTGCTGATACGAGTCCAATATCTTCATAATCGAATCAACCTCCCACGCGTCTATACAGAGCGACATCAATGCTTGCGCATTCGGTTGTAGCGGCGGTCTCAGACCGCCGCCGTCGATCGGAGATCGACGCTACAATCCGGGCGCGCAGAGAGCGCCGCTACGGGCAATGCGCAGGAACTTATGTCGCCCTGTATAGCGCCGCCTTCGGCCCATGCGTGTTCATGAACCAGGAGGAGGCGAAACTCCTGAACTTGCTAAAGTAATTCCCACGATAACCGTCCGCTACTGGTAAAAATGACAGTGGGTCCTTTGGCCGAACAGGAACTTATGTCGTCCTGTATAAAATGCCTTGAATCCCTGGTGGTCACTTCAAAACCGGCCACGGTCAGAAACTCGCTGAGCGTGATGTTATGAAACGGCGATGCCTCCCCGGGTCCAGGCAAACTGGACCGGGGAAGGAAATTCAACCAGGAGGCTACCAGCGTGGCGTCCGCCTCCGATTGAATCTTCGCGTTCGGAATTGACGAGGGGGCTCGCCGGGCGTAGGATTCCCTGCTGGAGAAAGACGAGATCCGGGACGATCGCCACTGGTATTCCCTTTTAAGCAATGCCACCTGGGACTTGGTCGTAATCTTCCTCGGCAAAGGACAACTTGATGAACTCCACCCGTTCCCGCTTACCCATCCTTGTGTTTGAGCTTGCCATTCTGGGTGCAGTCACCGCACTCGCCCAGCCTGCCGCAACCATCGACTTGACGGTGGACGCCACGCAGGCGCCGCAGAAGATCCTGCACTCGCGCATGGTCATGCCGGTCGCGCCCGGCCCTCTCACCCTTTACTTTCCCAAGTGGATCCCGGGCGCCCACCAGCCCGAGGGACCGGTCACCCGTGTCGCCGGGCTGAAGTTCTCGGCCCAAGGCAAGACCATTCCCTGGCGGCGCGATCTGGCCGATGCATTCACCTTCCACCTCGACGTGCCCCCGGGAGCGGAACGGCTGGAAGCGGAGTTCGATTGCATTGAGCCGGCCAATGACTCCGCCTCCGGCAAAATGCTGGTGGTCGCCTGGAACCCCAACCTGTTTTACCCCGCGGGCACGCCCGCCGCGAAGATAATCTTCCATGCCAGGCTGCGCCTGCCCGCCGGGTGGAAATTCGGAACCCCGCTGCCCGTCGAAAAGGACGGCGGCGACGAGGTGACTTTCCAGCCAGTCTCGCTGGAAGAGTTGGTGGATTCACCGGTCATTACGGGGGAATACTTCCGCGCCGTGGACGTCACGCCCCCCGGGGAACCCATCCACCACGAAATCGACCTGGCGGCTGACAGCGCGGCGGCGCTGGAGATGACGCCCGAGACGCAGAAAGGCTTCACCAACATGGTGACGGAAGCGGGCAAGCTCTTCGGCACGCGCCACTATCGCGACTACCACTTCCTGCTGGCCTTGAGCGACCACGTGGCGCACTACGGACTGGAGCATCACGAGTGCAACGACAGCCGCGCCGAGGAGCGCGCCCTGCTGACGCCGGAGGGTCGCCGCAGCGTAGCCGGTCTGCTGGGGCACGAGTTTGCCCACTCCTGGAATGCGAAGTTCCGCCGCCCTGCCGATTTGAGCACCCCCGAATACGAGACGCCGATGAAGACCGACCTGCTGTGGGTTTACGAGGGGCTCACTTCGTATCTCGGCCCGCTGCTGGCGGCGCGCAGCGGACTCTGGACGCCCGAGGAATATCGCGAGGATCTGGCCACCATCGCGGCGGACCTGGGACCCGGACGCCCGGGACGCACCTGGCGGCCCCTCCAGGACACGGCGGACGCCGTCGAGGGCGTGACCTTCGGCCGTGGCGGCTGGATGAACTGGGTGCGGGGCGTCGACTACTATCCGGAGGGGGACCTGGTCTGGCTGGAGGTGGCAACCCTGATCCACGACCAGACCCAGGGCCGGAAGTCGTTCGAGGATTTCGCACGCAGCTTCTACGGCGGTCCCAACCGGGGTCCGGAGTTGAAACCCTACACCTTTGAGGAACTCGTCCAGGCGCTCGAAGCCGTCGCGCCTTACAATTGGGCGGCATTTTTCCATGAGCGCCTGACCTCCACTTCACCGGAAGCGCCCGTGGGCGGCATCGTGACGGGCGGCTGGAAGCTTGAGTACACGGAGAAGGCTCCGGAACACCGGGGAAGCCGGCGGTCCGGAGAAGGCATGGACGCCTTGTACTCGCTGGGCCTGCAATTGGGGAGCGATGGCGCCGTTCAGGAATCCATCGTGGGCGCGCGGGCTTACCAGGCGGGGATCACGCAAGGCATGAAGATCGTGGCGGTCAATGATCGCGCTTTTACCCCGGACCTGCTCCACGACGCGCTGAAGGCCAGCTCGAAGAACGAACAGACCCTCCGCTTCCTGGTTTTGAGCGACGATTACTACAAGACCTGCACGGTGAGCTACCACGGCGGAGAACGATATCCCCACCTGGTGCGCGTAGAAGGTAAACCCGACCTGCTCGACGAGATCTCGAAGCCCTTGGCGGGGCGGAACTGAAGGGTGATGGGCCAATCCCACCTTGGAGTGCGGTAGCAGCAGCTACCGCCCTTCAAACTCCCCGCTTCCTGCCGCCGCATGCACCGTTGTGGGATGGCGGTAGCTGCTGCTACCGCACTGCAAGGCGCTGGGAGCAGCCGCGCTCAGCGGTGCCAGGGGAAGGCGCCGGGTCCCGACCCTACTTGTCCTGATAGACGTTCAAAAGCTGCAGCCGCGTGGCCTCCAGGCGCTGCTCGACCACATGGGCGAATCGTTTCAGGAGTTCGTAACCCAGATCGTGGTCCTTGTCAGCTTTTTCCCGCAGGCACTTGCCGTCGGCGCTGAAGGCGCGCGTCTCCTCGATGGCGCGACCCGAGAACTTCCAGCGATAGGGAGGGAAGAGCCACGACCACCCCAGGATGTCACCCGCGCCGAGGGTCAGGATGGTCAGGGGACCGCGGCGTTCGGAATGAATCCGCAACGCCACCTTGCCTTCGCGGATCAGGTAGAAATGATTCGCCTCCGCCCCTTCGTGGAAAATGACGTCTCCGGCCTTGAACCGCACGTTGGCCACACAACCGGTAACGGTCTCGATGTGCTTCTCGGGCATTTCATTGAAAAACGGGTGCGCGCTCAGAATGCGTTGCAGATTCTCCATGCTGGTCCTCCTTCAGCGATGCAATCGGGTCAGACTATACCACTCTCACGTTTACTTTTTGGGTCCCCTGTGATAAGTATGCGCGGACTGGTGGGAGACTATGCACCCTCATACTGTTGACTACGCGATTATCGCCATCTATTTCGTTTTCGTATTGGGAATCGGGTTCGCCCTGCGCGGGCGAATGAAAACCAGCGAGGACTTCTTTCTCTCCGGACGCTCCATCCCGGGGTGGATCACCGGCCTGGCGTTCATGTCCGCCAACCTCGGCGCCCTGGAAGTGATGGGCCATTGCGCCAACGCCGCCAAATACGGCATGTACGTAAACCATTTTTACTGGCTGGCAGCGATGCCGGCCATGTGCTTTGTAGGCGTCTTCATGATGCCGTTCTACTACGGCAGTAAGGTGCGCAGCGTGCCGGAGTTTCTGCGCAAGCGCTACGATGAGAAGACGCGCACCTTGAACGCCCTCTGTTTTGCGTTCATGGCCCTGCTGGTTTCGGGCGTGGACCTTTATGCCATGGCGATTCTCTTTCAGCGCCTGCTGAACTGGCCGTTTTGGGCGAGCGTCGTTGCGTCGGCGATAGTGGTCGCGATCTACATTTACCTGGGTGGCCTGACTTCTTCCATTTACAACGAGGTTCTGCA
>DATJVT010000309.1:0-3785 GCA_035501695.1 Terriglobia bacterium | reverse complement strand
GGCAATCAAGTCGGGCCGCCATGCCGCCACGGGCGTCGCGGCGTCAATGGCCAGCGCCCATTGGTGGCCATCGAAGTTGTAGCTCTGGTGCGAAGCGCCCACGGAATTCGCTGCCTGGTCCGCCAGGAATGGCACGGGTAGATGCTCATCCAGGGGAAGGAGCAATCCGGCGGCAGCGGCGAACCCCGCCCAGGGATGATCGATCACCAGCAAGTCGTACCGCCCCGCCAACTGGTCGATGGGCTGGTCGGCAAACTCTTGAAGCGACCGCTTCTCCCAGATCACCTCCACGCCGGGGTTCAACTCGTAAAAGCGTTGCGCCGTGGCCACCAGGGGAACATATCCCCGGCTGTGATTCCACGTCATCCCCCGCAACCGAAGCGGCTCGGCTCGATCTGGCATTCGTTGAAACCCTTAAGTGTTATAACCTCTTGGGGGGTGGACTTGCAACGGCTCGAAAAACGAGCCTGCGGTCCCGGTGGTAAAAGCCATCAACCTCCCGCCGAATCCGCCGATCGACGATGCAAGGTAGCGTCGGGGGACCCGCCAGGGGGCCGGAGAGCGTGGCGGATAGGCGGGGCAGTGTTGTGTGGGCGACCGCTGCATCCCGTGGCTGCGCAGCTTTGGAGTGCGGCCGCGGAGCTGCCGCTTTGCTCTCCGCCCGCTTGCTGGCGGCCATAGAATCGGAAGCGAGCTTCCGATTCAGAAAGCGTTAGCGAGCTACCGCACTCCAAAAGCGGCTTCGCCGCAAGCTGGAACGGGATTCGTCCCCTACCGCATCCCGAAGCGAGCAGCCCGTAGGTTGGGGTAGCGAGGAAGTGCGCGCCTCTCAGCGCTCGTCCGCGGCGTTTGGCAGGTACGCGAATTCCGGTCCGCCGCGCCCTGGGCCAAGGAATACAATTGCGCCCATGGCGCCGCTCTTGACACCCCGGGCGTTCACAGGTTTATGAATGCAAAACGACGAATGGCCGCGGAGGAGTGCAGAGAGGCATACACCTCCGCGCTCGCTGCCTGCTCAGGGGGAAAAGCTGGGCGGACACACGCCACGCCCTTCCTTAGTGGCTCCCAATGCTTCACGGGCCGAGGCGATCAAGTTTCTTACTACGGCCAAATCTGCATTTTCGAAGAGAAACTCGTGCCGACGGGCTGGGTATTGGATAATAACACCCCTCACTCCGTCCTTTTCATACCAACCCACATCGAGAACCGTATATGTAGGCGTGGGCAGTCTTTCGCCCGTCCTGCTCGCTTCGGCCGGGCTGTTCAGCGCCGAAACAGTCGCCCCGCGCCCGGCGCGGTTCCCGGCCCCTCCTGCGCCTGGATCCAACCACCCTCGATTGGTATCCCTGTCGTCGATTAGTCTGGAGAGATCGCCCAGAAGTTGCTTGAGGCTGTCGTCCAGAACTACTCCACGGCTTTCGTCCGGGCGCACGAATTCCTCGTCCACGTAGACCTTATCACTCAACTGGCCAGCTATGAGTTGGACCTCTACACCGCAAGCGCGCACATCTCGCCGGGTGGGGTCCCAGGCAATAAGGGCGGAGAAGATTCCTTTGGTGCCATTGCGCCCCTCAAGCGTGCCGAGGGTTTTCCTGGCTAATAAAGGGCGCTCGGCCTGCCTGAGGTAGGATTCCAACAACCCCAATCTCTCGTCAATTTGTCCTGCTGCCCAGGCAGCGGAAAAGAGACACGACGCGGCCACAAGCGTCGTGAGAGTTCGATGAACAGAGTTCATAGTCATCCTCTCCCCTCCTGAATCTGGGCGGAGCTAGAGGACGATTGCCGCACAGAACAACGGAAGCTCCAGCGGACTCGATCTGGCATTCGTTCAAACCCTTAAGTGTTATAACCTCTTGGGGGGTGGACTTGCAACGGCTCGAGAACGTGCGTTGTCCTGTTGGTAAAAACCCTCAACCTCCTGGAAAGTCCGCCGATAGACGATACGAGGTAGTGGCGGGGGACCCGCGAGGGGGCTGGGAAGCGTGGCTGGGGACCTGCCCCTGGGTCGATTCGGTCCTAACTCGTCACACGTCACATGTCGCTCGTATGCGTGTCGGGGGACCCAGAAGGGGGCCTGGGAAGTTGAGCAACAAACCCCACTCGCCACGGATGAACACGGACGGACACGGATAATCTCCACCTTTTGATCCGTGCTAATCCGCGTTGATCCGCGGCCGCTGAATCTTTCGCGCTCCCGGGTGCCGGATCGGCAGGGGCAACCCCTGTGGTTGCCGGAGGACGGCCACGACCCGTGATAACCAGCACGGCTAAAGTACTTTCGGTGTTTGCAATGTTAATTAAGAAGGTGTATGAGGACATAGCAGCAAACTTGGGGAGGAAGATCGTTTGTCAGTGCCCGGTTTACTCGCATATCGCGCGGTGCGGGCGGGTAGTGGGTAGCGACAGATGTCGAGCGAAACGCGAGTTGCAGAGCTAGGCTGGCTCTGCGCCACCTGGCCAAGGAGATGTTCGATCGTTGCGAAATCCTCCATGTGAAAATCATGGCACGTAGGATGAAAACTGATGACATGGACTCGAAGGACTACGTTGACGGCAATACTTGCCCTGCTGGTAACCTCGCTCCCGGCGTGCAGCCAAACCACGAATTCTCTTTGCGATGAAATTGCCAAACTGAACTCTGACGCTCATGACTATCTGTCGCAGCGGTGGCAAGATGAGGACCTGACCCCGGTCGACCGGGAGATCCTCCGGCTCCGAGCGAAGGCAGTCCCCATGCTCATTGGCTGCCTCACTGACGAAAGAAAGACGTTGGTTCTTGGGGCAGAGTGGGGGGAACCCTCGGTTGCGATGGTTGCGTTCTCCATGCTGTGGGATCTCTTCACGGCTTGCGACGGGTACGATGAGAATGGCTATGGAGTGAGTTGCCGTCTTTCAATCAAGGGCGTGATCACTTGGGATGACCTTTGCAAAGAGGGGCCCTCCGATGTGGTACTTCCATGCGCGGCCGGCTGGGAACAGCATCTCGAGAAATACGGCCCGCGGTCCATTCAACGGAGTTGGCAGAAGGCATGGACTGAAAACCAAGTCCGCATGTACTTTGATAGGCGGGGGAAGTGTCTCAGGGTGAAGAAAACATCCTGACCTTCAGGAAGCGCCGCACTGGCGCCTTGGGCAGGGCAAGCCCAGCCCCTACAAGGTGCCCTTCGCCAGCCTGCTGGCGGCCATCCGCGGCCAGGCCGCGGGCAGCGCGGAATGTAGCGCCGACTCCGCCCGGGCGAGGTCAGCACCGAACCGGACCCGAGCTGCCGCAGTTCAAAGCTCCGCAAGCCTGAGCCTGCGCTTTTAGTGGAGAAGCGGTGGGATGAGACGGTGTCAGGTCCGTTTCTAAGGGCCTGACGTCCCCCCCTCACCCTCGCCGGTGCGATTCCCGCCGGTGAACCTCTTCGATGTGGGCCTTTATTGCATCGCGCATGGGACGCAGCAGGCACCCCACCTCTTGCCGCATGCGCTGATCGTCCATGCGGTAGATGAAGGGAGAATTCGGCTTTTCGGGGCTGAAGCTGATTTGCGCGTCCGGCAAGAGTTCCCGCACCATGGCC
This sequence comes from Terriglobia bacterium, assembly GCA_035501695.1. Taxonomy (GTDB): domain Bacteria; phylum Acidobacteriota; class Terriglobia; order UBA7540; family UBA7540; genus Bog-366. Next base: position 225 of record DATJVT010000309.1, on the reverse strand, counting down.
ACCACCTGCGGGGCGGATAGAGTGTGGCCTCCCGTGTTGTAGGTGCGATAAGCCAGAGTTGGCTTGAGAGAAAGCTGGTAGATTTCCTCCGCCAGGTCCGCGACGTAGATATAAGAGTTCCAGTCGCTCTCCGGGAAGGGAAGGGTCGCCGGCTTCCCGATGGCCGGCAGGCTGGCGAAGTCGCTGGCCCAGGCCGTGGTGCCGCGTTTCCTTCCGTGCCCAAAG
>DATJVT010000308.1:0-2383 GCA_035501695.1 Terriglobia bacterium | reverse complement strand
GTCATCGAGCTCGCGCTCGCAGCTCACCAGCGCCGTCGAAGATATTTCAATGGGGCAGTAGGTCATGGAGCGGTGACGCGCCAGCGCTTCCAGGATACGGCGCGTTTTCCTGCCGCTGCCGCTGCCCAGTTCCACCACCATCCCCGGCGCACCCAGCCGCTCCGCAATTTCGTCGGAGTGCCGGCGCAGGATTCTTTCCTCCGCCCTCGTCAGCCCGTATTCCGGGAGCTTGGTAATGACTTCGAAAAGGGCTGAGCCAACTTCGTCGTAGAGGTATTTGGAGGGCAGGGTTTTCTGGCCTGCACATCCCAATCCTTCCCGCACTTCTTCGGCGAAGGTACTGACCGCGTAGGTAGCGCCGCCTCGGACCAGCATATCGGCTCCCTTCAATTGCTGTTCACGCACCGGAAGGATGCGTAAACAAATGGGTAGTGGGCCTGGAACCAGTTGCGGAACGAGCGCCGCAGCATGCACGCGGCCGTGCGCGGAGACGCCCCTTTCATCACATAATGCTGGCCGTCGAAAAAATTCGCCGAGTAACCGGGATAAAAGGGAAAAGGCTCAAAACCGGGGAACGGCGCAAATTGGGTGGAAGTCCATTCCCAGCCATTTCCCAGGGCGTCTTCCAGCCCAAAGGCGCTGCGGCCCGCGGGATAGCTGCCCACCGCCGCCGGATCCCAGCGCTCGAAATCAAAGTTCCCGTGCTCGGGGTCAGGCGCGGCATCGCCCCAGGGGAACACCCGCTCGGCGCCTTCCGGAGATCCGTAAGCCGCGCGATGGAATTGCGCCTCGGTGGGAAGGGATCGCCCCACATATCGGGCGTAAGCGGAGGCCTCAGCGTGGCTTACGTACACCGGCCAGTCGAGGGGCAGGGGCACCGCCTCAAACATGCCCTGATAGAACCACTGCCCTTCGCGTTGGTGCCAGAAACGCGGGTGACAGATTTTTTGCTCCCTGACCCATGTCCAATCGGCGTCGCTCCAAAAGCGGAGATTATCGTAGCCGCCCTCGTTCATAAACCTGAGAAACTCGCCGTTGGTGATCTTGCAAACGTGTATGGCGAAGGTGGGAACGTCCACCGCGTTAGACTGAAACTCGTTGTCCCAGCCGAACGTTCTGCTGCGCCGGGAAATGCCCAAGGTCGCAGGGCCAGCGGGGATTTCGACCATTCTCGTATCGGTAGGAGGTCCGGCCAAGGAGGCCTGGAGGGGACGGTAGTTGGCAGGCCGAACTTTCTTCTCGGTTGGCAATTGGTGCAGCATGTACGCCAGAGTCTCGGCGTGCATCAGCCGATGCTCAATCGCCACGTTCAGGATGGTTTCACGGGAATACTTCCAACGCGCGGCGAGGTTGGCATCGTCGCAGAGGATACCGTCAAGCTGCTGCCGCACCTGTTCGCAGTACGCGCGGACATCCTCCCAGCGGGGCCAGTCAGCCGGCTGGTCCGTTGGCAACCCGCCGCCGACCGGATCGATGCCGAAGGCAAACAGACGATCGAATACCTTGTGCGCGGGCCCGAGGTCCAGCGCCTGATCGGCGATCAGATTCCAGTCAAAGGCTTCGAGGTGGCCGATGTAGAAAACAATTCGATGCCTTTCGGGAATGGGGCGGTCGTACAGAGCTTCCGTACGTACGATTCTAAACAGGTCATCCGTCATCGAACGCGCTTGGGCCAGGCGGCCCAGAAGGTGCTCGTGACTGTCTACTTGAGCTGCTGTCGCTCCCATTCCATCCTCCTTGCTTGCGTGCCGGTTAAACCACTGCTCTTAGATGAGTCTCAGGGCCCTTTGGATTCAATCCGGATGGTAGGGCGGTGCCGAACCCCGAGCCCCGGCCCAAGATTCCATTTCAACTTTTTCGGGCCTTCCACTAGAATGGCAGGTATGCTGGCCAGCGAAAAATTAATCGTAGCGCTGGACGTCCCAGGCGCCAGCGCCGCATTGCAACTCGCGCAGAAGCTGCATGGCCACGTGGGGATGTTCAAAGTGGGCAAGGAGGTCTTCACGGCGGAGGGTCCCGCAGTGGCCCGCCAACTCCTGGCCCAGGGCGAGAGGGTTTTTCTTGACCTCAAATTTCACGATATTCCCAATACGGTCCGCGGCGCCGTGTACCAGGCGGGGATGCTGGGCGTAAGCCTGCTGACCGTTCACGCCTCAGGCGGGCGCAAGATGATGGAGGCGGCCGTGGAGGGTGTGTGCGCGGCCGCGAAGACCACTGGGGCGGCACCGGCACGCGTGCTGGCCGTCACGGCCCTGACCAGCCTGGGCGCCGACGACCTGAAGGAAGTGGGATTCCAAGGCTCGGCGGAAGAAGTCGTGCTTCGCTTGGCGCGGCTGGCTCAGGCGGCGGGCGTGGATGGCGTCGTCGCTTCACCGCGAGAAAT
>DATJVT010000307.1:0-3074 GCA_035501695.1 Terriglobia bacterium | reverse complement strand
TGCATCCCCATGGGCATTGCCTTGAGATCCTCCTCCAGTCCCGCCAACCGCGCCGCATCCCAAGCGTCATCAATGGTGAGTGTGCCGTCCCCCACGATATTCCGGAAGATGCTTCCCGTCATCAGCTTGGCATTCTGCAGGACAGCCCCAATTTGTCTTCGCACGGCCTGCACATCCAAATCGGCCAGGTCCTGCCCGTCGAAATAAATCGCGCCAGAACCGGCCGTCTCAAACCCCAGGAGCAGGCGGAATAAGGTGGACTTCCCGCTCCCCGAGGGGCCGACAAAAGCCACGAACTTACCTGGGGGAATACTCAGGGAGAGATCGCGCAGGACCAAAGGCCCTTCATCTCGATAACGAAAACTCACGTGGTGAATGTCGATGCTCCCGGTTAATTCCGGGGGAGCGGTCTGGGTGTTCAAAACCTCCGGCAGCGAGGTGAGAATGGGTTTGGCGCGCTCGTAGAGCGGGATTACGTTGAGCACGGAGATCACCGCGGAACTCAACTCCAGTGCCCCGGTGCTGAATTGCACAAAGGCGGCCATAAAAGCCAGGAATTCACCGGTTGTAAGCACCGGGGCGCCGGAGGTCGTCATCAGCGAGGCGGCGCAATAGAAGATGACCGCCCAGGCCAGCACTGGGAATGCCGAATCGAAAATCGAAACTAGGTTGGATATCTTTCTCGCCCGCATCGAGAGCACTCGTTGTTTTGCGAACTCGCGTGCCCAAACCGCGAAGGCGCGGGCTTCGGTTCCGGCCACCCGAAATTTCGCGATGCCGTTAATGAACTGCAACGTCATGCCCGAAATGCGCCCGCCCAGAGTGGACACGTCTCGAAGAATTCTCACTTGCAGGCAGCCACAGAACGTAAATACGAGGAAGGAACCATGCACCAGCACGGCGGCGATCAAGGCCAGGCGCCAACTGTAGTAAAACATCAGGGCGCCCGACGTGATCGAAAATATCCCGGTCAGGATGGAAGAAAGAGCGGACCCGGTGAGCGCTTCGCGAATTTGACTGATACCCAAACTCCGTCGGGCCAGGTCGCCGGAAGTAAAATTCCGGAAGAAGGGTACCGGCAGAGCCAGCAGGCGGTCCCACACGGCCGCCTGAATCGTGGCCTCCATTTTGCTTTGCAGGCGAAGGGTTGCCAGGCTGCGGGTGAGCGTGAATAACGCCGTCGCCACGGCGCTGATTACCAGGAATATGCTGAACTCCGCCAAGGTGGCGTGCTGGGCGCCGGGAATGATTGTGTCAAAAATAATGCCGGTAAAGACCGGGGTGGCCAGGCCCAAGAGGCCGGCGGCGATTCCCATGAGGAGGACGGTGGCAGCGTCGCCTCCACAATCCTTAAGTCCGAAGGCAAGGATATCGCGGAGGGTCAGCGCCTTGGAAGGGAAAGGGCGATAGAAGACATAGGCAAAGCCGTGGAGTTTGGCGGCGAGTTCTTCATCAAGGGGAGTTTGTGCGCGCGTGCCTGGATCATAGAGCTGATAACCTCGCCGTCCTGGCAGCAGCGCGACCGGGCGCTTGTCAGGGTCAAGAAAGCCTACCATGGGTCCGCTTTCCTGGTGCCACCACGCACCCTTCAGCATCACCTGGCGCGTTCGCACCCGGGCAGCCTGGGCGATGGCGTTCACGGGTTCCCGCTGTTTGATGATTTCGAGGGCGCGAGGTACGAGGGGAAATTGGATGCCGGTGGCGTCGCCGACGAGGCGGCAGACCTGCAACAGTGGATCGAGCACGCCACTCTCTGCCTCCAAAAGTGTTTTTTCCCCACCACGCAACGTTCCGGCGAGCTTGTACAGAGCGGCCTCGAAAACACTCGCGTCGGCTTCCGCCGCCGCCTGCAAACGCGCCTTCTCTTTTTGGTCATTTCTACGCCATTGGACAACAAGATAGGCAAAAACCTGTTCCTGAAAATGACGTAAGCCCTGCCACTGCGGGTCAGCCACCAGCCAGTCTCGCGTATTGAAGCATTCCGTTTGTGCCGGTGGTGCCGAATGGAGCCACGCCAGCCGGCTTACCGGGAAGAACCTCCCGGACTCAATGGGCGGCATCTGATCATCCGCCAATAGCCATGAGCTTCCCTGGCGATGGCGAATCCACACAACCCCCGCCAGTGGGAGGATGGCGGAGGGCTTACCCTCGACCAGAAGCTTGGCGCCCGGCGTTAAGATGTGGAAGTCCTTGGGGGCAGGCTTATGGGCCACGGCCACGCCCAGATTCTCCACCCATTTATCGATCAAGGGCAGGACAGACTCTGGCGAACCCGAGGCTGCCTGCTGGAGTTGTTTCCGTTCCAGACAGAGTACTTTCGAGCCCACCGCCGGGTTGGCGATCACTCCAAAACCGGCATCGGGCAGCTTGCCAAATCCCATCACGGGATTTCCCGCTTCCACACGTATGAAATGATGCCGGGCGCCCGAGTGATCGCCATCGCGCATCTCCACCAGGAAGAGGTCGAGTTTTCCCTCCAACACGACCCAGATATTCTCCGGGGCCTCGAGGGAGAGCGGCACCCCAGGCTGCAAGTCCAGGATTACCCCTTGTTCCTCCAGCCGCATTGTTTTCGCGATATCCATGCGCGCCTAAACCGCTTCAATGAGTCTCCGATAGGGACCGTCCACCCGGATCATTTCCTCGTGGGTGCCGCGTTGTACCACTTCACCGCGTTCCAGGACGATAATCTCATCGGCATCGCGGATCGCGCTGAGACGATGGGCCACAATCAAGCACGTGGCGCCGCGCCGGCGCACGCTGTCATCCACGTGTTTCTCGCTGTAGGCATCGAGCGAACTGGTGGCTTCGTCCAGAATAAGTATGCGCGGGTTGCTGACGAGGGCGCGGCTGATCTCCAGGCGTTGCCTCTGGCCACCGCTTAAGTTCCGCCCACCCTCCTCTAGCCAGAAATCGTAGCCGTTCGGCAGGCTCGTTATCTCGTCGTGAACGCCCGCGTCCTGGGCGGCCTGCACAAGGGCCGAATGTTCCACCGTGGCGTCCCACATCGTCAGGTTATCCCGCAACGTTCCATCGAAGAGGAAGATATCCTGGTCCACCATGGCGATGGAATT
>DATJVT010000306.1:0-5648 GCA_035501695.1 Terriglobia bacterium | reverse complement strand
CGGCGTCGTCGCGGCCCTTGAGCATGCGCGCCACCTCCTGATAGCGGCGCAACGCATCGCTTTGGGGCGCTCGTGCCCGCAGGGCGCGCAGGTTGACCTCCATTCCAAAGGGCAGGATCGCCGCGCAAATTGCCCCGTGGGGCGCATGCAACCTTCCCCCCAGGGGAGCGGCGAATCCGTGCACAACCCCCAGACCCGCATTGGCGAGGGCCAACCCACTGAGCAGCGCCGCGAGCGACATGTCGTGCCGCGCTGCCGCGTCATGTCCCTGGTGGAACGCCCGCCGGAGCGCCCGCCCCGCCAGTGGGATTCCCTGTTCGCAGAAGCCGTCGGTCAAGGGATTGGCACGGATCGAGACATAGGCCTCAATCAACTGTGTCAGCGCGTCGAGTCCGGTGCTGGCGGTAACCGCCGGCGGCAGATCGAAGGTGAGTTCCGGATCAACCACTGACAATCGAGGCAAGAGGAACAGGCTCCGCAGGCTGACTTTGACTTGCCGCTCCGGCACGCCCAGGACCGCGTTGCGGGTAACCTCCGCCCCCGTCCCCGCCGTGGTGGGAATGGCAACGAACGGTGCGCCGGGGTTTTGGAGAGGTTTGCCCTTGCCCACCACCTCCAGATAGTCCATCAAATCGCCGGGATTGTTGAGGAGGCCCGCAATGGCCTTGGCCGCGTCGATGGCGCTGCCTCCGCCCAGGGCGATGACCACGTCGCATTTTTCACGTCGCGCCAGCTCCACTCCACGGCAAACCAAGTCGACCGTAGGTTCGCCCTCAACCGCGAACGTGCAAGCGGATACTCCCTCCACAGATAGACCGGAGCGCAAAAACTCGGAATTTGCACCAGTCATTCCCGTAACGGTCAACGCACGGCGGCCCATCAGTCGGGCCGCGGGTGCAACCTGGCGCACGGCGCCCTCGCCGAAGACAATGCGGGTGGCGGTGCTGAATTCAAAACTCATAGGTTTCAGGTGTGAGGTGTCGGTTGTCAGGTTTCAGTTGTCAGGGCATTCGGCGGGGTTGGAGAACAAGCCCAGTAATGCCAGGAGCCTCTGGTCCCTGACCCCTGCCCTTCTCACCAGCCCTCCTCACCTGGGAACACGTTGGTGAACTTCACACTCGAGCGCGGCTCCGCCATCAGGGATTCCATCCGGTCGCGCCAAGCAGCGTAGTGGGCGGTCGCTTTATGAGCCGCAGTTGCCTCCACGCTCCGGTAGGCCTCGACGAGAATGAACCGCGCAGGATCGTCGTTTTGCTGCACCACATCGAAACGCGCGATTCCCGGTTCCATAAGGCTCGCGCGCGCATTCGCGATCGTTGCCTCCTTGAAGGCTTCGATGCAATCGGGTTTCACTCGCACGTGCACATGAACGACCAGCATGGCAAACCGTCCTTTCTACTTCAGGCCGAAACTCGCCAGTCGCCGCCACCTGCGCGGGTCGCCCTGGGTCCGGTAGAGGTGCAGGCTTCGCACTTTGAACCGGGTCTCTAGCCGGGGCCCCAGCTCGGCGATAACTTCTTCCTTAAAGCACCGCTGGAAATTCCCATAGAGGAGGCTGAGGTGGGGCATGAATGGCGGCTCGCGTCTTCGGGCCATGGCTTGGCAGGCGGCTTCGTGGGCGTTGCGCAGAGGCTCATTCAGAACGGCGTGAACGAACAAGCTGCGAAAGTACTCGTCGCGAAAGTCGATCTTCTCCAACCGAATCATAAAAGGCCGCAGCGTCGCGGCCACACGCTGCGCTTGGCTCGCCAACTCGCGCGGCGGACCCACCAAGCGCCCCAGCAACGTCACGTGCGGGCAGAAATCCGGCGCCCCGTTCAGGGCGCCCAGCCCGTAGATAATTCTCGAGAGGCGGTCGTACGCCTCACCTCCCGGCACGATCCACAAGGAGTAATTTCCCGCCGCAGACGTGTGGGACACGGTCGGACCTCAATTCAAGTCACTGGATAATGGTACTTCGCTACTGCCCGGGTTTGAGCTCCCGAATCCAGAGGTTGCGATACCTCACCGGATGGTGGTGGTCCTGCAATTCCAAAGGAGCCTTTTCCCCGACGGGCTTATAAGGTGGACGGGCGTGGTGCGCGGTGGGCCCCGTCATTTCCACGTGGTCCTGAACCAGCACGCCGTTGAAGAACACGGTAACGTTGGCGCGCTGCACAACCTTGCCATCGGCATCGAAGTGGGCCTCGTGGAAAACGATGTCGTAGGTCTGCCACTCCCCGGGCTTCCGTGCGGCATTGACCAGGGGCGGATGCTGGCCGTAAACGGCAGCGGCTTCCCCGTCGGCATAGGTCACGTTGTCATAGGAATCGAGGACCTGGATCTCGTAGAGGCTGTGCAGGAAGACTCCGCTGTTGCCACGATCCTGGTCCGTCCCTTTGGGCGGGTTGGGGGAAGCCCATTCCACATGCAATTGGCAATCGCCGTACCCGTCCTTGGTTCTGATATCCCCCGTTCCGGGCGCAACCTGGAAATAGCCGTCTCCCACCGTCCACTTTGCGGGCTCGCCCTTGAGGCTTTCCCAGTTCGACAGATCCTTCCCGTTGAAGAGGATTATGGCATCCGAGGGGGGACGCCCCGCCTGCTCCTGCGTGCTCGCGGTCCCGGCAGTGATGATGGGCGGCTCCGGCCGGGTGCGGTCGTTCGGCCCATATTTGTCCAGATCCCCTTGCGGCGCCGCAAAGGGATGAGTGGTTATCATCCCGACCAAGAGCACCACAACTCCCAAACAGCTTGCCACTAACCAAACTGCCTTACGCATATTCGCTTCTCCCTTTTACAAGAAATGTCTGTTGGCACAAGAAGCGCCATTGTACACCGGGTTGGGTCCGATCAGGGCCGCAAGCGATTCCAAAGGGCGATGAGACCGTCGACGGTGAACTCAGATGATTGGCAGTAGTTGATGATCTGCCGCTCCATCGTGTCCACTACCTTCACGCCCTCGGGGATGCGTGCGGCGAGGTCAAGTGGAATGCTGGTCACGCCGTGCCGGTCCCCGTGCAGGAGATCGCCGGGCCGCACCGTCAGCCCGCCGACGCGCACGGGAGTTCCCACTTCCACGATATGAACGTAGGCGTGGGAGACCGCCACGTGGCCGGCGAAGAAATGGAAGCCGAGGGGTTCCACTTCGTCGAGATCGCGCACGCAGCCGTTGGTAACGGTTCCGACGCAGCCCAGAGCCTTGTGGATGTTGGCGTTGACTTCCCCCCAAAAGGAACCCAGGCCGGGTGGATCGTCGAGGTCTTCCACCACCACCACGCGCGGCGCCGGGACCTTCAGAACGTCCTCCCAATGAACGCTGTGCGGAATGGCCGAGCCCTTCGCTCCGGGCGTTACCGTCTGGATCTTGAGGGTCACGGCATAGCCCACCATCACGCCCAGGCGGGGGAAAACGCATTTGATTTCCGGCCGCATGAATCCCTCGTTGCGTGGCCGCACATCGAAGACCTCGATGGCGTTCGAGACGGTGGGGGAATTTATCGCGCGCAGGCGCTCAAGCACGGCGGGATCCAAAGATTCCATGGTGTTTCCATCTCCTGGTTCAAGCTGGGCTTCTCAAAGCGGGAACATTATCTTGGCGGAGCCCCAAATACAAGACGATTTGACGCAGTGCGGCCGACCCAGAACCCAAGCAAGGGCTTCACCACAGAGGCCACGGAGTACACAGAGAAAAAACCACGAAAGCCTTCTCTGTGACCCTCTGTGGCCTCTGTGTTGCATTACTCTTTTCGTTGCGCAACAAATCTGGCAAATAGTATCCCAGGGTGGTAGACGGGCGCCTTATTTGATGTGGCAACTCGCCATGCCGCGCTTTTCCAGGTACTGCTGGTGGTATTCCTCCGCCCGCCAGAACTCCGACGCCGGAGTGATTTCCGTCACGATTTTCCGGCGGTACTTTCCCGAGCGCTCGAGTTCCTCCTTGGATGCGCGGGCCGCGGCTTCCTGCTCGGGCGAGTGGAAGAAAATCGCAGTGCGATATTGGCTGCCGTAATCGGGCCCCTGCCGGTTGAATTGGGTGGGATCGTGATTCTCCCAGAAGACCTTCAATAATTCATTGTAGGATACGCGCGCCGGGTCGAAGGTGACCTCCACCACTTCCGCGTGCCCCGTCTGGTCCGTGCAAACGTCACGATAGCTGGGGTTCTTGAGGTCCCCTCCCATAAAACCTACCGCGGTACCGGTGACGCCCGGAATCTGGCGGAACGCCGCCTCCACCCCCCAGAAACACCCCGCCCCGAAAGTCGCTTTTTCCGTTGCCATGTTGGTGCCCCTCCTTTGTTACCAGTGTACCGTCCCAAGCTGCTTTCGGCACAGCCATTTTCCGCCAAGCAAGGGGCACTTGCGGCGGAGGCGCTTTTGAGTGCGGCCGCAAAGCTGCTCCCTTCCGCTGATGCCAATGTGATTGGGGTGCTACCCGCTAAGGGTTTTGCCCCCCTCTGATGCCGAAGCTGGCAGGATCGCTCCTAAGCGCACCCTCGCGAACAAAGCGCAACGACAGGGTTGCATTTTGTCTCCCGCTCGACTAATATGCAACCCGGAGGTTGCATAAAATGAATGACCGCATCGAGAAGCGTATTGAACTCAAGGCGCCGGTGGCGCGGGTCTGGCGCGCCCTGACGGATTACCGGGAATTCGGCGAGTGGTTTCGCGTGAAGCTGGAAGGCCCCTTCGTGCCGGGCCAAGTCTCTCATGGCCATATCACCCACCCGGGCTACGAGCACGTCAAATGGGAAGCCGCAGTGCAGAAGATGGATCCCGAGAAGCTCTTTTCTTTCTCCTGGCACCCTTATTCGGTAGATCCCAAAATCGATTATTCGAAGGAAACACCAACCCTGGTTGAATTCCGGCTGGAGAAGACTGCCACCGGTACGTTGCTTTTACTTACCGAGTCCGGTTTTGACAAGATCCCCAGCGCGCGCCGTGCAGAGGCATTCCGTATGAATGACGGCGGCTGGACAGAGCAAATGAAGAATATCGAGAGCTATGTCACGCCTAAATCCTAGCGGCAGACCTGCCCAGGGCAAGGCTCCCGCCCCGGTTTTTGCGGCGCTGGGCGATCGGACGCGGCTGGCGCTGGTGGCGGAGCTCTGCCGCGGCCAGCCACGCTCGATCTCCCAATTGACGGCGGGCTCCAATCTGAGCCGGCAGGCGATTACCAAGCATCTGCGCGTGCTGGAGCGAGCCAGGATCGTGCGCAGCTTCCGGGCGGGCCGCGAGAACCACTTCACGTTTGATCCCAAGCCGGTGGAGGAGATCCGGAAATATCTCGACTTCGTTTCCGCCCAATGGGATCAGGCATTGTCCCGGCTGAAGACGTTTGTTGAAAGCTGATGGGCCGGAGCAAGTTGCTGCTTCATTTTTTTGGAGTGCGAGAGCAGCAGTTCCCGCTTTCCTCCGTCGCTTCATACTTGGCCGTATAGGATGATGGGAGAAGGCGGGAACTGCTGCTCCCCCACTCCAAAAGGGCTCGCATGGTCCATTAGTTTAACGCCTATGAGTCCGGCGCGTCGCACTCCCTATCCCCCGCTGCCGGCTTCATGGGAAAGGCTGCCCGGATTGTCCTTCAGCACCACGCCCTCTCCATGGCCGCCCAAATCCACCAAGAGTTGCCGCAGGGCGCCGTGGTGCAGCACGTTGTTGGCGATGAC
>DATJVT010000305.1:0-3166 GCA_035501695.1 Terriglobia bacterium | reverse complement strand
TGTTCCGGACTGTCCGGGCCAGCAAGTCAGACTCTTGGAGGGAAACGACGTGTCGAGTGTCCCCGCTTCCCCTCGCGGATGCCACAGGGATGAGTTTGCCCGTCTCATCATCCGATCGATAGATTCGAACTGAGCTCAGCCGCTCGCGGTCTGCCAGACGCGACAAAATTGTGTTCAATGCGGAATCTATATCCAACGCGGCAGCCAGCATTGTGCTGACTTCCACTAACCATGCGAGCTGCTGGGCCCGGACTTCCAGTGGCTCGCTGGGCGGGGCAAGGCCGTAGGGGGAGGCGAGGTCAGCTTCCTGAAGCCCTGCCGCAGGCATAGAATGAGGCTGGAAGCCGACGGCCTGATTATGGTTGGGTATGGTTGCAGCCATTGAGCACCTTGATCAGGTGGAATCTTCGAACCACGCACCGCAGCAGCTACTCCTCCCCGGGCGCGAAGGCACCTGCAACAATTCTTCGGCAGGAGTAAGGTTAGACTTGAGTAATCCTGGAAGTTCAGAGAACTCTAAGGTGGCCGGGCGGCCATTCCCGGCGCCACAAGGCTGACAAATCGGTGGCCGCGAATGGGAGCAGCCGTCCCCTGGCCATGTTGCGTCAAGTCGGCAGGGTGAAGAAGAATCTCGCATCCTGGTGAAGCTGGGAGGCGACCCAGATCCGTCCCCCGTGGCGTTCCACGATTTTCTTGGCGATGGCTAGGCCGATTCCGCTGCCCGGGTACTCGCTGCGTGTGTGTAGGCGCTGGAAGACCTCGAAGATCCGGTCGGCGTACTGCGGTTCGATCCCGATGCCGTTTTCCTGCACGGAAAAGACCCATTCGGAAGGCAGGCGTTGCGCGGCTACGTGGATCTGGGGTGGTTCCGAGGCGTGGAACTTAATACTGTTGCCGAGCAGGTTCTGGAAGAGTTGAGCCAGTTGCCGGCCGTTAGCTCGGACCGCCGGCAAAGGGTCATGGGTCACTCGCGCGCCACTTTCCGCCATCGCCGTCTTAGAGAATCGGCCGGCCATATGACTTGGGGAGGAACAGGACCTTCCCTTACCGCAAGGATTGAGTCCTGCTTCCTCCCTGGGAGGATGGTGAGGTAGCAAACGTCCTCGTGAGGGCGTCTAAATCGTCTGGGTAACAATCCGTAAAGACCGGGGCTTGTCGGGGTCAAGTCCCTTGATCTCCGCCAGAAGCGCCGCAAAAATCTGTCCGGGGATGATGTACGGAATGGGGGTATAGATTTCCGGCAGTTCGCCGGGCACGCGAATGACCCGGGTGGCCGAGGGAATGTCCGCCTTTGGCCCGGTGATCGCCACCACTTCGGCATGCAACTTACGCAGTCGCCCGGACAATTCGCGGAGGTTATTGAAAGCCTTGCCGGGGGGCATGAAAACAAACGCGGGGAAATCCTGCTCGATGAGGGCGATGGGACCATGCACGAAGTCCGCCGCCGAGAAACGCTCGGCTATCACGTAGCAGGTTTCCATGAGCTTCAGCGAAAGCTCAAAAGCGTTGCCGTAGTTGATGCCGCGCCCCACCACCACGCAATGGTTCATGTAACGATAACGCTCTACCAACTCCCGTAGGGCCGGGATGAGCTGGAGGGTTTCCGTGACGTGGTCGGGGATGCCGCTGACACTTTCCATGGTGACCGCAGTGCCCAGGGCGGCCGCCAGCAGGTAGAAGATCATGAGCTGGCCCGTGTATGTCTTGGTGGCTGCCACGGAGCGCTGCCGTCCCGCATGCACCAGGAAGACTTCGTCGGCCAGCTTGGCCATGGGCGAGTCCTTCTCGTTGGTGATGGCCACCGTGTAGCCGCCCTGTCGCTTTGCCGCCTCGAGCACCAGGTTGATGTCCGTGCCCTCACCTGACTGCGAGATGCCAACCACCAGGGTCTGCCGGAAGTCCATCTTGGTTCGGTACAGCGTATGCACGGAGGGCGCCGCCATCGACACCGGGATGCCCGTGGTGATCTCCGTCAGGTATCTCGCGAATCGCGCTGCATTGTCGGAAGTCCCGCGCGCCACGAGCACCACGAGGCGGAAGTTCTGCTGCCGCGCGAATTTCATGAACTCCAGGGCATGCGCGCGCTCGGCTCGAAACGTCGCCCGCAAAGCCTGGGGCTGCTCCAGAATTTCCTTCAGCATCAGAGACATGAGTTCACCGTCGCTTCAAAGTCCATCATCTTACCATCTTCCCCGCCTGCGCCGCACTTCGAAGGCTTGCAGCGCGAGAGTCTGCCGGCCGCCTGATTCGTCCCGATGGTGCCCGTGGGCCCGGAATGAGGCCGGTTGGCGCGCCGATGCACGTCAGCGGCCAACGAGTTTCCTGTCAAAGAATTGCGCCATAATGTCCAGGGCTTCCCTGGTCTCCGGCAAATGGTAGTCGTACCAGAAGGCGTGGGGCAGCGCCTCAAATACCACCAGTTGGGCGTCCACTCCGGCGCGCAGCAGGGCTCGATGCAGGTCCGCCGTGCCGCTGAGCAGCAGGTCGCGGACGCTGGTCACCAGCAGGGTGGGTGGAAATCCCTTTAAATCAGCGAAAATCGGCGACAGCACGGGGTCCCTGGGGTCGGTCGAGCCGATGTATTCGGAGTTGTGGGGCGCTTTGGTGGGCGGTTCCAGCAGCCCCCCCAACCCCTGCACGGTATACAGGGCCAGCGAGTCCCCCGCCCGGCTCAGGTCGCCCGTGCCCGAGAAGACTCCCAGGACGCCGGGCAGCGGCAGGCCGTCGCGCTTCAGCCGGACGGCGGTTTCGGCCGTCAGGATGGCGCCCGCCGAGGTGCCGAACAATCCAATCTTGGCCGCCGCGTGCGTCTTCAGGAGTTCCTTGTAAACCGCCTCCGTATCGTCCACGGCGGCGGGGAAGGGATATTCCGGCGCCAGCCGGTAGTAAACGGAGACGACCGTGGTGCCGGTAAGATAGGCGATGGGAGTTCCCTCCACCAGAGAACCCGAGTCAGAATTGAAGCCCCCGCCGTGCACGTTGATGAGCACCCGGTCCTGCTTCGAGGCGGGGGGCTGAAGCGGCTTGATGATGTCGCAGCGCACGCCGCCCAGGGTTTCCTGGTGGATCTCCACCGGGTAGAGTTTGCGCGCTTCCTCACTGCGGGCGATGCGGAACTTGTCCGTGAACGCCCGCCGCTCAGCGAGGGTGGGCCGGGGACCCGAAG